>CAYJTP010000009.1:0-41529 GCA_964373175.1 uncultured Planctomycetales bacterium
TAGGTCGACGTGGGAAATGCGCAAACCTATCATCGCAGGCAACTGGAAGATGCACACGACCTCGCGGGAGGCTAGCGCCCTTATCGCTCAGCTCAAAACGTTGGTCGATCGCCAACCGGTCGAAGTCGTGGTCTGTCCGCCCTTTACGGCTCTGTCGACGGTGGCGGCACAGCTGGCGGGTTCAGCCATCGGCCTGGGAGCGCAAGATCTCTTTTGGGAACCGCAGGGCGCCTTTACCGGAGAGATCTCAGCCTCGATGCTCCTTGACCTGGGCTGTCGCTACTGTATCATTGGACATTCGGAACGCCGGCAACACTTCGGGGAAACGGACGAGCGGATTGCGAAAAAACTCATCACGGCGCTTCGCCATGGGCTCGCCCCGATCCTGTGCGTCGGGGAGACGCTCGCCCAACGGGAACAGGGCCAGACATGTGATGTGGTACGCCGACAGATCGAACAGACCCTTGCGGCCTGTTCAACGCAGGACGGCTTGCGGATCGTCATTGCGTACGAGCCGGTGTGGGCCATTGGGACCGGTCGGAACGCCACAGCGGCCCAAGCGCAAGAAGTCCAGGCGTTCATTCGCCAGCTCTTGAAGGATCGCTGGAATACTCAAACGGCTGACGCGGTGCGCATCCAATACGGCGGCAGTGTGAATCCAGCCAATGCGCTTGAGCTGTTACAACAGCCTGATGTGGATGGGGCGCTGGTGGGAGGAGCCAGCCTGAAAGCCGACTCGTTTGCAGCGATTGTCAAAGCTGCGGTCGATGCCAAATTGGCCCCACCAGCTGGCGCATCCGCCGGAGGCGGATCAGTCGACCCTTCGGGCCGAGCGACAGGTGGTGGGGTGGTGACCCGATGATTTATGGACTGGTCTTAGTGGTTCATGTGCTCGTTTCGCTGGTGCTCATTGCGGTGATCTTGCTCCAAGGCGGGCGGGGTGGCTTATCCGACACATTGTTGGGGGGTGCGGCGGCCCAATCGTTGTTTGGAGGCGGAGCGGTGACGGTCCTCACGCGGATCACGACGTTTTGTGCCGGGATGTTTGTCGTGACGTGTCTGTCGCTGGCGTACCTGTCCACTGTTCGGGGTCGCTCGGTCATTGAGCAAGTGCCGCTCATCAACCCGGAACAGTTCCCAGCCATCCCCGGAGTGCTCCCCTCTCCTGCAACAGCTCAACCCGCTTCACCCGAACCCAACGTCCAGACAGCACCGCCGAGTCAACCGCCGCAGGCTCAAGCCCCCGCCTCAGCTCACGAGACACCGTCCTCGCCGTAGCGCAGGCCCATGACCGACTCCCTTCGTCGGCTGCGATGGGTTAGCCTCCTGGTCATCAGCGTCCTGTTCGTTCGACCAGAACCCAGCCGCTCTGTCCCTCACCCGACCCCCGACAACAAGCAGCCCTTTCCTGGGGATACGCTCGTCGCCGGATCCATTGGGGATGCGCGGACCTTGATTCCCATCTTAGCCTCCGATAGTGCCTCGCAAGACATCTGCGGGCTGGTGTTCAACGGCCTGGTCAAATACGCGCCCGATCTGACCTTAGTGGGTGACTTGGCCCAGCGGTGGGACATCAAAGAGGGCGGGTTGGTCATTGTCTTTCATCTGCGCAAGAACGTCCGCTGGCATGACGGCGTCCCGTTCACCGCAGCCGATGTCCGGTTTACCTATGACACGCTGATTGATCCCAAGGTGCCCACCCCGTATAGCGGGGACTTTGAGCGGGTCCAGGCCCTCGAGGTCCTCGACGATGCCACCGTCAAGGTCCGCTACAAGGAACCCTTTTCGCCGGGCTTGGCGAGTTGGGGGATGTGGATCATGCCCAAACATCTCCTGGAATCCGCCGACTGGCAGACCACGCCGTTTGCGCGCCACCCGATTGGCACCGGGCCCTATCGCTTCCGACAATGGAAAACGGCGGAGTCGATTGAGCTTGTGGCGAACCCCGACTATTTTGAACATCGGCCGTTTGTGGATCGGTATTTCTACCGGGTCATCCCGGATCAGGCCACGATGTTTTTGGAGCTTTCGACCCAACACGTGGATTCCACCGGCTTGACCCCGCTGCAATATCGTCGCCAGACCGACACCCCATTCTTCCAACGGGTCTACCGCAAATACCGCTACCCTTCATTTGGCTACACGTACCTGGGCTACAATCTCAACGACCCGAAATTCGCGGATCGGCGGGTGCGTCAAGCCCTCAACTACGCGATCAATAAGGACGAGATCATCGACGGGATCCTCCTGGGGCTTGGCCGTGTGTCTACCGGGCCCTTTCCCCCTGAGTCCTGGGCGTACAACGACACCATCAAGCCGGCCCCGTATGATCCGGCCAAGGCGAAGGCGTTGCTCGCTGAAGCCGGGTGGGTTGACACGGACGCTGATGGATGGCTCGATCGTCACGGTCAGGTCTTTTCCTTTGTCCTGCTGACCAACCAGGGCAACGACCCGCGACAAAAGGCGGCTGAAATCATCCAGCGCCGGCTCAAGGAGATTGGCATCCGGATGGAGATCCGGGTGATCGAGTGGAGCGCGTTCCTCTCCCAGTTCATTGACACGCGCAATTTCGAAGCCATCCTCTTGGGGTGGGGGCTCTCGCGCGATCCGGATCTGTTTGACATCTTCCATTCCTCGAAAACCAAGAAGGGCGAGTTCAACTTCGTGAGCTACCACAACGACGAAGTCGATCGTTTGATCGAGGAAGGCCGGCGGAGCTTCGATCAGGACCAGCGCAAGGCCATCTACCGTCGCATCCACGAGCTGATCTATGAGGATCAGCCCTACACCTTCCTCTACGTGCCGGATGCCCTGCCGATTGTCCATGCGCGGTTTCGCAACGTCGTCGCGACTCCCATCGGCATTGGCTATAATCTCATTGATTGGTATGTCCCTGGCGCCGAGCAACGGTATGCCTCCTGGCGGCTTGAGCCCTAACGGGAATCACGTCACCAGTAACCTGAGACCAGAGCGACGATCTGGTGAGTGGTTCCTGGTTTCCGGTGACACCCTTCAGTAAGTGCATGGTAGCCTATCTGGTTCGACGTCTCGTGGGGTTGATCCCACTCTTGCTTGGCATCACGCTGCTGTGTTTCGTGGTTATCCACCTCACCCCTGGCGATCCCACGGTGCTTGGAACTGAGCTGAATCCGAAGGTCTCGCTCGAGGCGCGGCAGCGGATCATCGCATTCTATGGCTTGAACGATCCGCTCCCCCTCCAGTATGGCCGCTGGCTCAAGCGGATCGTCACCTGCGATTTCGGCCGCTCCCTCACCGATAATCGGCCGGTCATGGACAAGATCGTGGAACGCATCCCCATTACCCTGACCATCAATCTCCTCTCCATGATACTCATCCTGCTCATCGCCTTGCCGATTGGCATCCTGGCCGCAGCCAAGCCGCAAGGGCCATTCGACCAGGCCACGACGTTCCTCGTCTTCCTGGGGTTTTCCACCCCGACGTTCTGGCTCTCACTGTTGTTGATGCGGTGGCTTGGCGTCCAACTGCAGTGGCTTCCGGTGTCTGGGATCCACAGCTTGGGTTCGGACCAATGGCCGTGGTGGCAACAATGGGTGGATACCGGAGGGCATCTGCTGTTGCCGGTCGCTGTCTCAGCCTTTGGTGGCCTGGCCGGCATCGCTCGGTACATGCGCGGCAGTATGGTCGAGGTCCTCCAGCAAGACTACATCCGGACCGCCCGCGCCAAGGGGGTGCCAGAACACCGGGTGTTGTTCGACCATGCGCTGCGCAACGCCCTCCTGCCGATCATCACGATCTTGGGACTCTCCATCCCGGGTCTGTTGGGTGGCAGCGTGATTTTCGAGACCATCTTCTCGATTCCAGGTTTGGGACGCTTGTACTATGACGCGGTGATGTCACGCGATTTGATGACGGTGATGGGGCTCTTGACCATCAGCGCCATCCTCACGCTGCTGGGGAACCTCCTGGCGGATGTGGCTTACGCGTATGCCGACCCGCGGATTCGTGTTGGAGAACGACGATGAGACTTCGGACAAGCCTCTGGGTATGGGGAGGTGGGGCGATTATTGCTGGGCTCCTGGTGGTGGCGATCGTGGCACCGGGGCTTGCGTCCCACGATCCGGATGCGGTCAACCTATCCCAGGCGTTGCAACCGCCCTCGTCGTCTCACTGGCTGGGGACTGACAGCCTTGGTCGGGATCTCTACAGTCGCCTGCTGTTTGGAACGCGCATTTCGCTCCTCGTGGGGGTGGGAGCGGTCGGGGTGTCGATTCTCATCGGGACTATCTTGGGGCTTCTCGCCGGATGGTATGGTGGCGTCATGGATAGTCTCATCATGCGCGTTGTCGATGTGATGCTCTGTTTTCCAACGTTCTTCCTGTTGCTGGCGATCGTTGCGATGGTCGGGCAGAGCGTCGCGAACATCATCCTCATTATTGGGCTCACGGGGTGGATGGGGGTGACCCGATTGGTTCGTGCGGAGATCTTAAGTCTGAAAGAACGCGAGTTTATCCAGGCGACGCGCGTGCTTGGCGCAAGCGCCTGGCGGATTATGTGGCGGCATCTGTTACCCAATGCGTTCTCCCCTGTGCTCGTCAGCGCGACCTTGGGGATCGGTTCCGCCATTCTCGTCGAATCGGGCCTCAGTTTCCTGGGTCTTGGGGTTCAGCCGCCGACGCCCAGCTGGGGCAATGTGTTGATCGATGCCAAAGGCACGTTGGGTGTGGCGTGGTGGCAGACGGTGTTTCCGGGTCTGGCCATTCTCATGACGGTGCTGGCGTTCAACCTTCTTGGCGAAGGGCTTCGGGAACGTTTCAGCCGGTCCTCCTAAATTAAATGCTGTTGGACATCCGCGATCTCACCGTGGAGTTTGAGACGTCCCAGCAGCCGGTTCGGGCCGTCGATGGCGTGTCGCTGGCCATTGATCAGGGTGAGGTGGTCGGCGTGGTCGGCGAATCAGGCTCTGGAAAAACCACGTTGGGACTTGCGATCACCCGTTTGGTGCCCGAGCCGCCTGCGGTGATTCGGGCTGGCCAAATCCTGTTTGAGGGACAGGATCTCTTGCAGGTTGATCGGCGGCAACTCTTCCGAGTCCGTGGGGGTCAGGTCGCGTACATCTTCCAGGAGCCATCCACATCCTTGAATCCCGTCATGACGATTGGCCGGCAGCTGATCGAGATGCTCGAGTTGCACACCGACGTCGGTGGACCGGCGGCGCATCGACGAGCCGTCGAACTCTTGTCGCACGTGGGTCTTCCGGCCGCCGCAGAACGCCTGATGAGTTATCCGCATGAGCTCTCAGGCGGGATGAAGCAGCGCGTCATGATCGCCATGGCGATTGCCTCACAACCCAAACTGTTGGTCGCGGATGAACCGACCACCGCCCTCGATGTAACCCTGGAACGGCAAATCGTCCTGTTGCTGAAGCGCCTGCAGCGAGAACTGGGCTTGAGTCTCTTGATGATCAGCCACAGCATTCACTTGGTGAAGCAGCTGGCCGACCGGATGGCGGTCATGTGGCAGGGGCAGGTGGTGGAGGAAGGCCCGACGCCGCAGGTCCTCGCGCATCCGCATCATGACTATACGAAGCGGCTCCTGGCTGCCCAGCCGCGCGTCGCGGTTCTTGGAGATGGCGCATGATGTTCGCGTCTTCGATGAGCCCAACGGCGTCTGCCTTGCTTGAGTTGCGACACGTCACGAAACGGTTTCCCTATCGTGCAGGAGCATTCCGGCGCATCATCGGGTTTGTAAACGCCGTGACAGACGTGACGCTCACCATCCAACCAGGTGAAATTGTGGGGCTGGTGGGGGAGTCCGGATGCGGGAAGACCACGCTGGCGAAACTGGTCGCACAACTGGAATCCCTGACGTCTGGTGAGATTCGCTATCAAGGGCATCGGCTCAGCAACGGGCATCAGATCCCTCCCCAGATCCGCCGCGACGTCCAACTGGTGTTTCAAGATCCCACCAGCTCACTGGATCCCCGTCAACGGGTTGGCTCGGCACTGAGCGAGCCGCTCATTGTGCATCGCCTGGCGACCACTGCCTCCGCGCGAGACGCCAGTGTCCATCGGTTACTGGAACAGGTGGGGTTGCCCAGCCGGTACGTCCGTCGGTATCCCCATGAACTCAGCGGAGGCGAGCGTCAGCGAGTCGCCATCGCCAGGGCCCTTGCCCTGCAACCAACACTCCTGATCCTTGATGAGCCGGTGGCCTCGTTGGATGTCTATGTGGGGTCGCAGGTGTTAGAGTTGCTGCGCTCGTTACACCAGCAGCACCAGTTGTCTTACCTCTTGATTTCCCATGATCTACGCATCATCGGCTCGATGTGCCACAAGGTTGCGGTCATGTATCTCGGACGCATTGTGGAACTCGCAGACACCGCGCACCTCTTCCGCCAGCCCTGGCATCCCTATACAGAGCTCTTGTTAGAATCTGCTGGCCTGAGGGTAGCGGGGGCAGAAGATCGTGGAGAAGTCCCCTCGCCGCTTCGCCCGCCTTCCGGCTGTGCGTTTCGGACCCGCTGTCCCCTCGCTGAGGCCCAGTGCGCCAGCGAGCGCCCGCTTCTGGCCGAGAAGGTTCCGGGCCACTTCGTGGCTTGTCACTTCCGCCCCTAAGGGCGTATAATACCGTCTGTTTCTCTCCTGAAGATCGGCCGTGGAGGGCTCATGGAACGATTCTGGCTTGTGTTCATCCCATTATTCGTCGCCTTCGACGTCTTAGGGCTCTTGCCGGTCTACTGGTCCCTGGCCCAGGGGCTGCCGAGTGCCCAGCGTCGGCACGCGGTGCATAACGCGGTCATGGTCGCTTTTGTCGTGGCGCTCGCATTTTTGTTTGTCAGCAAGTCCGTGTTCGTGTTGCTGGGAATTGAGATGGCGGATGTGATGGTGGCCGGGGGCGTGATCTTGTTTGTCCTTGCGCTCAACGATCTCCTTCGTCCGGAGAAGGTCCAGTACGGCTCTGCGGAAGCGATCGGGGTGGTGCCCCTGGGGGTTCCCCTCATCGTGGGCCCTGCGGTCCTGACGACCACACTGCTTTTGCGCGAACGCTACGGGGTGCGGGTCACGATGGGATCGTTGAGCCTCAATATCTTGCTTGTGTGGATTGTCCTGCAGCTGGCGGATTGGTTGATGGGACGACTCGGCCGCGAAGGGGCCAGGGTCGTCTCGAAAGTATCCAATCTGGTGCTGGCGGCGTTTGCGGTCATGCTCATCCGCCATGGGTTGACGTTGGTGTGGCCCAAGGCGTAGCCTCTACGTCCTCACAGGATTCAGGCGATTCACGATGCGACAGGTTCTCACGTTTATCATGGCGGGCGGCAAGGGCGAACGGCTGTTTCCGCTGACCAAGGATCGGGCCAAGCCAGCCGTGCCATTTGGCGGGATCTACCGGATCATCGACTTCACCCTCTCGAATTGCATTAATTCGGGGATTCGCAAGATCCACGTGCTGATCCAGTACAAGTCCATCTCGATGCAGCGGCACCTGCGGATGGGCTGGAACATCTTCGACAGCGAGCTGGGCGAGTACATCGACGTGATCCCGGCCCAGCAACGCCTGGGCGAGCACTGGTATCTCGGCACGGCCGATGCGGTCTACCAGAACATCTACTCCATTGCGCAGGAGCATCCGGAGTACGTCCTCGTGTTAGCCGGGGATCATATCTACAAGATGAACTATGCCCAGATGCTGGACTTCCACACTACCCACGACGCGCAGGTGACGGTCGGGGTGATTGAAATGGAGAAGGAGCGGGCCAAAGGCTTCGGGATCGTCGAGGTGGATGCGAGGGGGCGCATCGTGGGCTTTCAGGAAAAACCCGCCGTCCCCAAGACAATCCCTGGTGATCCAGCGCACTGCTATGTCTCCATGGGGATCTACTTGTTCAATCGGGTGTTCCTGGAAGAGGCGCTGATCGAGGATGCGAAGCGGCTGGACAGCACGCATGATTTCGGTCGGGACGTCATTCCCAAAGTCACGCGCGACGTCAAGGTCGTCGCCTACATCTTCAAGGACGAGAACAAGAAAACCGCCAAATATTGGCGGGACATCGGGACCCTCGATGCCTACCACGAGGCGAATATGGACTTGGTGCAGGTGACCCCGCTGTTTAACCTGTACGACCGCCAGTGGCCGATCCGTACCTACCACGAACAGTGGCCGCCCGCCAAGACGGTGTTTGCGGATGAGGCCACCGGTCGGGTGGGGAACGTGCTCGATTCGCTGATTGCCAACGGCTGCATCATCAGCGGAGGCACCGTCACCCGCAGCGTCCTGTCGCCTGATGTGCGGGTGAATAGCTTTGCGAAAGTGGAAGACTCGATTCTCATGGAGCACGTGGAGGTGAGCCGCTACGCGAAGATCCGTCGAGCCATCATCGACAAAGACGTCGTGATTCCGCGCTATGCGGAGATTGGCTACAACCTCGAGGAAGACCGCCAGCGTTTTCATGTGACGGAAGGCGGGATTGTCGTCGTGGCGAAAGGGACGGTGGTCGAAGAGCCCCGTCCAGCGGTCTCATTGGTGGGGACCTAAGATGAGCAGAGGGGAATCGATCGTCCGCAGCGAGCCGCCAGCCGCCTCTGCGGTCAGTCAAGACCGCGGCTTGCGCATCGGGCCGTACACCTTGCATTCCCGGCTCATCGTCGGGACCGGTAAGTACGCGACGTTTGCGCTCATGCGAGAGGCGCTGGAGGCATCCGGCGCTGAGATGGTCACCGTGGCGGTTCGTCGGCTCAATTTGGATCAGCCCAAGGCAGAGAGCCTCTTGGACTACATCGACCGCTCGCGCGTGACCGTGCTTCCGAACACCGCGGGCTGTTACACGGCGGAGGAAGCCATCCGCGTGGCGCGCCTTGGGCGTGAGGCCGGATTATCGCATCTCATTAAACTTGAGGTGATCGGCGATCCGAAGACGCTGCTGCCTGATACGGTCGCCTTGTTGGAGGCGACGACGGTGCTCGTTCGCGAGGGCTTTGTCGTGATGCCGTACACCAACGATGATCCCGTCATGGCCAAAAAGCTCCAAGACGCCGGGGCCGCGTGCGTCATGCCGCTGGCCGCCCCCATTGGATCAGGGCAGGGGATTCTCAACGCCCTCAACATCCGCTTCCTCTTGGACGCCGTGTCGGTGCCGGTGATCGTGGATGCTGGCGTGGGCACTGCGTCGGATGCGGCGGTTGCCATGGAACTGGGAGCCGATGGCGTCCTGATGAACACGGCGATTGCCTGTGCCAAGGATCCTGTCAAGATGGCGACAGCCATGCGCCTGGCGGTTGAAGCCGGGCGCCTGGCCTATGAAGCGGGTCGCATCCCGAAGAAACCCTATGCCTCAGCCTCAAGCCCCGCCGAGGGGCTATTGACTGAACCGATGTCTCGATGAGCAAACACGTGATGACCCACCCGCAGCCGACTGTTCAGACCCGCACGCAGCGGACGTACCGCGTCGCTGTCATCCCTGGGGACGGGACAGGGCCTGAAGTGATCCGCGAGGGTCGGAAGGTCCTCGAAGTGGCCTCGCAGTTGGCTGGATTTACGATTATCTGGCAGCCGTATGATGTTGGCGGGGTGAGGTACTTGAAGACCAAGGAAGCATTGCCCGACTCAGCCCTCAAGGAACTCCGTGAGGTGCATGCGATTTACCTCGGCGCGATCGGCCATCCGGAGGTCGCGCCCGGGATCTTGGAGCGGGGGATTCTCCTGCGCCTGCGGTTCGAGTTGGATCAATACATCAACTTGCGGCCCGTGAAGCTGTATCCCGGGGTGTGGACCCCGCTCAAGGACAAGGGTCCTGCGGACATCGATTTCGTCGTGGTGCGTGAGAATACCGAAGGGTTGTATGCCGGGGTCGGTGGGTTTTTGCGAAAAGGCACCACGGACGAAGTGGCGCTTCAGACGTCGGTGAACACCCGGCATGGCGTGGAGCGGTGCATCCGGTATGCGTTTGACTACACGAGATCCCGCAACGCGAGCCCGCCTGCCCCGATTTCCCCAGGGCGGGCAGGGGCAGGGAAGAAATTGACCTTCTGCGGCAAGACCAATGTCCTGACGTTTGCCCATGATCTCTGGCAGCGCGTCTTTGATGAGGTGGCCAGGGAGTATCCGGAGGTCCAGACGGACTACACCCATGTGGATGCCTGCTGTATGTGGATGGTCAAAAACCCGGAGTGGTTTGACGTGATCGTCACGGACAACATGTTCGGGGACATCATCACGGACTTAGGCGCCATGATCCAGGGCGGGATGGGGATTGCTGCGGGTGGCAACATCAATCCGAACGGCGTGTCGATGTTTGAGCCGATCGGCGGCTCGGCGCCAAAGTATACGGGTCAAAACGTGATCAATCCGCTGGCAGCGATCTGCGCGGGGATGATGCTGCTTGAGCATCTGGGTGAGCGGCAAGCCGCCACACAAATCGAACAGGCGGTGATGCGTGTGACGCCGAAGCTCAAGAGCCTTGCCGCGGGCAAGATGGGCTATTCAACCAGCGACGTAGGAGATTTGGTCGTGAAGCATCTGGCTGGTGCATAAGCATGGCGAAATCGAAGCGACTGACCGTCGCGGTCGTTGGAGCCACCGGTGCCGTTGGCACAGAAATGGTTCGGGTGTTAGCCGAGCGACGGTTTCCGGTTTCGCGGCTGTGTCCCTTAGCATCTGAACGGTCTGTAGGCAAGCGGATCGCGTTTAACGGGACGAGCTATCGCGTGCAGAAGCTCGACAAGCGGCACTTCGATGGGGTCGACGTGGCGCTGTTCAGCGCCGGCGCCAGTCGGAGCCTTGAGTTCGCCCCAGAGGCCGCCAAGCGCGGCGCGATCGTCGTAGACAACTCAAGCGCCTTCCGACTGAAAGACGACGTGCCCCTGGTGGTTCCTGAAGTGAACCCCCAGGTCCTGCAGCATCACCGGGGTTTGATTGCAAATCCGAATTGCTCCACGATCATCATGCTCGTCGCCTTAAAGCCACTCCACGATGCGGCACGGATCAGGCGGATCATCGTGTCGACCTACCAATCAGTCTCTGGGGCGGGTGCCAGAGCCATGGCCCAACTGTATGAGGAGACGAAGCGAGTTGTCCGCCAGATCAAGATCTCGCGGACGCAGTTTCAGACAGCAGCACGGCTTGCTGCGACGACCAAACCCGTGTTGCCGACGCAAATCGCCTTTAACGTCATTCCGCAGGTGGATGTGTTCCTGGACAATCTCTACACGAAAGAAGAGATGAAGATGGTCCATGAGACCCGCAAGATCCTCGAGGCGCCTGAGTTGGCCATCTCAGCCACCTGTGTGCGGGTTCCCGTCTTGATTGCGCATTCCGAAGCGGTCTGGATTGAAACCGAGCGGCCGCTGTCCGTGGCACAGGCACGGCGATTGCTCAGGCAAGCCCCAGGGGTGCGGCTGGTCGATGATCCGAGCAAGCCCGCCTATCCGGTCCCGCTTGATGTAGCGGGGCGCGATGAGGTTTTCGTGGGACGGATTCGGCATGATGAGTCCGTGGCCAACGGGCTTGCGCTCTGGGTGTGCGGCGATAATCTTCGCAAGGGGGCCGCGACGAACGCGGTCCAAATTGCCGAGCTCCTCATCAACACACGTCGTGGACGGTGAACCGCTAACCCCTGTACTCGCTCTTGAAGACCCTCAAACTCACCATTGCCTACGACGGGACTGGCTACGCTGGCTGGCAGATCCAACGTAACGCCAAGCACCCCACCATCCAAGGGGTCCTGCAGCAGGCCCTGCGTCGGATTCTCCAGGAGCCGGTTCAGGTGATCGGCAGCGGCCGGACCGACGCTGGCGTGCATGCGCTCGCCCAAGTGGCGCATGTTCGGGTTCGCTCGAGGATGCCTTGCGACGGTCTCAGGCGCGCCCTGAACAGCCTCCTCCCGCCAGCCGTCGTCGTGACACAAGTCGAAGAGGTCCCGCCGGTATTCCATGCCCGGTTTGACGCCAAGGCCAAGCGCTACCGCTATCACCTGGTGACCGGACCGGTGGTCTTGCCATTTGAGCGGCATTACGTGCACCATGTCCGCAGGTCCCTGGATGTGGCGCGCATGCGTCAGGAAGCTCAAGCGCTCCTGGGTCGTCATGACCTGCGGGCCTTCCCGAAAACTGGTTCCCCCATCACCCAGACCCGGCGCACGATTTCGGATATCGCGATCCGCCGCACGCGCAATGGCGTGGTCATCGACATCGAAGCCGATGGCTTTCTCTATGGGATGGTGCGCCGGATTGTGGGGACCCTCATCGACGTCGGACGAGGACGCCGTCCCCCAGGGACCATCGCGCGGATTCTGAAGACCCAAGACCGTGACCTGGTCGGTCCCACCGTCCCCCCTCAAGGCTTGACGCTGATGAAGGTCACCTACTAATTCACCCTCCTTCGCAGGAAGCCCCGGGCGTTAGCCCTCCGAAGGAGCGAAGAAGGGCCGGCTTCGGAGGGTTCCGCCCCTCCGGGCGATTCAGAGAGGTGCCCCGGGCTTGCCCGGGGGGCTCCACATTGTCGATTTCGGATTTTGGATTGGGGATTGACGGTACGGATTGAGACACCTAGAATGGTGTTGCCATGAGCAGGGCGAGCTTTTGGATCCTGTTCATCTTCTTCCTCTTAGGGAGCTTCGCCTTCCTGGTCCAGATCTTAGGACCACCGCAGGGTGGACTTCCGGGAGGGATGTCTGTCGACGAGGGAAAAACCCGCCCTCAAGAGTTTACGTTCCCAGAACCGATTCGATGGCGCACCCTGAGTTTCCCACGCCAGATGCCCGCCGGGTATTCCCAAGCGCCAACCGCAAGATCCTTTGGGCCAGACTACACGCCACCCCCAAAAGTCATGTGGCGATACGACCCGATGACGGGGAAGTGGCGGTTTGAGTACCCCAGCCCTTGACCAGGGTAGAAGAACCCGCGTTGACAGGTGACCTACCGACGTTGACGGACCTGTGAAGCTGTGCTACACTCACCCGCTCTACATCCAACACTTCTGAGGAAGGGGGTACGAGCGTATGAAAGGGATTCAGCGGATGACCACAACCTTTCCCAAGGCCGAGACCCGTCGATGGGTGCTGATTGATGCGAAGGGCCAAGTGCTTGGTCGGTTGGCCAGTCGCATCGCGGGTCTCCTTCGAGGGAAACACAAAGTGACCTATACCCCGTTTCTCGATACGGGGGATTTTGTCGTGGTCATTAACGCCAAAGACATCAAGGTCACAGGACAGAAACTTGCGCAGAAGCGCTACCGCTGGTATTCGGGCTATCCGGGTGGGTTGAAGGAGCGCGCCTTGGGGGAGATGCTGAAGCGCGATCCCGAGCAGGTGATCCGGCGTGCGGTGAAAGGGATGCTGCCGGACGGCCCGTTAGCGAGGCGAGTGCTTGGCAAGTTGAAAGTCTATCCGGGATCGAGTCACCCGCACCAAGCCCAACAACCCGAAACGATTGTCTTTGGAACAGGCAATGGACGACACGAAAACGCCGCCTGAGCAGCCCCCCGTAGCGCCGGTTGAGCCAGCAGGCGAGCCCGAAGCGACGAGCCGACCTCCCAAACCAGCCCCACCGGCCAAGGCGCCTGCCCGACCGACGCCCAGCGAAGCCGGGGGGGCGAGTGTGGCGCGGGCCAGCGTGGCGGCCATCTGGGCCACAGGCCGCCGCAAAGAGGCGATCGCCCGCGTCCAACTCATTCCAGGGACCGGCCAGATTCTCGTGAATGAGATGCCGTATGATCGATATTTTCCCCGAGAGGCCCTCCGCCTGTCTGTGCGTCAGCCGCTCCTCGTGACGCACCAGTTAGGCAAATGCGATGTGCGAGTGAATGTGGGAGGCGGCGGGGTGGCGGGGCAAGCGGGGGCAGTGCGTCTTGGCATTGCCCGGGCCCTGCTCCAATTGGATCCGGCCTTGCGCCCACCGCTTCGCAGCGCCGGGTTGTTGACGCGAGATCCTCGGATGAAAGAGCGCAAGAAGTACGGGCAGAAAGGGGCCCGGAAACGCTTCCAGTGGACGAAGCGGTAGCCCTGTCCATTGCGCAAGCGAAGGTGTTCTGTTAAGATGGCCAATCTACCACACAGATGTCGACGATTCGGGTCGCGATCGCAGGAGCGACCGGGTATGCGGGTGAAGAGCTTATCCGATTGCTCCTCCAACATCCTCATGTTCAGCTTACCTACTTGGCGGCCTCAGCCAAGTGGGAGCGCCCGAGCCCTGCCTCCGAAGTCTTCCCCCGCTTCGCGGGTCAGCTAGACCTTCCCGTCGAGTCCCTCGACCCCGCGCGTCTTGCGGCGATGAGCGACGCCGTGTTCCTCGCCCTTCCGCATGGCACGGCCATGGATGTGGTGCCGGGGCTCCTCAACGCCGGCAAGCGGATAGTGGACCTGAGCGGGGATTTTCGCCTGACGGACCCGGCGCTCTATCCCCGGTGGTACACATTTTCCCATTCCCATCCGGAGCTGCTCAACGGCGCGGGGATCGCCTACGGGCTTGCCGAGTTTCACCGCCAGGACATCCAGCAGGCCAGGCTCGTGGCCAATCCGGGCTGTTATGCGACGAGCGTCCTCTTGGGGGTTCTCCCGCTCTTCAAAGCCAAGCTCGTCGACGACCATCGTCTCATCGTCGATGCGAAATCGGGATTGAGCGGCGCGGGGCGGAAAGCCGAGACAGCCCTCCTGTTTACCGAGATGACGGAAAATCTGCGCGCCTACAAAGTGAACGACCATCAGCATATGCCGGAAATTTCGCAGGAAATCGAGCGGTTCACGGGTCAGCCAGCACGCCTGACGTTTGTGCCGCAAGTCATCCCGGTGAGTCGAGGGCTCATCAGCACGATGTACCTGAAGCTCCGCGGATCCTTTGAGGCGATTTGCGGGGTCTACCGCGCCAGTTATCCGCCCGATCGCGCGCCGTTTGTTCGAGTACGCCCGGGGGTGATTCCGCAGCTTCGGGATGTCCTCGAGACGAACTTCTGTGATATCGGCCTGGTGTATGATCCGGCGCTTGAGTGTCTCATTGTCGGGAGCGCATTAGACAATCTCACAAAAGGGGCAGCAGGCCAGGCGGTGCAAAACTTCAATCTGATGCACGGGTTCCCTGAGACGACGGCCTTGACATGACGTGGGTCGCAGGGGGGGTGACGGCAGCGAAAGGATTTCTGGCCTCCGGGGTGAGCGCAGGGATCAAACGAAACCGCAAGCCGGATCTGGCCCTGGTCGTCTCCGAGACAGACGCGGTCTGCGCCGGGACGTTCACGACGAACCGCGTCAAAGCCGCTCCTGTCCTCCTGAGCCAGCGACGGCTTGCGCGAGGGACCGCGAAAGCGGTGTTGCTCAATAGCGGCTGCGCGAATTGCCTCACTGGTGAGGCAGGACTCAAGGACGCGACGCGCCTCAGCAACGATGTCGCCAGGCTCCTTGGGGTGGCAGATCGCGAGGTCCTCGTCGCCTCGACGGGGATCATCGGCAGGCGACTGCCTGTTCCACGGATGCAGCGCGTCGTCCCCACACTCGTCCACCGTCTCAGTCGCTCGGGGCACCGGCAGGCGGCCCTGGCGATTCTCACGACGGATCGCCACGCCAAAGAGGCCGCGGTGCGCCATCGCATGGCCGGGCGAGTCTGTCATCTCGGCGGCATGGCCAAAGGGGCCGGCATGATTGCGCCCTCGATGGCGACGATGCTGTGCGTGTTGACGACCGATGTCGTGATTGAGCAGGGCTTGTTGGAGGAACTGTTGCAAGCAGCCGTTGAGACCTCCTTTAATCGCATCAGCGTGGATGGGGATATGAGTACGAACGACACCGTCTTCATCTTAGCCAACGGGCGTTCCGGGGTGCGTGTGCGCCGCAATACCCCGTCCGCTCGCCAGTTCGCCCAGATGCTGCACCACGTCACCCAGCGGCTGGCGCACCGCCTCATCAAGGACGGGGAAGGGGCGACGCGGATCGCCAAGATTGACGTGACCAACGCGCGCACGGACCAGGAAGCATTGGCCTGTGCCCGTCAAGTCGCCCTGTCCAGTCTGGTTCGGACGATGCTGGCCAGCGGGGATCCGAACGTAGGACGGATTGCCGCCGCCGCCGGGGCTTCAGGGGCGCGGTTTCGACCAGAGGCGCTTGAGATTCGGATCAGCGGATCTCCGGTTGTCGTCAAGGGCACGGCCACACGTCTTGGCAAGGTCCTTGCTCGACGGTTGTTTGAACCACGTGAGCTGCACATCCAGATTCAGCTCCATGGAGGTTCCGGCCACGCGCAGATGTTGACCTGCGACCTGACCGAGGCGTACGTGCGACTGAACGCGCACTACACGACCTGAGATCTTCAGCAGAACATGGAAGAGTCGATTCGGAAAGCCGATATCTTGATTGAAGCGCTGCCGTACATCCAGGCGTTCGCTGGCAAGACGATCGTCGTGAAGTACGGGGGCAGCGCCCTGGAGAATCCCGCTGTGCTCAAAGGGATCCTGCAGGACCTCGTCTTTTTGAGCGCGGTAGGGTTAGAGCCGGTGTTGCTCCATGGGGGAGGCCCGGAGATTTCAAAGCGGATCGCCTCAACGGGGAAAGCCTCTCAATTCATTGATGGGATGCGGGTGACTGATCGTACGACGATCCGAATCGTCAACGAGGTTCTGGGGGACGTCAATCGCCAACTGGTCGCTCAGATTCATGCGCTCGGTGGCCAGGCGCTTGGGCTTGTGGCGCAGCATCGCGTCATCCTCGCCAAACCCCACCCCAACACGAGCACGCTGGGATACGTTGGCCTGGTCAAGACGATCCAGGTGACGAAAGTCAGGCGAGCGTTGGATCGCGGGGCGATTCCGGTTCTGTCCCCGCTGGGAAGCGATCACGGGCAGCTCTACAACATCAATGCCGATGAAGCGGCCAGTGCCGTCGCCGGGAGTCTCCGGGCTGAGAAACTGGTGTTGTTGACGAACGTCCGGGGCATCCTCCGCCAGGCTGGTGAGTTGAACTCGCTGATTTCCACGCTGTCCATCAAGGAAACCAAGCTCTTGATCGAGCGCGGGGTGATCAAGGAAGGGATGATTCCCAAGGTCAGCGCCTGCACCGCGGCGCTCCGGCGCGGCGTGAAAAAGACCCACATCATCGATGCGACAATCCCGCATGCGCTGCTGCTAGAAATCTTCACCAAGAAAGGGATCGGGACCGAGATTATTCGCTCATGACAACGCGCGATGTGATCAGCCAATACGACCGCTATGTCATGGAGACCTACGTGCGCAGTCCCTTGGTGATCGTCAAGGGCAAGGGCAGCCGCGTGTGGGATCCTGAGGGCCGGGAGTATCTGGATTTGTTTCCCGGCTGGGGGGTCAGCGGCCTGGGGCACTGTCACCCGTGGGTGCTGCGGGCGCTTCGTGGCCAATCCACGAAACTCCTGCACGTGTCGAATAACTACTATCATGTCACGCAGTGGCGGTTAGCCAAGAAACTGATCGAGGCGTCGTTCGAGGGCAAGGTGTTTTTCGCGAATAGCGGGGCTGAGGTGGTTGAAGCGGCGATTAAGCTGGTGAGGCGCTGGGGATCGACCAGTGTACCGCCTCGCCATGAGATCATCGTCATGGAGCAGTCGTTTCACGGCCGGACGACAGGCGCCATGAGCGCAACCGGCCAGCCGAAATACCAGGAAGGCTTCGGACCGCTGCTGCCTGGTTTTGTGTGCGTGCCGTTTCATGATCTTGATGCAGTCCGGCGAGCGATCAGTCCGCGCACAGTGGCGATGTTCCTTGAGCCCATTCAGGGCGAAGGCGGGGTGCGGGTCGCGACGGAGGCGTTTCTGCAGGGGGTTCGGACGCTGGCTGATGAGCACGGGCTGCTGGTGGTCTACGACGAGATCCAGAGCGGGATGGGTCGGACCGGCAAGCTCTTTGCGTATCAACATACGGGGATTGGGCCGGATGTGCTCCTGTTAGCCAAAACGCTTGGGGGAGGCTTTCCCATCGGCGCGATGGTGGCTACACGCCGCCTCGCTGAGGTGCTCACACCTGGGACGCACGCCTCGACCTTTGGGGGCAATCCCTTAGCCTGTGCCTGCGGACTGGCCGTGTTTGAGGTCATCGAGAAAGGACTACTCCTTGATCGGGCCGCGCATTTTGGTCGCGTGATCCGCGAGCGTCTTGAGGCGATCAAGACCCGTTGTCCGATCATCCGAGAGGTGCGGGGCCGAGGGTTGATGGTGGGCATTGAGCTGTCGATCGATGGCCGCCCAATTGTTGCTGACTGTGTGAGCCAACGGCTGTTGATCAACTGTACCCAGGGATGTGTGCTGCGGTTATTGCCAGCCATGACGATCACCCGCGCGCAATTGGATCGAGCCTTGGAGATCCTCGAAGGCGTCCTGATGGCACACGCGGCTCAACAGGTGGTGGCTTCATGATCCCCCCACCTGTCGCGTCCCACCGACAGGTGGGGCTTCTTAGGATAGTACAGGTCCTCGGTATTGTCTTCGGAGGTCAGCACTCCCAGCGGGTTCGCCGAAGGCGAACCGGGCGACAGGTGGGGGGATGATTCGCCATGTGCTGACCATCGCGGATCTGACCGACCAGGAACTCGTCCGGTTGTTCCGCCTCGCGGCCCGTTGCAAGCGTTCCCCAAAGGCGACCCGGCAGGTCTTATCCGGGAAGACCTTTGCCTCGGTGTTCCAAAAACCCTCGGTGCGGACCCGCGTGTCGTTTGAGGTGGCCGTTCGGGAGCTCGGCGGCGCCTCCATCTATTTGGGGCCGGATGACGCCCAGCTCGATCAGCGCGAGCCGGTGAAAGACGTCGCACGCACCTTGTCGCGCTATGTGGAGGGGATCATTGTCCGGACCTTTCGTCATGAGCAGGTGGAGGAGTTTGCGAAGTTTGCGTCGGTTCCGGTGATCAATGGGTTGTCAGACCTGCACCACCCGTGTCAGGCCCTCGCGGATCTGTTCACGATCCAGGAGCGGTTTGGGCGGCTGAAGGGGTTGGCGCTCAGTTACGTGGGGGATGGGAATAACGTCCTTCATTCCCTGGTTCAGGGGGCCAGCCGACTGGGGCTTCGATTAGCGGTCGCCACGCCGAACGGCTATCGTCCGGATCGAACCATTTGGACCGAGTCGCTGCGATGGGCCAAGCGGACCGGCGCTGCCCTTCAGTTGACAGACGATCCGCAAACGGTTGTCGAGGGGGCTGATGTCCTCTACACTGATGTGTGGACGAGCATGGGGCAGGAGCACGAACGGCCGATTCGCCAAAAGGTTTTTCGAGGGTTTCAAGTGAATCGCACGCTCCTCAAGCGGGCGAAACCCCACTGTGTGGTCATGCATTGTCTTCCGGCCCATCGCGGAGAGGAGATTACGGACGAGGTCTTAGAAGGACCACGGTCTCTGGTGTTCGATCAAGCTGAAAATCGCCTGCATGTGCAAAAAGCGCTCTTGGTGATGATCTGTGGAGGTCGAGAAGGCCGATGATACGAACCATCGTGCTTGCGTATTCCGGCGGCTTGGATACCTCCGTGTGTGTCCGCTGGCTGACGGATCGGGGCTTTCGCGTCATGGCGTTCATGGCAGACGTCGGACAAGGGGAGCCGACGCCTCGATTGATCCAGCGGGCGAAACTCGCCGGGGCAGTTGAGGTCGTGGTGCGGGATCTGCGCAAGGAATTTGCTCTCAACTATATCCTGCCTGCGCTGAAGGCCCATGCGGTCTATGAGGGCAAATACTGCCTGGCGACAGCGCTCTCGCGACCGCTGATCGCCAAACATTTGGTGGAGGTCGCGCATCAGCGCCGCGCGCGGGCGGTGGCACATGGCTGCACCGGGAAGGGAAATGATCAGGTGCGCTTCGAGGTGTCCATTCGCGCCTTGGATGCACGCCTTGAGATTGTGGCTCCGGTGAGGCAATGGGAGTTTCGCTCCCGCCAGGACGAGCTGGTGTATGCGAAACAGCATGGGATCCCCGTTGACGTCAACACGAAAAGTCCCTATAGCATCGATCAGAACCTTTGGGGCCTGAGCATCGAAGCAGGAGCTTTGGAGAATCCTTGGCAGTCGCCTCCTGCGGATAGCTTCCGGTGGATTCAGCCGCCTGAGCGCACACCGAATAAGAGCACGACGGTGACGGTGGGATTTCAACAGGGACGGCCCGTGTCCTTCAATGGGCGCAGGATGGATCTCGTGCCGCTGATCCATACCGTCAATCGCCTTGGATCAGTCCATGGGATTGGACGAGCTGATCTCATCGAAAGCCGGGTCGTGGGGATCAAGTCCCGCGAGGTGTATGAAGCCCCAGCTGCGCAGATCATGTTAGAGGCGCATGGAGAGCTCGAGCGACTGGTCCTTGATCGCGAGTTGTTGCACCTGAAGCAAGCCCTGGCCCTCAAATACGCGGAACTCGTCTATGACGGACTGTGGTTCACGCCGACGAAAGCGGCGCTTGATGCGTTTGTGAACGAGACCCAGCGTCGCGTGACAGGGACGATTCGACTGAAGCTCTTTAAAGGGTCCTGTCAGGTGGTGGGGCGGAAATCGCCGTATTCACGGTATCGTGAACGCCTCGCCACCTACGCCGGGAAAGACGCGTTTGACCAGACGGCAGCCGAAGGATTCATCAAGCTTTGGGGACTACCCTATGAACAAAGTGGAAAGTGGAAAGTGGAAAGTGGGAAGTAAATCTGTCCTTGGATGGTACGATGATGGATGCAACTTTGAACTTTAAACTTTCAACTTTACACTAGCCATGCGCCTTCAACGGTCGAAGCTATGGGGCGGGCGATTCAGCAAGGCGACCGACCCCGTGGTAGAGCGCTTCACCTCGAGCATCGCGATTGACCATCGCTTGGCAAAGTATGATGTCATCGGCTCCATCGCCCACGCCAAGATGCTGGGCAAGTGCGGCGTGGTTCCTCACGCCGAGGCGAATCGGATCGTTAACGGTCTTGAGCGGCTCTTGCGTCAGATCGAACAAGGCAAGTTCAAGCCCGACCCAGCGGCGGAAGACATCCATACGCAGATCCAAGCGATGCTGGAGAAATCACTCGGAGCGGTGGCGCAGAAACTCCATACCGCCCGAAGCCGGAACGACCAGGTGGCGCTCGATCTACGGCTCTACTGCCGTGACGCGGTCGGATGGCTCCTCAAGGGAATTGCCAAGCTGCAGCGCGCGCTGGTGGATGTGGCGGAGGAGCACCGGGACGTGGTCATTCCCGGCTACACCCATTTGCAGCGCGCGCAGCCCGTGTTGTTGGCGCATCATCTGCTCGCCTATGTCGAGATGCTCCAACGGGACCACGAGCGGCTGACGGATGCCTTGAAACGGATCACCGTCCTTCCGCTTGGCTCAGGGGCGCTGGCCGGGACCTCGTTACCGATTGATCGGCGCTACGTGGCGAAGCTGCTGAAATGTGATCAGGTGGCGGGCAACAGTCTCGATGCGGTGTCAGACCGGGATTTTGCGATTGAACTCGTCGCGGATTTCGCCCTCGTCGGCATGCATCTGTCTCGGTTTGCCGAAGACATGATCTTATGGGCGACAGAAGAGTTCGGGATCATCGAATTGGATGAGGCGTTTGCGACCGGCTCAAGCCTCATGCCGCAGAAGAAAAACCCGGATGCCCTCGAGCTCATCCGCGGCCAAGCCGGGCTGGTGACGGGGGGGCTCGTCGGTCTCTTGACCGTGCTCAAAGGGTTACCCTTGGCGTATAATCGGGATTTGCAGTGGGATAAGCTCGTGGTGTTTCAAGCCGTCGATCACACGCAGCAAGCCTTAGGCGTCCTTGAGCGGTTCGTGCGCCATCTGCATGTGCGGCGTGATCGCATTGAGCAGTTGCTCGAGACGGATACCCTGTGCGCGACGGATCTGGCGGAGTACCTTGTGCAACAGGGGGTGGCCTTCCGAGAGGCTCATGACATCGTGGGCAACCTCGTGGCGACGGCCGAACGCCGGGGACGCCGACTCCAGGAGTTTCGTCTGTCGGAGTTGAAACGATTTTCTCCGCTGTTTGATGACGAGGCCAAAGCCAGGCTCAATCCCCGTCGGTCGGTTGAGTTGAAACTGAGCGAGGGTGGGACGAGTCCGCAACAGGTGAAGCAAGCGATCTTGCGCTGGCGCAAACAGCTCGGGGGAACGTAACGGAAGCGCTCATGCACGAATTTCGATTTCGACACGGACGGTTGTCCTGCGAGCAGGTTCCCGTCGAGCGGATTGCGAAGGCCGTGGGGACCCCGGTCTACATCTACAGTTACAAGACTGTCGTGGACCACTTTGACAAACTGAAGGCGGCCTTCAGGACGACGAATCCCCTCATCTGTTTTTCGGTGAAGGCCAACGGGAACCTGGCGATTCTCAAGATCTTGGTGTCGCGTGGGGCCGGCCTGGATATCGTCTCAGGCGGGGAGCTCTACAAGGCCCTCCAGGCCGGCTGTCCGCCCAGGCGGATCGTCTACGCCAGCGTGGGCAAGCGGCCGGAAGAGATTCGGGAAGCACTTCGCGTCGGCATCTTTTGCTTCAACGTCGAATCCATCCCTGAGCTTGAGGCGATCGAGGCTGAAGCGCGGCGGGCCAGGCGTGTGGCCCCCATCGCCCTGCGGCTGAATCCCGATGTTGAGGCGAGGACCCATCGCTACATCACGACGGGAACCGCCGAGAGTAAGTTTGGGATTAAACTCGAGGTCGCTGAACGCCTTATCCTGACCCGATGGAAGGCGTTCCCTTCGACGAGATTGTTAGGCTTTCATATCCACATCGGCTCGCAGATTACCAAGGCCTTCCCGTTTATCCAAGCGATCCGTCGAGTCGGCGCACTGATCGAGCGGCTGCGCCGGCACGGGGTGTTCATCGAGTGGCTGAACCTCGGAGGAGGCTTGGGGATCGTGTATAAAGATGAACGACCACAGACGGCAGAAGAGTTTGCCCAGGCGGTGTTGCCGTTGCTTGTGCCGTTATGGGTGAAGGTGATCCTCGAGCCGGGGCGGTTCATTGTCGGCAATGCGGGGATTTTGGTCGCGCAAGTCCTCTACCGCAAGGAAACACCGGGCAAACGATTCCTCGTCGTCGATGCCGGGATGAACGATTTGATTCGGCCGGCGCTGTATGGCGCCTACCACGAGGTCGTTCCTCTGGTGAGCAACGGCCGCGCGAAGCTGCGCCAAAACCTCTATGACGTCGTCGGGCCGATTTGCGAAAGCGCCGATGTGCTGGCGAAAAGCCGGCGCCTGCCCGCGCTTGAGCCGGGGGCGCTCGTTGCGGTCCTGGGTGCCGGGGCGTACGGATTTACCATGGCCTCAAACTACAACGGGCGATTACGTCCAGCTGAAGTGCTGGTGAAAGGGGCTCGCTATTTTCTGATCCGCCGTCGAGAAACGGTTGAAGATCTCATTCGGCATGAGCAGGTTCCTCGGGAGCTTCTCGGATGATCCCACCACCTGTCTACCCCACCACCTGCATTCCCGCCTGCGGCGGGATGATTCGCCTTCGGCGAATATGCAGGTGGTGGGGTCAACGCCCCGTCCTATCCATAATCGGCCCTTCAGGCCGCCCGCCCCGGCGAGGGCTATCGGCGGGCCGGGGAAGACAGGTGGTGGGATGACCCACAAGATCCCATTTACCAAAATGACCGGGACCGGGAATGATTTTCTCGTTGTGGACGCGACCACCCATTCCTTGAAGTCACTCCAGCGATCCTGGCCACGCCTCGCTCGCCAGATGTGCGATCGGCGCTATGGGGTTGGGGCTGATGGGGTTCTTGTGCTTGAACGGTCTCGTGCGGCTACTGTGAAGATGCGGGTGTTCAATCCCGATGGCTCGGAAGCCGAGATGTGCGGGAATGGGGCTCGGTGCGTCGCCGCGTATGTCCAAAGAGCCCAGGCAAGACGCCACCCGAAGAGCCGTCACGCGGCGCCTGTCACGATTGAGACGAAGGCCGGGGTGTTGAGCGCCAGCGTGGTACACGATGACGTGACCATGCGGATGTCCGACCCCAGCAACCTACAGCTCGATCTGTCGGTGGACGTGGACCATCGACGGCTCCAAGTGGGATATGTGAATACCGGAGTGCCCCATGCGGTCGTGCCGGTCACAGATCTCGATCGGATCGATGTTGAGCAGCTCGGTCGGCAACTGCGTTTTCACCGGGCCTTCCAGCCCCAAGGCGCCAATGTGGATTTCATCGAATCTGATGCTCGGCGACCGCAGCGGGTGCGGATCCGCACCTACGAGCGCGGTGTGGAAGGAGAAACCTTGGCCTGCGGAACCGGGGTGACGGCGGCCGCCGTGATTCATGCCCTTCGCCATCACGGTCGCCAACCGCACAGTCCACACGCAATGCGTCTTGAGGTCGAAACCCGCAGCAGGGAAATCCTCACCGTCTCGCTGACACTACGGCCTGGTGGACGAGATGTCCCACAGGTCACCGAAGTGATGCTGCAAGGCGCGGTGCGATGGATTTGCCAGGGCGTGTTCCTCTGGCCAACAAAGGAACGTCCATGATCCCACCACCTGCACCGGCTCCGCCAGGGACGGAGCCGCGAAGCCAAAACATACCAGTGACTCTGAGGAGAATGAGTTGCAAGCGGCCTTGCCGTGGCTTCGGCACGGCGGCCAGTGATCTAACAACCATGAATCGCCGTGAGGCGCAGGTGGTGGGATGACGCTAAAACTCCGTGGCTCGATGGTGGCGCTTGTCACGCCGTTCCGCGATGACCAGATCGACGAATCGGCGTTAAAACGACTCGTGGAGTGGCACATCCAAGAGGGCACCAGTGCCGTGGTGCCGTGCGGAACGACCGGGGAATCGGCGACGCTGTCCCACGAGGAACACAAGCGGGTGATCGAGGTCGTGATCCAGTCGGCCCGAGGGAAGATTCCGGTCATCGCGGGGACCGGCTCAAACAACACCCAGGAGGCTGTTGAGCTGACCCGGTACGCCAAACGAGCCGGGGCCGATGGGGCGCTGCTGATTTCGCCGTACTACAACAAGCCGACCCAGCGGGGCTTATTCTTGCACTTTCAGGCCGTGGCGGAGGCGGTGGACCTGCCGATCCTTCCCTATAACATCGCTTCGCGGACCGCGGTCAATATCGAGCCTGAGACGTTTGCGAAACTGGTCTCGGCCTGCCCCAATATCGTGGGCATCAAAGAAGCCAGCGGAAACCTGGAACAGATGAGCCGGATGCTGCACCTGACCAATCGGCGCATCGCGCTGCTCTCAGGGGATGATGCGCTGACCCTCCCAGTCCTTGCGATTGGCGGGACCGGCGTGATCTCAGTGGTCGCCAACATCGTGCCGAAGGATGTCGCGATGATGGTCCGCGCCTTCGAACAGGGAACACTCCAGGACGCCATCAGTTGGCATGACAGGTTGTTGCCGCTGGTGAAAGCGATGTTCATTGAGACCAACCCCATTCCGGTGAAGACGGCGATGGGGTTACTGGGCATGATCGATCCGGGGTTGCGGCTTCCATTGTGTGCGATGGAAGGGGACCCATTGGAAAAACTCAAAGCGGCGCTTGCGGCGTACGGTCTTCGCAAAGAGCAGTTCAAAGTTCAAAGTGGAAAGTCGAAAGGCGAACGAAAAACCCTGAGAATCTAACATGGCTGCACATACTTTCAACTTTAAACTTTCCACTTTTCACTAGACAATGGCCATTCAACTGGTTATTGCGGGGTGTTGCGGGCGGATGGGCTCCCGGATTGCGACGCTGGCGCTCGCTGATTCAGCGTTTGCGATTGCCGGGGCCATTGAAGGCAAAACCCATCCGGCGATTGGGCAGGATCTTGGCCTGCTCCTGGGAAGCAAAGCCTTAGGGGTCCGCGTGACGGCTGATGGGCACGACGCCCTCCAGCACGCAGAGGTGTTGATTGAGTTCACCACCCCAGAGGCCACGCTTGAACACGTCCAACTAGCTAGGCAGCTCAAGAAACCGATGGTCATTGGGACCACCGGGTTGTCCGATGCCCAGCGAGCCACAATCGTTGACGCGGCCAAGACGATTCCGATTGTCCTGAGCCCGAACATGAGTGTGGGGGTAAATCTTCTCTTTGAACTGGTGCAGGCTGCCGCTAAGCGCCTCGGGCTTGCGTACGATGTGGAGATTGTCGAGGCTCACCATCGAGCGAAGAAGGACGCTCCGAGCGGAACGGCGAAGCGGCTTGCTGAAATGCTCGCTGCCTCGCGCAAACAGTCCGCTGACCGTATCCCGGTTCATGCGGTGCGAGCCGGCGATATCATCGGGGACCACCAGGTCATCTTTGCGGGTCCCTCCGAGCGTCTTGAGCTCATCCATCGGGCCCAGAGCCGCGACGTGTTTGCGCTGGGGGCGCTGCGGGCAGCCCGATTTGTTGCTGATGAGCGACCTGCTGGACTCTACGACATGACCCATGTCCTGCAGAGCGAAGAACCATGACAGAGCAGCTCAAGACCGCCTTACCGAAGGAGGGTGAGAAGGCTGATCGCCTCAAGGCCCTACTACCGTATCTCTTCGTTGAGCTTGATCGGACGAAACGGGCTCTCCAAGAGCAGGGTCACGACGTGATCGATCTAGGGGTGGGTGATCCCGATCTTCCGACCCCCACGTCGATCATCCAGCGGCTCAAACGCGCTGTCGATGATCCGGCCAACCACGGCTACAGCTTCACGGAAGGCTTGCGCGAACTTCGTCAGGCGATCGCGGACTGGTACCACCGCCGCTTTGACGTCACGCTGGATCCAGAGACCGAGGTGCTGCCGTTGTTGGGATCCAAGGAAGGCATCGCGCATCTTCCACTTGCGCTAATCAATCCGGGCGACGTCGTGTTGGTTCCGGATCCCTGCTATCCACCGTACCGAAGCGGAACGATCTTTGCAGGCGGGGAAGTGTATTCGATGCCGCTTGAAGCGGAGAATGACTTTCTTCCAGATTTCGGCGCGATCAGCCAGCGGGCTGCTCGACGTGCCAAGCTGATGTTTCTGAACTATCCGAACAATCCGACTGCGGCGGTGGCGACCGAAGCCTGTTTCCAAGAAGCCATCGAGTTTGCGAAAGAGTATCATTTTGTCATCGCCCATGATGCCGCGTATTCGGAAATCGCCTTCGAGGGATTTCGTCCGCTCAGTTTCCTGCAACTGCCTGAAGCGAAGGACGCGGGGGTGGAGTTTCACAGCCTCTCCAAGACCTATCAGATGACCGGCTGGCGGGTTGGCTGGGTGTGTGGGAATGCGAAGGTCATCGCAGCCCTCACACAGCTCAAGACCAACCTGGATTCTGGCATCTTCCAGCCGATCCAATGGGCGGCCATCGAAGCCTTGACCAGCGACCCGGACAGTCTTGCGCCAGTGATCACGACCTATCAACAGCGTCGGGATCTCGTGGTGGATGGTCTTGCCCAGGCCGGATGGCAGATCCCAAAACCGAAAGCGTCCTTCTACATCTGGGCGCCTGTTCCAGGCGGGCAGTCGTCTATGGAGTTCAGCACGCGTGTCCTCGAGCAGACCCACGTCGTCATCACGCCGGGAAGCGGCTTCGGCCAAGCTGGCGAGGGATTCGTCCGGCTTTCGTTGACCGTGCCCACCGAACGACTCCAAGAAGCGGTTGAGCGGTTGAAGAAAGTTCTCTAGAGCCTGTTTCAAAACCTCATGAGACACCACAGAAACACAGAATCACCACGTAGAGTGGCGTGGCCACCACGTGGCTTTACGCCACAGAACCACAGAGAACTGTTCGTCGACTCCGCCTCTGTGTCTCTGTGGATTTCTGTGGCCTCTGTGGTGTCAACCCTGGTTTTGAAATGACTTGTAGAAAAGATCAAGGAGCGGAGGGAGTCGGGGTGGGTTCTTCCGCACGAGGCTGGACACTCGGTTTGTGGAATTCCTTGTCCAACAAGTAGAGATACATGACGGCCATGGAATCTTGGTTGACGGGTGTGGTGTTGTGATACACGCTCACCAGCTCGTAGTCATGGTTTTTGAAAACCTGAAGCCCTTTCTGGCTTGAGAAGTCATCGACATGATCAAGCCCGATCCGATCTCGAAAGTTCCTCGCGCGGCTTTTGAACAATGTCTTACCTGTCGTGAGGTCTCGTAATTCAAGTGATTCCGCAAAGGGATGCAGGTGCACGGCAATAGAGTGGATCGTCGTGTCAAAGGGCAGATTCATGAGCTTGGTGACCAAGGTCCGATTGACCTCCCGGCCCGGCTTGACGACCCAGTGTCCGGTGAATGTCCTGCCGAAAGCATCCCGATAGGTCGACTGCGAGGCGTTGGCCCCAATGAGGCAGCTGCTGCCATGCTGGACCTCATTGGGTTGGTCGATCCCAAAATACGCATCGTGGCCCTCGAGCAACGCAAGCCCATACGCTGAACTGGGGAAGAGGGGCTGTAAGGGCTCTTGCAGATCGCGGTCACGGACAAACCAAGTGGTGACCTTATGCCTGACCTGAAAGATTTCGTGCTCGATATTGTGATTCAACACTTGCGTCGTCAGGGAGAGTGGCTCATTCGACAAGATCGGAATTCCGAATCCTTCAGGAAACCGAATTGTCAATTGCCCCTGGGACAGCGTGAAGAGCCTGGGGCTCATCGGCTTGGTTGAACCGAATAACACGTTATGCTGACCGACATTGAAGTCCAGGTTGCTATGGCACATGAACTCTTGCCGCGCAGGGGTTGTGCCATCGGGACCGACCATCACCGCCTCATACCCGGTGATCCACAACAATTCTGGCGTGTCGCTGGCTAACAGGATGACGTCCCGGGTGCTTTGGGGCCCTTCCATGGATTTATATTTCCGGTCAATCGTGTAGGTCTCAGAAAGGACCTCCATCGAGCGAATGGGGACCTGGGCTTCAAGGGGAGCGCTTCCGATGAGGCACGCTCCGATCGCAAAGAGAACCACTCGGATTTGCATCGGTTCCTCCGTTGCGTAAGTATACCTGGCCCTGACTCAGTTGAGGAGGTGGATTTGCCGGAGACCATGGCTCGCGTGTTCATTGGGATTGGGTCGAATGAGGGGGATCGCCTGGTCAATATCTCCCGAGCGATTCAGCAACTCGCGAGTAGCCCAGACATTCACGTGGTTCAGTTGGCGACGATCTACGAAACCAAGCCAGTCGGTGGTCTCCCACAACCAGAGTTCCTCAATACGGTGGTGGAATTGGAGACTTCACATGGCCCCCACGAGTTGCTGGACATTGTGAAACGGATTGAGCGGCAACTTGGACGGGTTCCAACGGCCCAACAATGGGGCCCCCGCGTCATCGATCTCGACATCCTCCTGTATGGTGACCGCATCATGCGCGAGCCGAATCTGGTGATTCCTCATGCACGATTGCACGAGCGACGGTTCGTCCTTGAGCCACTGGCGCAACTGGCCCCCGCCCTCACCCATCCGGTCCTCGGCCAAACGATCGCGCAACTCCTCAATCGTCTGCCTGAACCATCGTTGACCTAGGGCTTGACCCGATCGATGCAACTCGTCCGACAAGCACGGCAGATGACCCGAGTAGCCCAGGCTCTGCGTCACAAGGGTAAGACCATCGGATTCGTGCCGACCATGGGCGCGTTGCATGACGGACACCTATCGCTCATTCGCGCTGCCAGACGGGACACCCACGTCGTCGTGGTGAGCGTGTTTGTGAATCCTCTCCAGTTTGGACCGCAGGACGACTACGACCGCTATCCGCGCGATCTCAAGCGGGATCTCAATCTCGCCAAGGCGGCGGGGTGTCATCTCGTGTTTGCCCCTGATGTGAACCAGATGTATCCGGGAGGGTTTTGCACCCACGTCGAGGTCGAAGGACTCAGCGATCAGTTTGAAGGGGCCTCGCGTCCAGGCCATTTTCGAGGGGTGGCGACGGTGGTAACGAAACTCCTCCATCTCGTGCAGCCCACGACGGCCTACTTCGGCCAGAAAGACTACCAGCAGGCCGTGCTCATTCAACGTCTCGTGAAAGATCTGGACCTCTCCGTCGCTGTTCGCATGCTCCCGACCGTCCGAGAACCTGATGGCGTGGCGATGAGTTCGCGCAATGTCTATCTGACCCCTGAGGAACGCCGGCAGGCCCCTGTCCTCTACCAGGCGTTACAGCTTGGCAAAGCCCGCGTCCTCGGAGGCGCGCATCAGGCGCCTGTCATCATCGAGGCGATGGAGCAGCTCATTGCCCAAGCCCCCTCATGCCGGATTGACTACCTCGCGATGGTGCATGCCAAAACCCTCCAACCGCTCGAGGCGCTTGAGGGGCGCGTCGCCATCCTGGTGGCGGCTTCGCTTGGCTCCACGCGATTAATTGACAACGTTCTCGTCGACGTGCCATAATAGCTCGACGAGAAACGAGGGTGTGGATGCTCCGAACGGTATGCAAATCGAAAATTCATGGGGCCTTGGTCACCGAGGCGAATCTTCAATATACCGGAAGCCTCACGCTGGATCCTGATCTCATGGGGGCGGCTGACCTCATTCCCTATGAACAGGTCCAGGTGGTGAACCTGAATAACGGCGTCCGGTTTGAGACGTACTGCATCGAGGGGACTCCAAAGTCTGGGACCGTGTGTCTGAATGGAGCGGCTGCCCGATTGGCGGCGGTTGGGGATAAGATCATCATCATGTCTTATGTCCACGTCACCGACCAGGAACTGGAGTCGTTCGCCCCGAAACTGGTGTTCCTCGACGAGCACAACGTCGTTCGGCACGTGCTTGTTGAGGAGCCGCAGCTCTTCTCAACCGACACACCACCACGACGCGATGATCCTCACCCACCACGATGATCCCACTACCTCTCCGTTCGCCGATCACGCCTCTGGCGGATCCCGCCAACGGCGGGAAGGCGGATCACTATGTGGTCAGAAACCCTATCGGCCCTTCGGGCCGACGGACAGGTGGGGGGATGATTCGTGTGGGCCTGATCGGTTGTGGGGCGATCGGCTCAAGCCTCGCTAAAGCCATTGACCAGCACTATGCCGCCGTCGCGAAGATCGTCGCGCTCGCTGACACGCAAGACGAACCCGCCCGGCTCCTCCAGCGACAACTCGCAAGCCGCCCAGCCATTGTGTCGCTCCCGCAGCTTATCCGGCGAAGCGATCTGGTCATTGAGGCGGCTTCGGCGTCCGTGGCCGCTCAGACGGTCCGCCTGGCTTTGTCGGCCGGTCGAGATGTCCTCGTGATGAGCACGGGCGGATTATTAACTCACCGATCCTCTTGGCAGCGCCTCGCCCAACGCTCGCGCGGTCGTCTCATTGTGCCAAGCGGAGCACTGGCAGGCATCGACGGACTCAAAGCCATGGCGATCGGCACAATTCAACGGATCCGCCTGACTACCCGGAAGCCCCCGAAGGCCCTGGTGTCAGCGCCGTTCGTGCAAGCCAAGCACCTCAACCTTCGTCGGCTGCGTCGCCCCACCACGCTGCTCGAAGGCCCGCCTCACCAGATCATCAACGCATTTCCCCAAAACACGAATGTGGCCGCCACGGTGGCCTTGGCGTCTGAGCTTGGGATGTCCTTATCGCCCGCCAAGCGCCGGGCGTCCACGACAGTGCGAGTGGTGGCGGATCCGACCATTCGTGTGAATCGACACGAATTGGAGATCCAGGGTGACTGTGGTCGGATCCGGTGTGAGGTTGAGAGTCGTCCTTCAACCGCCAATCCCAAAACGAGTGAACTGGCCATTCGGTCTGCCCTGGCGGCTCTGCGACAGCTCTTGACACCCGTGCGGATTGGCACCTAACTGTGGACGTGACCGACGACGGATGTCGGTGATGTGTGGGTGAAGAAACCGGACACCGTAGCGAGAGGAGGTGACAGTACCGTGGCTGAAAAAGTGGCAAAAGTTGGGATCAAGAAGCAGCGGGGATATCTCTACTTCGTCGACAAGCATGGTGACATCTCCCGAGCAAAAATGGCTCGTGGGGGCCAAAGGCGCCGTCGCAGTCGGCGATAATCACCGCTTGAAGTCTTCGTCAAGAACCCCCGTTTGGGAGCACGACCACCCAGCGGGGGTTCTTCCTTCCTCGGAGGCAGTTGAGTAGTGTCCTCATTTACAAGAGCACACCACAGATGGCACAGAATCACCACGTAGAGTGGCGTGGCCACCACGTGGCTTTACGCCACAGAACCACAGAGGGTGGTGTGACAGGAACTCTCTGTGGCTCTGTGGCCCTTCTGTGTTTCTGTGGTGTCAACCGGGGAAGGTAGGACAGTACCGGCATTTGAAGGACATCGTCCAACCCGATATAATCAACCATGATGCCTGATCACGCCATCATCCCCCCACCTGTTCCTCGGCCCGGAGGGCCGAAATCCGCCTTCCCGCCGTTGGCGGGATCCGCCAGAGGCGTGATCGGCAAAGAAACAGGTGGGGGGATCACGATCCGCGGGGCGCGGGAACACAACCTTCAGAACATTAACCTGACCCTGCCGAGGAACCGCCTCATTGTGGTCACAGGGATTTCCGGTTCCGGCAAGTCATCGCTGGCCTTCGACACGCTCTATGCGGAAGGGCAACGACGCTACGTCGAGAGCCTGTCCGCCTACGCCAGGCAATTCCTTGAGCGCTTAGAGAAACCGGATGTCGAGACAATCGAAGGGCTCTCCCCGGCCATTGCCATCGAGCAACGAACAGCAGGGGGCAATCCCCGCTCGACGGTGGCGACCCAAACCGAGATCTATGACTACCTCCGTGTGTTGTTTGCGCGAGCCGGCCAACCACACTGCCCCCAGTGCCGGATCCCGATCAGCCAGCAATCGGCCCAGGAGATTGTGACGCAGGTCCTGGCCTTGCCCCGCCACTGTGACCTGCTCATCCTGGCGCCTGTCGTCAGAGGACGCAAGGGCGAGTATGCGGAGCTCTTTCGCGACATCAAGCGCCAAGGCTTTGTGCGGGTTCGGGTGGATCGAGTGGTGCGCGATCTGGACGACCCGATTCCGTTAGACAAACAACGCACCCACACGATCGAGGTGGTGGTCGACCGCCTCCAATTGGACGGGACGATGAAGGCCCGTCTGACAGAATCCATTGAAACGGCACTCAAGGTCGGGAAGGGCATCGTCATCGTGACTGCGGAACGCGGATTGCGCCCGCCTGCCCCATCGTCCGAGGGGCGGGCAGGGAATGCGGAATTCGCAGCCAGGCGCTCATCAAGAAAAGAAAAACGCTCCCCACGCCCCACCCCACCCTCCGAATTAGTGTTCAGCGAGTTGTACGCCTGCGCCCGGTGTGGGTTTAGTTTTGAAGAGATCTCGCCAAGAATTTTCTCCTTCAATTCGCCCTACGGCGCCTGCCCGACCTGCGATGGGCTGGGGACGCGCCTCGAGATCGACCCGGACCTCGTCGTGCCGGAGAAATCGAAATCGTTGCGGGACGGAGCCATCGAGCCGTGGCGACGTGGCGGGATGCACATGATGATGTACTACAACCGCCTCTTGCGCGAAGTGGCCGACTACTATCGCATCAGCATGGAGACCCCGTTTCGCCAGCTCGATCGGAATATCCAGCGGATCATCCTCTTTGGGTCAGAGGAGAAAATCTGGGGCGGGCCGTTTGAAGGGGTCATCCCGAATCTCGAGCGGCGATTCCGCCAGACCGAGTCGGATTACGTGAAGGAAGAGATTGCGAAGTACATGAGCGTCCTGCCCTGTCCGACCTGCCGCGGGGCCCGCTTGAAAGGAGAGAGCCTGGCGGTCTTGGTCAGCGGCCGTTCCATTCATGACGTGACGACGCAGTCCATCGAAGAAGCCAAGCGATGGCTCAAAGCCTTGACCATCACCGACCATCGGCGCCTCATCGCTGAGCCCATCGTCAAGGAGATCGCCACGCGCTTGCAGTTTCTGCTCGACGTGGGCTTAAGCTATTTGACGCTGGATCGCCCTTCAGCCAGTCTCTCCGGCGGGGAGGCCCAGCGCATCCGGCTCGCCACCCAGGTGGGCTCGGGGCTTGTGGGGGTGCTCTACATCCTGGATGAGCCCTCGATCGGGCTCCATCCCCGGGATAATGGCAAACTCCTCGATACCCTCGAACGACTGCGCGATCTGGGCAATACCCTGGTGGTCGTTGAGCATGATGAGGCGACGATCCGACGGGCCGACTACCTGGTGGACCTCGGACCCGGGGCTGGCAAGCATGGCGGCAAGGTCGTGGCGGCAGGGCCGCTTGAGACCGTGCTGGCCTCGTCAGACAGCCTGACCGCCCAGTACCTCAATGGGACACGCTCGGTCCCTGTCCCGATTCAGCGACGACGAGCCCACGGGCGTCCGCAGGTGATCATCAAGGGCGCCAGGGAACATAACCTCAAAGGGATGGATGTCACCATTCCCCTGGGTTTGTTTGTGTGCGTGACGGGTGTGTCAGGATCGGGCAAGTCCACGTTAGTGGATGAAATCTTGTATCGCGCGCTGGCGAGACGGCTCTTTGGCAGCAAGGAAAAACCGGGACGCCATGAGGGCTTGAGCGGGGTTGAGCACATCGATAAGGTCATCGTCATCGATCAATCGCCCATTGGGCGCACGCCCCGCTCAAATCCCGCGACGTATACGGGGGCGTTTGCGCCGATTCGGGAGCGGTTTAGCCAGACCCCCGAGGCCAGGATGCGGGGGTTTCGCCCTGGACGATTTAGCTTTAACGTGAAAGGCGGGCGCTGCGAGGCCTGCCAGGGCGATGGGATTAAACGGATTGAAATGCATTTTTTGCCGGACGTGTTTGTGCGGTGTGAAGTCTGCAAGGGCCGCCGGTTTAACGACCAGACCCTCCAGGTGACCTATAAAGGCTCCTCGATCGCGGAGGTGCTCGCGATGACGGTCGAGGAGGCGGTCGAGCTGTTCGGGCCGATTCCCGCTGTGGTCGAAAAGCTTCGGACGATCCAAGAGGTGGGATTGGGCTATATCGAGCTTGGTCAATCCGCGACAACCCTCTCCGGTGGTGAGGCGCAGCGGATGAAGCTCGCCAAGGAACTCTCCCGCCGGTCAACGGGGCGGACCCTCTATCTGCTGGATGAGCCCACGACGGGCTTGCATTTTGCCGATGTGGAGAAATTGCTGGGGGTGCTCCACCGGCTGGTCGATCAGGGCAACACCGTCGTGGTGATTGAACATAACTTGGAAGTCATCAAGACGGCCGACCATGTGATCGACTTAGGGCCAGGAGGGGGCGAGGCTGGGGGATGGGTGATCGCTACCGGAACGCCAGAAGCGGTGACCAAGATTCCTCGCTCCTACACGGGCCAGTTCTTGCAGCGGGTGTTGGCCAGACCCTCCCCGACCACAACGCCTCGATCCCTTCACCCTCCTTCGCAGGAAGCCCCGGGCGTTAGCCCGGGGAGGAATGCGCAGGAGGGCGCCGCTTAGAAGCTCCGAAGGAGCGAAGAAGGGCCGGCTTCGGAGGGTTCCGCCCCCCGGGCGTAGGAAAAGGTGTCACCCCGCCGTGGCGGGGTGGGGCTCCACGCGACGACACAACCCGACCAGGGGTCTATGGTGAAACGATGAGAATCTGGCGGCTCGTCCCTTGGCTCCTCGGCGGCCTCATCAGTCAAGCGGTCATCCTCTCCGCCCGGGCCGACTCGGTCACCCTGACGGATGAGACCTACGCGGCCATTCAAGCGGCCTTCTTGCAGGAAAAATTCCCGACGGTGGTCATCCTGGCCCAACACTTCTTACCCAGATCGCCAGACGGCTCCTTGACGCTCCAGGGGACCCGAATCTGGTTGTGGTCTGTCCTCAGCCTTGAGAAACTCCAACGGGTGGGCGATGCCCTTCAGGAGCTCGACCGTCTCAAAATCCATCTGGCTGCCGCTAACCTCACGGAACGCGACAAACAAAGCCTGTGGCCGGAACTCTACTTTTGGGAGGGCGAGATCAGTCGGCAATCATTTCAGTTGCTCCGCGGCCGGCTGGCCTATCAGCGCGTGGTCACGCAGCTTCCGAATTCGCCCTGGCGCCCCCAGGCACAACTCGGCTTAGGGCTTGTGTTTTTTCATCAGCAGGCGTACGATGCCGCCGTCCAGCAGTTTCGGGCCGTGAGCGCGACCTCGCCATCGTCCACCTTGGGCCAGGAGGCCGTGCTCCTGGAAGGGATCTGTGACATTCAACTGAAGCGGTTCGATGCGGCGGTGTCCCTCTTGCAAGCGCTCTTGAATCAGGTCGATTCCTCGGATCAATCCCAACGGGCACAGGTGTCATTCTATCTCGGTGAGGCGCTCACCAAACTGCGCCAGTTTGAGGACGCGATCCAGAGCTACCAGCAAACCCTTGAGGCGGATCCGGGATCTGTCTGGGCGCGGCTGGCCCAGTTTGGGCTTGGATGGAGTTACTTTCAGCAAGATCGATGCCGTGAGAGCCTTGAGGCGTTGGACAACTACGTCACGGCCGAACCTCGTGTCGCGACGGAGCAGGCCACGCTGACTCATGGGGAGTTGGAGCTTCGCACAGAACTGCGCTTTGCCCAAGGACACTGCCTCATGAGCCTTGGCGATGATGCGAGCGCCCTCGCTCGGTTTGAGGACCTCCGGCGGGATAACCCGGGACACCCCTTGGCCTTTGACGCGGCCCTCAGGATGTCCGACATCCTCAAGCGACGGCAGCGTGTTGCCGATGCGCGCATCCTCTTGGAATCGCTGTTTGGCCAGTCGCTTGAATCCGGTCAACGTCAGCAGGTGCACTTGCGACTCGGGTCAGTCTATCTCACCCAGGGCGATCCGATGAAAGCCTCCGCCCAGTTTCATCTGGCCAGGGAATCTCAGGACCTCGAGCTCCGTCAAGCCGCTTTCAATGGGTTGGGCGATGCGCAAGCCGCGCTTGGTAACACCAAGGAAGCGGTCCGGTGGTACGAAGGGGCGGCCCGGACAACTCCGGGATCCCGCGCAGGTCTCTATGCGACGTATCAGCTCGGCCGCCTCAAGCTGCAGGCAGGTTCTGTGGATGAGGCGATCGCGTTGTTTCAACGGGTGGCCAACGACTCAGACCAGACGTTTTCCGACGATGCGCGCTTGGCCCTGGCGTTTGGCTACCTCGCGAATGCCAAGCCGGACCTCGCGCGGACCGAACTACAGCGTCTCCAAACCCAAGACCCAAACACCCCACACGCGGCGCGGGCCGGCTACTACCTCGCTCTCCTGGCGCTGCGGGAAGGCCGCCTCAACGAGGCCAAGCGGTTGTGTGAGGAGGTGATTGGTCAAATCCCGCAGTCAGACGAGGCGTTAGAATCCCACTTGCTCCTTGCGGATCTTATCGCCAGTCAGGCCTCCCCGCAAGAGGCTCTGGCGACGTTGAATCAGTTTTTCCAGTCCCTCCACAGCGCCCCACCGGGACATCGCGGCAAGCTGGCGAAAAAATTGGGAGACCTCGCTCGGCAAACCGGGCTCTATGCTCAAGCGATTAGCTGGTATGAGCAGGCCTGGGAGGCGCTGCCATCCCAGCGGGGTGAGCTGGACTACCGGCTCGCCTCCTGTTACGAGGAAGGCGGAGATCTCATGGTGGCTGCGCATCGCTATCGCGAGATTGATCAACCCCCCTGGAACATCCGCGGGCAACTCGCAGCCGCCAAACTCATGGAGCGCGAAGAACGCTGGCAAGAGGCGATGGCGATCTATACGTTTGTCACTCGACAACCTGTTCCTGAGGCCAAGCTCGCCCAGGAACGCCTGTCGGTCTTGGAGAGAGCCATTCGAATCGCCACTCAACGCTGAAGGGAACGCGCGCTTAGTCGAGTTGCTAGAGTCCATTTCAAAACGTTCGATGTCGCTGATGGTCGCTGATATCCACGCTGATTCACGCAGATGGCTCGTCGGACATCTGCGGCGATCAGCGTTTCGATCAGCGGGGATCAGCGTCTCTCTAGGGTTTTGAAACGAGTTGTAATTCGTCTCACATCCAGCTGGAGGGAGGTAGGCATGCAAGGGTCGGCTCTTGAGCTGATCTGGCACGCGGGTGTGGTCGTGAAAACCGTACTCTTGATTCTCCTGGGGTTTTCCGTCCTATCCTGGACCATCATCTGGTATAAATACCACTACCTCACGACCGCCACCAGAGAATCCGAAACGTTCTTAGGGGCTTTCCGAAAACGATCAGGCCTGAAGGATGTGTTGACCACTGCCAAGCGTTTGCGGGTGAGCCCCCTCGCCAACATCTTTCAATCCGTCTATACCGAACACGGTCATACGCACAAGGACGAAACCCGACGGTTGCTCAAACGCTATGAGGCGCTCGAGGTCGAGAAACTCACCCTGTACCTGACCTTTCTCGCGACCACCGGTTCCACAACGCCATTTATCGGACTCTTCGGGACGGTCTGGGGCATCATGAATGCGTTCAGGGGCATTGGGGCGACAGGATCGGCTTCCCTGGCGGTGGTAGCGCCTGGCATCGCCGAAGCCCTGATTACCACGGCGGCAGGGCTGGCCGCTGCCATCCCTGGGGTGGTGGCCTATAATTACTATTTGAGTCGCGCGCGTCGGATGACGGTCGAAATGGAAGATTTTTCTGAGGAGCTCTTGGAGGTGTTGTTGAAGGAGGACCGCCCATGAGGACCGATGTCCCCCGCATAGCGATGTCGGAGATCAATGTCACCCCGGTGGTCGATGTGATGCTGGTGTTGCTTATCATCTTCATGGTCACAGCACCCTTGATGCAGCAGGGCTTTGAGGTCGTCCTTCCGAAAGCCAGTACGGGCAAGCAAGTGACCCCGTCCGGGCTCACGATCACCCTGACGAAAGATCATGTCCTCTACTGGGAGGATGAGGTGGTGACGCTCAGGGAGTTGCGTGAGAAACTCAAGCACGCAGGCAATACCCAACCGGTCCTGATCCGCTCCGATCGTTACGCGTACGTGACCAAGTTGATCGAACTGTGGGATTTGTGTCGGGAGATGGGGTTTCGGCAGGTCCACATCGCGACCTTACCAGACTAGCACAAGGAGGGACGTCGTCGATGATTACCGAAATTGGGATTGTCGCCGGGGAGATTTGGCACTACCTCGATGAGCACGGCGAGGCGTTGTTCTCAAGGGTGGTCCGAGGGATCGAACGGCCCAAGGACCTGGCGCTTATGAGCCTTGGGTGGTTGGCCAGGGAAGGGCACGTGGTGGTCCGCCAAGAAGGCAAGGATCTGCGCGTGTCGCTGCGCAAGCCGTCGTAACGGCTGATCGACCTCTGGTATGCCTACTGACTTCCTGGTGGTCCTCGTCACCTGTCCGACCAAACAACACGCCACCCGACTTGCCAAAGCGCTTGTTGCTAAGCGCCTTGCCGCCTGTGTGAATATCCTCTCGAATGTCCGCTCCGTGTTCTGGTGGCAAGGCAAGGTGGATGAGGCTGCCGAGACACTGCTCGTGATCAAGACGACCGCACGACGATTTGAGCCGCTGCGCCGAGCCATCCGGGCAGGGCATCCGTATCAAGTCCCCGAAATCATCGCTCTTGCCATCACCAACGCCCATCCACCCTACCTGAAGTGGCTGACCGAAAACCTCAGCCTTCCTTCGTAACAATTTCACCCTCCTTCGCAGGAAGCCCCGGGCGTTAGCCCTCCGAAGGAGCGAAGAAGGGCCGGCTTCGGAGGGTTCCGCCCCTCCGGGCGGTTCAGAGAGGTGCCCCGGGCTTGCCCGGGGGGCTCCACCGGTGATCAGCTTGACACAAAGGGCTTCGCAGGGTATACTTCATTTGGTAGAAAAATAAGCTTTAGAAATTACTGGCGAAAAGGCAAACCCGTCGTAAGGCGGGGGCGCAAAGCTGCGGGTCTCAGCTAAGACAGCCGAGCTGCCGAACCAGTAGGGATGAGACGGCCGAGCTACCGAACCAGTGGTTCGGTAGTTTTTTTATGGAGCCACACCATGAGCCGACATGAGCGAGGAGCGATCTTAGGGATTGTCCTGCTGAGCTCGCTCGTCTTTTCCGTGGCCAGTCTGGCCGTCCTGACCATGGCGAGCAGCCGGGCACAAGCGACTCACCGTGATGCCACGAAACTCCGGGCTCGGTATGCCGCGGAAGCCGGGTTAGTGTGGGCGATGGAGCGGTTGTGGGTGAATCCGGCGTACTGTGGTGTGCCGGACCCCCCTCCGATCAACGGCTTGACCGTCGATGTGAACGTGACCAACTGTGGGACGGGGAATAACCAGGCGGTCACCGCCACGGTGACGTACTGATGGTTCGCCGCGGGTTTACCCTGTTGGAGTTGACCGCGTCGATGATCATCATCGGGATTCTCTCGACCGTGGCCGTTCCGAATTTCGTGAAGATGAAGGAACGGACGTACTGGCAGAGCGCTCGGGATGTGTTGCTGACGATCTACAACGGGGAACGGGCCTATTTCTTTTCGAACAACACGAACACCTATGTCGGTAGTCTCAGCGAGAGTTCTCCGATGAGTGATTGGCGGCAGATCTTTATGGACAACCCGTATATCCCGTGGATTCCTATTAAGTACTCCGTCTCGACGATCTGTACCCCGGCGCCTTGCTTCATCGCGACAGCGGACCGCGGATCAGGACGGACGATGACGGTCAATCAAGATCGGCTCTGGTGTGACGACTTGCTCACGGACCCCACGACGTGCGACACGTGGTCCATGCCCTAACGCAGGAACCGAGGGGTGTCTCATGAGGTGGAGAGGGAATCAAGGGTTGACGCAGATTGAGGTGCTCGCCGCGTCCGTGATTGCGGCGGTGATCGCCGGGGGGACGATGACCGCGTTCCTGACCGCTTCCAAGCTCACCCAGACGGCTCCGCGTGATACTGAGGCCGCGTTGGCGGCACAGGACACCCTTGAGCGGTTTCGCAATCACATCGCGTGTGATGACGCGTGGTTCGATCCTGCCTCTTGCGGCATGACGGGCGCTCTGTCTGGTAGCGACCCGCTCCCAGCAGGGTCTCAACTCCCTGGGGGGGCTCGAAACTATACCGTCACCCCAGCCGACTGTGACGGAAATGGGAGTGCGGGGGATTGTCTCCAGGTCAGCGTCACGGTGACATGGAGTCCGCCACAATGACGCGACGCGGGCTGACGTTACTCGAACTGTTGACCGCTTCCACCTTATCGCTCATCGTGATCCTGGCGCTTTCGCATCTTGACGTCAGCCGCGTGCAGCTGGGCAGTCGCGTCAGAACTGAGGCGACCTCCACCCCCCAAGCGGAGTGGGCAATGACCTATCTCCTCAAGACGCTGGAGCGTGCGGATCAGGTCAATTTCCCTGAGGGGGTGACGACCCTTGACCATGTCCAGGTCCGCCTCCCTCCTGCAGATCCAACGAAGTTGGATGATCCGGCCAGCTACCGCTGGCGTGAGTATACGCTGGATGCTGGCGCGAACACCCTGCGGTTTTATACCGCCCCATGTCCTGACCTGTCTCCCCAACCATCGCCCCGCTGTAGCAGCTACGACAAGATCCCTAGCATCAGCGGCCTGACCTGTCAGCAAAGCGCCAATCTCATGGCAGTCACCGTCACGGCGCTGAGCGATCTGAGCACAACCCGCACGTATACCGGTCACGTCGCGATGCGGGCGAGTGGGGCCGGTCAGATGAGCGGCTTGTCGGGAATCTGCCCATCCCCTCAGCCGTGTTTTGGATCGTCATCGACGTGGTGTGGAGACGGCACCTGCAACGGCTCGGAAACCTCCACGACCTGTCCCACGGATTGCACCGCTCCATCCTGTAGCGCGG
>CAYJTP010000010.1:0-40104 GCA_964373175.1 uncultured Planctomycetales bacterium
CCATTTACCCCGAGCGAGCAAAGCGAGTCGAGGGGTTACCCTTCGATCCTTCGACCTTGCTCAGGATCGTGGTGAGCGAGCGAAGCGAGTCGAACCACGACTTCGCTCAGGGTAAATGCGACCACAATGTTAAGATACAATTGAGGTCGCATTTAGAGGACAAACGGCAGGACAAAGGGTGCGGCTTTCTCCGCAAGCGGAATGGCAACCCCCAACAGCCGAAACGTCCCCCGCGTGGCAAACGCGAGGGCCTGGAACACCCCTCCGAGCGCTCCGTTTACCGTACCAAGAATCGGAGGGCCGCTGAGTGTCCCCGCCAGCACATCAATCGGAATCGCCAACGCGCCCATCACCAGATCGCTGACCGCCCCCAACAGATCCGGCTGCGCGTAGACGGGCCGGGTTGGTCCGCCGATGACCAAGATGGTCACAATCCCACACACGACCACCCATCGCTTCACGTGTCGCTCCTTCTGGCGTCCTGCCTCATCCACCATAATGCCATCCGGTATCCATCAGCGTCAGGGCTGGTGCGCCTTTGTCTCGGACCCCCGCCTCGACCACCTCCCCAATCACAATCGCATGGTCGCCCAAGGCGTTGGCGATTTCCCGCACCTCGCACTCCACATAGGCCAGCGCCTCGTCCAGGATGGGGGTTCCGGTCTTCCCGATGTGATGACGAATGGGCTTGAGCTTCTCGCCCACCACGGTGGCGGGTCGTACGAAGTGTTCCGCAAGGGGCTTCTGCTCCTTGCCGAGGAGATTGACCGAAAAGACGCGGTCATGCTGAATCATCTGCAAGGAGTGACTATCCCTCTTGACTCCCACCGCCACGAGAGGCGGTGTAAAGGACACTTGAGTCAACCACGTGGCGGTAAACGCATTCAATTGGGAATCCTGCTTGACGCCCACCACATAGACCCCGTGCGGGATCTTTCGTAAGGCGATCTTTTTCGCTTCAAGATCCATTGTGAACGGTTGCCGTCTGCCGGTAACGCTGCCCGTTTCGTAGTTCGGTGACGTTATTCGTTTCAGCTCTTAACGAACTACGTAACCGATAAACGAAACGGGCCACGTCACCGATCCACGTTATACGCTGAGGTGTTGCTCCAAGAACGCTAGCGTGCGTTGCCAAGCGTCCTGGGCTTCGCTTGGCCGATACACATCCGGACGGGTATCGTTAAAGAACGCATGCGGGCAGTTTGGGTAGATCTTCACCTCACCCGGCCTTCCGAACTGTTTGAGTCCCTGCTTGAGCCGCTCGACATCCTGCTTGGTGATCCAGCCATCCTGCCCACCGTAGATGTAGAGGATGGGGCACACGAGATATCGCAGATTATCCGTGGGAGGGATTTGTCCGTAAAACGGCACCGCCGCTTTGATGTCGGAGTTATGGGAAGCCAGCATCAACGCAAACGTCCCCCCCATACAAAACCCCACCGCCCCGATTTTCCATGGATCCACGAAGGGCTGGTTTTTTAGGTAGCGCGTCGTGGCGTTCAAATCTTTCAGCGCATCCTGCGATTGCAGGCGTTCCATCAACTTTGCCGCCTCCTGCGGATCCTTCGTCACCGTGCTACCAATGCGTGAATAGAGATCCGGCGCAAGCGCCACGTAGCCCTCGCGGGCGAAGCGCTGGGCGATGTCCTTGACGTGATCGTTCAATCCCCACCACTCATGCATGATGACAACCGCCGGGTTGGGTTTGGCGTCTTGAGGTCGCGTGAGGAATCCTCGAATCGTCATACCCTCGCCGGGAAATTGAACCGACTCAGTGACGAGCTCAGCCATCTACGAGCCACCAAGCTCTTTCAGAATCTCAGGCATCGATTTGGCGACACAGGTAAAGATCGGCGTATCGCGCAGCGTGTAGGGTCGCGCCTTGGATTCTCGCATCTCCATGACCAGATCCAGAAAATCTTTCGGATGATCCGTCTCAAAAGCCAGGACGAACTCCTGGTCATCTAACCCGAATGAGTAGGTCGTATGAATGCGCACCGACGGATACTTATTGCCGAGCCGGATGTGCTCATCCATCATCGCTTGGCGCTCTTGGAATGGAAGCTGATACCATTCCGGGGTCTTGGAAAACGGATAGACGAACAGGTACTTGCAGTTGGCGGGGGTGATGAACCGGCGGCGGTCTTCGTGTTCCGGGTTGAGCTTGTCCACGTAGGTCGAGCGCTTGGTCATGGACAGGTACGTGTAGGGTGTGGTCAGATATCCGCCCAGCTTCGTCTGCCAAATCGCACTGGACATCTCTTGCAATTCATCAGGGCGACTGCCCACGCGCCAAATGAGGAAGTCCACATCAGCTTTCAGCCCAACGAGCGAGTAGGTCCGCACCATGAGGCACTTCGCAGACTGCTCAATCACTCGCAAGAGTTCCTTGCCGTGGGTTTGCTTGGTGGCGCGCGAAAGCCGTCTCCACGCCGGATCGACGCGATAGAACGAAAACCCGACGAGCTGACGCGCATCCGTCTCAGGAGAGGCGGCACGCGGCTTCGCGTCGTGTTCAGTGGTGGCTTGGGCCATTAAATCAACCGCTGGTACTGCTCAAGCGGAAGTTTCCAGACGGCGACCCCGCAGAAGCGGTCCCCCTCTGGGCAGTATGGACGAATCCCCGCCTGAGACCGCGGCCAACAGGGGGCTTGGAGGTATCCGCCAATGAGCGGGAAGCGCTCCTTCACCTGCAAGACTTCCTCACGGCAGGTATTCCAGATTTCTTCTTGGGCGGTGTAGCACAGCCGCTGAACCCACTTGTGGTGGAAATGGAGCAGGTCGCCGGATTCCTCAAAGCGGATCGGAAACGCATTGGGCAGCAGATAGAGCGCGAACTCATGCGGGGTACCCACGTTCAGCAACTGGTCAATCGCCTGCCAGATGTCCGCCATCGTCTCCTGGTAATACTCATGCGCGAGTGGTGTCGCCTTGATGAGGACCGGCACGATGTGGTCAGGATGATGGCTGACGAAGTGGCTCGCCAGGATGGGCCGTGAGCCTGGCACCATCCGGTGGCGCTGGTCTTGCGAATCAGCCGTATGAGACAGTTTTTTCTTAAAGGTGAAATGCGGGTGGACCATCGTGCGGGTCAGCTTGCTGAGGGTGGTCAGCGTCAAGTCGTCGGAGAGATAGCGGTTGCGAGCCGGATCCAGGACCAGTTGAACGGCCTGTGCATTCGAGAGCTGATCGGCTGAAAGTCCCAACACGGAACGAACCGCCTGCGCCATCGTGTCCTGGGCATGGACCTTATAGTCCACCAACTTCGACGTGTACCCCCCAAGCTGCTGATCAAACTCATCCAGAAACGCCGTGCTGGCGCCATTTATCAGGGACTGGTGAAACCCACTGAAGGCCTGGTACTCCAGGGTCTCCTCAAGCGGAATCGGCTCATGCGCCAGGGTCATGAATTCCGGATCGATCTTCGAGACCTCGTCGACCATCTTCTGGATCACCAGACGTTGCTCAAGCGGCGTGTCGAATTGTTGGCACAGTCGCCAGTACCGGTGGAGGGTCACGCCGCTGATTGTGTGGTAGAGATGCGCGTGCGTCGCGACGGGCAGGCAGTACCGTGCCACTTCCTGGCAACGCTTTTTCACCGCGCCCTTCCATCGCTTGTCTGACAGATCCCGCTGCGGAAAGAGGCGTTGGTATTCGCGCGCCACAGTGGGCTCGACGAGTTCGCTGAGCTTGTGGTAGGCCTCCATCTGGAAGTGGACGGTCTTGAGGTAGATGGTCCGGGCAGGCTCGTTGAGGGGAGGGATCGTGAAATGCTCAGGTTTCACTTCGACGTAGCGCTGCGACACTTGTTCACTGTTATAAAACGGATGGGCGTGGAGGAATGACCAGATGAATTGCCGCGACACTTTCTCGAGGACAAACTGGAAGGTGGGGTGCTGAATCGTCGTGTGATGGCCGGCCCGGTAGATGCTTTCGGCAATGCGGTCGCGCTGGGCTCTGGTCTTCTCGTCCCGACCCACCTCCTCCGTCGAAATTACCTGGGAGGAATAACACGTCCTGGCCGTGGCAATCGCCAGGTTATACGGCTGCTGGAAGTAGTTCTCCAGCCTGACAAGAGGCTCTGGAGTTAAGGTCGTAACGGCGACGGGCTCGGACATCTCGGTGGGAATGATCTTATCTTACTGGGTTCAGGGGTCGTTTGCAATGGTTGCCTTGTTGCAAAAACCTGAATGCCTAGACTTCCAAGATCTTCGGGGCTTGGGTGAGGAGACGACAGCCGTCCTTGGTGACCACCACCATGTCTTCGATGCGCATCCCACCGGCATCCGCATAGTAGAGGCCTGGTTCGACCGTGACGACCATGCCGGCCCTCAAGATGTCCGGCTTGGGATTAATCCGCGGGGGCTCGTGAATCTCAAGACCCACACCGTGCCCCGTGCCATGAAAAAACCCTTGCATGCGTCCGTTCTGCTCGCCGGTGCGAAACCCCAATGACTCGAACGAGTCCAGGATGGCTCGATGGACGGTGGAGCCATCCACGCCGTCTTTGATCATCCGATAGGCGATCCCTTGTCCTTCCCTGACCGTCTCGAACATCCGCCGGACGTTGTCGCTGGCCTTGCCTTTGACGACCGTGCGGGTGATGTCGGCAAAGTAGCGGCTGGTGGCATGCTGCGGAAACACATCCATGACGATCGGGACGTTGGCGTTCAAGGGGCCTGAGCCTTCGTTGTGGGGATCAACCGCTTGGATGCCGCAGGCCACGATCGTGTGCTGACCCACACAGTCGCGCTCCATCATCTGCAGGTGTAACACCTTGCGGATGAGCTCAGCCGTCAGGGGCTTTCCCCCGATCCACAAGGTGCGATCAGATTTGACCTCGGCATTGCGGATGAGCTCAACGGCTTGCTCCAAGGCTTCCTCGGTGGCGCGCAGCGTCTGAGTGATCAGCGCAATCTCCTCTTCTGACTTGATCATCCGCTGCGGATAGAACGGATCGGGCTTGGCCTCGAGGGCGTAGCCCCGTTTTCTCAAGCCGTCCGCATGAGACACGCTGAAGTCCAGGGGGACTTCGACTGCACTCACGCGATGGCTCTTGAGGAGCTCATCCACGACATCCAGGAACCCAGCCTCGCTTCCCACACGCCGCTTCGCCTGCTGGGCGAGTTTGGTGTAGGAGAGGACTTCATTGACCTTCGCCTGGGTTTTGGCGCGATCGAGCTCCAGATCACTCATCACCAGGATTTTCTGCCCATCAACTTGCGCAAAGATGAAGGGATCCGGGGCAAGGAACCGGGTCGCGTAGTAGAGGTTGGCGTTCTTCTCGCTATCTGCAATGATGAGTCTCGCGACGCTCATGCGTCCTCCATCGAGGAATTGTTAGGATAGCACACAATTCACCGCCTGCACAGCCTGTCAAAGCGATGGACAGACCAAACGGCAATGCCTATAATACCCAGGTCTGTGATTCGTTTCACAATCTTTCCCCGCCGAAGGCGGGGTCAGCCTTTGGCTGACATGACTGAAGCAGCCTTTTTTTATCTCTTCAGCGGGACGATCCTGACGGCAGCCCTGCTCGTCATCTTCAGCCGCCAGCCCATCTACAGCGTCTTGTCCCTCCTAGTCGCGATGTTCTGCCTCGCCGCCCTGTTCGTCATGCTCGGGGCCTATTTCGTGGCGGCGTTGCAAATCCTGCTCTATGCCGGAGCCGTCCTGGTGTTGTTTCTCTTCGTCGTCATGCTCCTCAATCTGGGTCAGGACGCCTTGGCCCGCGTCAGCCCGTTCACGCAACGAGGACTTGGGATCGTGGTGGCGATCGCGCTGGGCGCCCAGTTTGTGTGGCTCTTCAGCCAACCGGCGCTCTCGATCGCGTTGGCGAGTACACCCACGCAGAAAGGCACCGTGGACCAGATCGGCCAGCTGCTGTTTACTAAATATCTCCTGCCCTTTGAAGTGACCTCCTTTCTGATCCTGGCGGCGATCGTCGGTGCCATCACCTTGGCCAGAGGGATGTGGAAGCGCGAATGACGTGCCTCTTTCATCACCCATCACCCATCACCCATCACCCATCATTCGAACAATGATTACCCTCACTCACTACCTCATCCTCAGCGGACTCCTCTTTGCCATCGGGCTCGCCGGAATCATGATCCGCCGAAACGTCCTGCTGATCCTCCTGTGTATCGAACTGATGTTCAACGCGGCCAACCTGGCGTTTGTCACCTATGCCAAAGCCTGGGGAGACTTAGCCGGCCAGGTCATCGTGTTCTTCGTGATTACGGTCGCGGCGGCTGAGGTGACTGTGGGGCTTGCGATTGCCATCCTCCTGGCGCGCCGACTCTCCACGTTGAACGCCGATGAGGTCAATCTTTTGAAATGGTAGTCACGCCGTCGTCTTGCGCGTGGGGGCTGCTCGTTGCGCCCCTGGTGGCATTCGTTGGCATCGTCCTGGTGGGGATCCATCGACGGCGACTCAGCGCAGCCCTGGCGATCGGGGGGCTGCTGACCTCCTTTGCCTGCGCCTCCTGGTTGTTCCTCCAGGCTCTCCACGGCCAGCTGGCGCTCCCGCTTGAGGTGAGCGTCGAGTGGGTCGCCATCCCAGACCTCACCATCCCGTTTGGCATCCTCATCGATCGCTTATCCCTTCTGATGTCACTGGTCGTCACCGGCGTGGGCAGCGCCATCTTTATCTACTCAACCGGATACATGGCTGAGGACGCCGGCTACAGCCGATACTTTGGGATGCTGTCGTTGTTTGCGTTCTCGATGCTGACCATTGTCCTGGCCAATAACTGGCTTGAGTTATTCATCGGCTGGGAGCTGGTGGGGTTTTGTTCCTATGCGCTCATTGGCCACTGGTACGAACGCCCCCAAGCGGCTGAAGCGGGCAAGAAAGCGTTTCTTGTGAACCGGGTGGCGGATTTTGGCTTTTTCCTCGGGATCCTGGCGCTGTGGGCGCACTCAAGCCCCATCGCCTCTGAACGCACACTCCACTATCAACTGCTCCAGGCACGCCTGCCGCTGCTGATCAAAATGGGATGGCTCTCGAAGGATGTGCTTCCATGGATTGGATTGCTGATCTTCTGCGGGGTGCTTGGAAAGTCCGCGCAGATGCCGCTCCATGTGTGGCTGCCCGACGCGATGGAAGGGCCAACGCCCGTGTCAGCACTGATTCACGCCGCCACCATGGTGGCGGCAGGCGTGTATCTGTTGTGCCGGACGTTTTGGTTTTTTGCGGATCTGCCCTCGGTGTTGACCGTCATTGCGTGGGTCGGGGGGATCACGGCGTTCTTCTCGGCCTGGTTGGCGGTGGTGGAAGCGGATCTCAAACGGATCCTGGCGTATTCGACGCTGAGCCAATTGGGCTACATGGTGATGGCCGTGGGTCTTGGGGGCGCGATTGCCGGCATGTATCACCTCACGACGCATGCGTTCTTCAAAGCGTTGCTCTTCCTTGCGGCAGGCAGCGTGATCCACGGGACCCACCGTCAGAACATCTGGGAGCTTGGAGGCCTGCGCCGCGCCATGCCGTGGACCTCGGCGGCGTTTCTCATCGGGGGGCTCGCGCTGTGCGGCTTCCCGTTCTTCAGCGGGTTCTTCAGCAAAGATGAGATCCTGGTGCTTGCGCATGAGCACAACCAGTGGCTGTACTGGATCGGCACCTTCACCGCAGGACTGACCGCCTTCTACACGAGCCGGGCCTGGCTGGTGGTGTTTACAGGAAAATCGCCTGACCACCTCCACGCCCATGAATCCCCTCCCGTCATGGTGGGACCGCTGATGCTCCTCCTCGTCCTCGCCATCGGGGGTGGGTACTTAGGAATCCCGGCGTTTCTTGGACAACACGAGGGGCCGTTCCATTGGGGCGTCGCGGCCATCTCGTTGCTTGCGATCTCGGCGGGCGCAGGATTGGCCTGGCTGATCTATCGACAGCAGGTCATCTCGGCACAGACGGTGGCCGAGCGGTTTGCCGTCCTGTATCGCACGCTGGCTCGTCGATACTACGTCGATGAGCTCTATGGGTGGTATGTCGAGCGGGTTCAGCAACGCCTGATCGCGGGGGCGTGCGCGTTGTTTGAGCGCGTCATCATCATCGGCTTGGCGGTCAATGGAACGGCCTGGATCACCAAGACACTCGGCCGCGTCATCCGGCATTGTCAAACAGGCGTGGTGCAACGCTACGTGCTGGTCTTTTGCTCCGGCATCCTTGTGTTGCTCTACGTCGCCACGCGATTCTAATCCATGACGAATCCGATGCTCCTGATCATCCTGTTGGCTCCGACCGTGGGAGCCCTGCTGCTCTGCCTCATGCCGGCTCAACAGATACACTGGATCCGCCGGATTGCGGTCCTTGCGATGACCATTTCCCTTGTTGGGGCGTTGCAGATCGCGGTGCACTATGACCGATCCGTCGGGGGGTATCAGTTCCGGGTGTTTCTGCCGTGGATCCAGCGGCTTGGGATCGGGTTTCACCTCGGGGTGGATGGCATCAGCGCGACCTTGGTGTTGCTGCATGCCATTTGCGCCTTCACCGGTGTCCTGATTTCGTATGCCGTCAAGGATCGGATCAAAGAGTATTACATCTTTTATCTCATCCTGATCACCGGGGTCTTTGGCGTGTTCACCTCGCTGGATCTGTTCTTCTTTTACTTTTTTTACGAGATGGCTGTGATCCCCATGTATCCGTTGATCGGGGTATGGGGAAGTGACGTTACAGAACGAGGGATCGTGCGGTTCTCCAAAGAATACGCGGCGATGAAGCTGACCGTATACCTCACCGCCGGCGCGGTCATTGCGCTCATGGGATTGCTGTGGCTCTATGCCAGCACGGGGTTGAAGACGTTTGATCTCATTGCCCTTGAGCATCACCTCAGCACGGTCCCACTCAGTGGCCACCTACAGCAATGGATGTTTCCGCTCCTGGCCATTGGGTTTGGCGTCATCGCCCCGATATGGCCTTTGCACAGTTGGTCGCCGATCGGCCACGCCGCAGCGCCGTCGGCGGTCAGCATGCTGCATGCGGGGGTCCTCATGAAACTCGGTTCCTATGCCATCATCCGGTTAGCAATCACCCTGCTTCCCGACGGAGCGCGCATGTGGCTGCCGTGGCTTGCGGGACTGTGCGTGATGAACATCATCTATGGCGGCTTGGTCGCCATGGCGCAGAAAGACCTCAAGCTCATCATCGGCTACTCCTCCTCCAGTCACATGGGCTATGTGTTGCTTGGCATCGCCGCACTCAGCCCGCTGGCGCTTGACGGGGCGGTGTTCCTCATGTTCGCCCACGGGATCATGACGGCCCTCGCCTTTGCCCTCGTGGGCCATGTGTACGACGAGACGCATACGCGCTACCTCCCGGAACTCGGCGGCCTCGCCAAAGCCCTGCCCTTCATTGCGACCTGCGGGGTCATCGCGGCCATGGCCGCAAGCGGGCTCCCGGGATTTGGCAACTTTGTGGCGGAGTCGCTGGTGTTGCTGGGATCATGGGATCGCTATCGACTGCAGACGATCCTGGGTGCGTTGGGGGTGGTGATTACCTCGGTGTATATGCTGCGCATGGTCCGTGGGGTGTTTTTTGGTCCCCTCAGTAACACCCTGCCGCATGCGCGGGATGCCAAGACCCTGTTCACGCGCCTGCCCTATATAGTCCTGATTGTCGTGCTGGTCGTGGTGGGGTGTTGGCCCCAGCCTTTAACCCAACTCATTGATACCTCGGCAAGACCCTTGGTCAAACGGCTCCTCACCCGCGAGGCATTGCAGCTTGCCGAGAAAGCGTCTGGAGTGACCCAATGACCTGGCAAGCCGTCGCGCTGGAGCTCGGCGTCTGCGTGTGGGTGGTCGTCTTATTGGCCGCTGACCTCCTCGCAAGCCCCACACGCAAAGCGGAACTCTGGAAGGTCGCCCTCGCGGGCATTCTCTGCTTGAGCGGAATCCTGTGGTGGCAACAGCGTTGGGTGGGCTCCTCGTTCGATCCGATGTTCGTCTTTGACCGGTTCGCCAACTATTTCAAGTGGTTGTTTCTGTTGACGGCATTCGTCGTGATCCTGATGACGAGGGCTTTTACGCACCAGCTGTCCACCCAGCTGGGTGAATTCTACGTGCTGCTCTTCTCGGCCCTCCTGGGGATGCTGGTCCTGGCGTCGGTGCATGATCTCTTGTTGCTGTTCATCGGCCTTGAGTTGCTGACCTTTTCGCTCTATGTGATGGCCGCCTACCTCAAGACCGACTCGCGTTCCATTGAAGCGGGACTCAAATACCTGATCCTTGGCTCGGTCTCGTCGGGGTTTCTCATCTACGGGATCAGTCTCCTCTACGGCGCGGTGGGGGAAACCAACTTCGATCTGCTTCGCGCCACCTTCACGACCGGTCAGATGCCGACGCTGGCGAAAGCTGGCATGTTCCTCGTCCTGGCCGGCCTGGGATTTAAGGTGGCGGCGGTCCCGTTCCACCTCTGGGTTCCCGATGTCTATGAAGGCGCCCCGACCCCTGTGGTGGCCCTGCTCTCGGTCGGCTCGAAGATGGCCGGGATGGTCGTGCTCCTGCGCGTGCTCAACGAAGTCTTTTTCCCTGCCCAAGCGATGTGGGGAGCGGTTCTTGCGGTGCTCTCAGCCATCACGATGCTCTATGGGAATCTGGCGGCGATCCCCCAAACGAACATCAAGCGGCTGCTGGGCTATTCCTCGATCGGGCACGCCGGATATCTCTTGATGGGCCTCTCAACAGCGACGACGGCGGGAGCCGAAGCGGTGGGGTTTTATCTCCTCGCATACCTATTCAGTAACCTGGCAGCGTTCTTGGTCGTCGTCGTGGTGTCAGAGGCGGTTGGGAGCGACGTGCTCGAGAAGTACGATGGCCTCTCGCGTCGATCGCCGCTGCTTGCCGCGTCCTTGTTCCTGGGGCTCTTGTCGCTCGCCGGGGTGCCCCCACTGGCGGGGTTCGTGGGGAAACTGCTGGTGCTCCTTGCTACGGTAGAATCTCACCGGCTGTGGCTGGTGGCCATCGGGGCGGTGAATGTCGCGATTTCGCTCTACTACTACCTGATGGTTGTCAGGCGCATGTACCTGCGACCTCCCACGACACCGCAACCCATCAGGGTCGATGGGCTCACCCGACTCGTCCTCTTTGGCCTGATGGCCGGGATCGTTCTCGTGGGGACCATCCAGGGCCCCTTCCTGCAAGCCATCTCCACCGCCATCCCCTCGCAACCACTCCCCAAATAATTCGGGGACGCCTCTCCTCTTTGAGAAACGTCCCCCTTGATGACATGGTTGGAACAGCTTTGGCAGGAACACGACGATCAAAACCGCACGTTCAATTTAGTCCCGAGGATGTGGTTGCTGCTCCAGTCCCGACGGGCGCCGAGTTGACTCTGGAGCATGTAGTACAGATCAACACCCACCTCGGCCCCCTGCCCGCGCTTCAAGGGAACCACCACCCCGAGAAAGAGCCGATTCTGGTTCCAAGCGTCTTTGGTGTATTCGTAGAACAGATCATCGGCGACGTAGGGCGTCATCTTGTGGCCGGCCAGGTTGGTTGGGTAGGCGACTTTTGGCATCAGACGGAGTTGCCATTCCTGCTCGTCAGCACTGCCTTGAATCGTCCGCATCGCGACGCGGACCCTCAATGACGTCTCGAGTGGACCGAGCGTCACTTTCGGCGTGATGTCCAATTCCCCGGTGTGTTCCTCGCGCGGTTTGCCTGAGGAGGCGTTGCGGACAAACAGGTAGTTCATCCCAAGCTGGAGATGGCTCGACGGTTTCCAGATCATCCCCTGCCGGTACTCGTGGTAGAACAGTTGGCTTGCGTCATGACGGATGCGGATCTCGGGGCGGAAAAAGAGTTCCCACTGCTTGCCAAGCCGTTTGGTCACTTCAAGCGTGTCCCAGGATTGGAAATCATCCCTGGCCCACGTGGGCGGTGTCTGCCAGAGAATCCCCGCGCCCAGGATGAGGCTGAGCCACAGGAGAGCGGATCGAGTGGAGCCCCACCCCGCCACGGCGGGGTGGCACCCTGACACCACGCCCCATGGGGGGCGACACCCCGCCCACGCGAACGACTTGTCCCCCACCCCGCCAATTGGCGGGGTGGCCCCCGGCGGGGTGGTCACCGCGCGCTCCTCATCGCAAGGAGGATCATCACGGTGAGGTCTGCTTGAGCGTGCGGAAGTCTTCGAGTTCGAGCTGGACGAACTTCTTGGGCGGTTCGGTGTGCGTCCGGCTTCCCGGATGGAGGAGCTCAATGATGTCGAGCCACATCCCATCGCGGGAAAACGCGCTGATATCGTGGCGCTGGGTGTCCATGCGGATGGCGTCTTCCGGACACACCTCCACGCAGTAGCCGCAGTAGACGCACTTGCCCAGGTCGAGATCAAAGCTCTTGGCGTATTTCTCGACGTTGGGATCGGGATGTTCACCCGGGGTGATGTAGATGCACTTCGCCGGGCAGATGGTCTCGCAGAGCATGCAGGCGACACAGCGAGGCGTGCCATCGTCCCGCTGCATGAGCCGGTGGCGAGTCCGAAGCCGAGGAGAGGTCTCACGCGTCTGATCCGGATACTGAATGGTCACAGAAGCGGGCACGTCCCGAAACAAGCCGAGGCGATGGGCGATGTGCAAGAAGAGGTTGCGCCAAAAGTGCGTGGAGGTGATCCACAAGCCTTGGGCAATTGCTGGTAGATAGATTCGCTCCCCCCACGAAAGCCGGCGACGCTTGTGGGCCTCACGAATCCGATGCAGGAGCTCGTCACTTAAGCTGGCCATGGACTCAACGCACCAAGACCCGAGCCAACCCGGTTGCCCCGATGTTCGCCAAGGAGATCGGAAAGAGGATTTTCCATCCCAGCCGCATGAGTTGGTCATAGCGAAACCGCGGGAGCGTCCATCGAATCGTCATGAACACCCACAGGAAGACGCTGACCTTCAGCGTGAAGGCCCCAACACCGAACAGCACCACCGCCACCCGCGACAGCGGGATCATGCCGCCCCAGGGAAACGCAAATCCTTCAGGACCCAGATAGGGAATCTGCCATCCACCGAAAAAGAGCACCGTGGTGAGGGTGGCGACCAGGGTCGTTTCAACAAAATCGGTCAGGAAAAACAACCCGAATTTCATCCCGCTATACTCAACGAAATAGCCAATGATCTCTGGTTCTCCTTCCGGCAAGTCAAACGGGATGCGCTTCGTTTCGGCAAGCGCGGCCACCATGAAGACCAGACAGCCGATCGGCTGCACGACCACCCCCCACTGGGGCAACCAGCCCCAGAAGTAGGAACCCTGCAGGTGAACGAGTGTCTGCAGATCCAACGTCCCATACCACATGATCACCCCGACGAGCGAAACCCCAAGGGGGATCTCATACGCCAGCATTTGGGCAGCAGCCCGCAAGCCTCCCAAGACTGAGAAGTTCGTCCCGGAGGCCATCCCGGCGAGAATGACCCCGTAGATCCCAATGGACGCCAAAGCCAAGATGTAGAGTAACCCCGCGTCCAGGCGAGCTACCTGGAGATCGATCGTTCGGCCAAACAGCTCCAAGTGATCGCCAAAGGGGATCGCCGCAAACACGACGAGCGCGAAGAACACCGAAATCCAGGGTGCCAAGGTATGGAGAAACCGATTCCCAGTTTCTGGCACAAAATCTTCTTTGGTAAGGAGTTTGACGACGTCAGCCAGCGGATGCAGCAGACCCAGCCCGCCCACTTTCCGCAGCACCCAATTGATGGGTGCCGCCCACCACCAGGGCAGGTAAAACACCGCCCGATTGGCGCCCACGCGATCCTGCATGATGGCGCTTTGCTTGCGCTCCACCCAGGTCTGAAGTCCGGCCAGGTTCAGCACGCCGAAGAGAACAATGGCAGCAAGGACCAGTTTGATCGTCAGGTCAATCAGCATGTCAGCAGCGCCCCATAATCCCCCAGCGCCTCATAACTGAGCCCGTGAAAAGCGGGTTCGTGGGCCGCCAAGTCATTAAAGATCGCCTTCGCATCAGAGAAGGCCCAGGCCCTGTCCAGCCGTTTGGTCAGATCGAACAACACCTGCCAATCGCTTTTCGCATCCCCAAGCGGAGGAAACGCCTGGTAGATGCGCTGCACGCGCCCCTGGCAGTTCGTGAAGGTCCCGTCTTTTTCCGCATACACAGCGCTGGGAAGAATCACATGCGCAAACTGACAACTGGCGTTCCTATTCGATCCCTGGAAGACGAACAGGTCCAGATTGGCAACCGCCTGGCTGACCAGTGACTGCCCATACACCTCGAGGACATCGTGACCGAACACATAGAGGACAGAGAGGTCCTTGCGGGCAGCCCGTTCCAAGAGCTTCGCACTCTCAAAGGACAATCCCAGCGCCTGCGCCCCACGGGTGTTGGGGGATTTATCCGCCTTCATGAGGAACGTATCGCTGACACCCGGCTTGGCAGGACCTTGAACAGTCACATGGTGGATCCCAAGCCCTCCAAAGATCCCCCTGGCGACGTAGAGGTCTTCGTTGGTCAGGTGGGTAGAGAGGATGACCCCGATCCGGTCGAGTTGGTTCGCCTCCGTCAGTCGCTTGATTGTCTGGGCGATTCGATCAAGCGCTTCATCCCACGACGTCTCTTGATACTCATGACCATCCTGAATCTGGACCTTGGGGATGCGATTCTCATCGATGAACTTGTAGCCATAGCGGCCTTCATCACACATCCACCACTGGTTGACATCAGGATTAGAGCGGGGTTTGAGGCGCATCACCCGAGCTCCACTAGCAATGTGTGGGCGGTCTTTTCGCTCGCGGTTTGTGTGAATCTCGATGTTACAGCCCATCGAGCAGCCGGGACAGACGGATTTCGTCGAGCCGAGATACCACACGCGGCACTTAAAGCGAAAGTCTCGATCCGTCAGCGCCCCGACCGGGCAGATATCCACGACACAGCCGGAATAGTTATTGTCCACCTGCTTGCCTGGATGGATCCCGAGTTCAGAGTGATCGCCGCGGTTGAAGATCCCAAACTCGCCGGTCTTCGTGATCTCATCGGTAAACCGCACGCATCGTGAGCACAGGATGCACCGCTCCATGTCCAGCATGACGTGCGGGCCGACCGCAACGGCTTTCTGAGATTTCTTCACTTTCTGTTCATTGAACTTCGGATTGTAGAGCCCGTACTCCATGTAGTAGTCCTGCAGCCAACACTCCCCAGCCTGATCGCAGACCGGACAATCCAACGGATGGTTAATGAGGAGGAACTCCAGGACATCCTGCCGGCCTTTCAGGACGTTGTCGGAGGTCGTATGCACGACCATTCCATCCGCGACAGGGGCATAGCAGGCAATCGCAAGCTTTTGCTGCTTTTCGACTTCGACGAGGCAGATGCGGCAGTTACCCGCAATCGACAGCCCCGGATGGTAGCAGTAAAACGGCACCGGGCTTCCCGCTTGTTCGCAGGCTTGCAGGATGGTCGTACCTTCTGGCACGGTAATAGGTTTGCCGTCAATCGTCAGCGTCGGCATTGGTGATCAAATCCGTACGTTCAGATGTCAGAGGCCAGAACACAGAGGTCAGATACTGACTTCTGTCATCCGTCTTCTGACTTCTGATCCTAAGTCACATTTGCCCTCACGGATGTGGAACTCTCCGCCCCAGCAGATAGAGCATCGGGGCGGATCCGCCCCAGGCTTTCCCACGTGGGCGGAAAACTCCTCACGAAACTTCGTGATGTAGCTCTGCACAGGCCAGGCGGCTGCATCCGCAAACACGCAGATCGTCCTGCCTTCCATGTTTGTGGCAATGCTCAAGAGATTGTCCAAATCTTGTGGGCGCCCTTGGCCGTTGGCAATGCGCTGAATGATCTTGTAGATCCAGCCGGTTCCTTCCCGGCAGGGCGAGCACTGGCCACACGACTCATGGGCGAAGAACTTGCAGGCGTAGAGCAGCACCTTGACGATGCAGGTCGTGTCATCCATCACGATGACGCCAGCAGAGCCAGCCATCGTGCCTGCGCCGGTTAGCGAATCAAAATCCATGCGGACGTCAATCTCATCGGCCCGAAGGATCTTTGCGGAAAGCCCGCCAGGGACCACAGCCTTCAGCTTGCGCCCGTCAGGGATCCCGCCGGCGTAATCAAAAATCAGCTCGCGCAACATGACCCCTTGGGAGGCCTCGTAGAGGCCTGGTCGATTCACATGCCCGCTGACACTGAAGAGTCGGGTCCCGCCGGATTTCCCAAAGCCCAGCTTTGCAAACCAGTCGCCGCCTTTTTGCAAGATAGTCGGCACGTAGGCTAGGGTTTCGACATTGTTGATCACCGTCGGACAACCGAACAGCCCGCTCACCGCCGGGAATGGGGGTTTTAACCGCGGGAATCCTTTCTTGCCTTCCAAGGATTCCAGAAGCGCGGTTTCTTCCCCACAGATGTACGCTCCGGCTCCACGATGGATCACCACATCGAGATTGCACGCGCTATTGAAGATTTTCTTGCCCAGGAAGCCGTAGCGATAGGCTTCTTCCACCGCCTGTTGGAGAATGCGGGTGGGTTTGAGGTATTCCCCCCGGATGTACACGTAAGCTTTTTGCGCGCCCGTCGCAAAGGCTGCGATGATCATCCCCTCAAGCAGCCGGTGAGGATCGCGCTCGATGATGTAGCGATCCTTGATCGTCCCCGGCTCGCCCTCATCGGCGTTGACGACGAGAAACTTCGGCTTGGTGGTGTCCTTGGGGATGAAACCCCACTTCTTGCCGGTAGGAAACCCCGCCCCGCCTAATCCACGGAGATTCGCTTTCGTCACCTCTGCGATGACCTGATCCGGCGTCATCCCGGTGATCGCCTTGCGAGCCATCTGGTAGCCGTCGTCGCGGACGTAGGTTTCGATCAGGTGAGCGTCGTTGCGGGTGAAGCGCTTGGAAATGACCGGCTCCACCAAGCCGGGTGATCCCTGAAATGGCACGGAGGAGGCTTCCAGCTGTTCCGGATGGTTCATGAGCGTGTCGATGAGCTGCGGGGTGATCGGGCCGACATACGCGTCATTGACCTGAAACATCGGCGCCATCTCGCAGGCACACAAACACTCCACCGTCGACAACGTAAAGCGCCGGTCGGGTGTGGTCTGGCCTGGGTTGATTCCCAGGCGTTCCGAAATCGCCGCTAAGCAGCGCTCCGATCCCTTTAGCATACAGGAGATGTTCGTGCAGACTTGGATATGGTAGGTGCCGACGGGCTGTTGATGGAGCATCGTGTAGAAGGTGACGACTTCGTGGACATGCGCGGGGGAGATGCCCAGGAGGTTGGCGACCCACTCTTCTGCCTCGGTGGAAATGGATCCGAATCGCTCTTGGATGAGATGCAGGACCGGCAGCATCGCCGCCTGCTTTTTCTCATACTTCGCAAGAATAACGGTGGCTTCCTGCTTCAGCGCTTCAAACTTCAGCTCATCACTCATCACTCATCACTCATCACTGCTTTAGCGGTCCAGCTCTCCCCCGATCATGTTCACGGAGCCGAACGTCGGCACGATGTCTGCGACCATGTCTCCGACGAGCAGCTCCGGAAGGGCGGCCATGATGGTAAAGCAGGGCGGTCGCACCCGCACCCGATACGGCCGGTCGCTGCCGTCGCTGACGACGTAAAACCCAAGCTCCCCATTGGCCCCCTCAACCGCCGTATAGGCCTCCCCTTTCGGGGGCTTGATGCCGTGGCCCATCATGACGAGCTTGAAATGATGCATGAGCCCTTCGATGTCACCGTAGGTCTCTTCTTTCGGCGGAAGGACCGCCCGTTTTTCAGGCGCGTTGATCGCCTCATGGAATCGCTTCGTGGATCCACCGAGCGTCGGATCCGTCTGCACCTCAACCGATTTGAATCCAGCCGTCTGGCCGATCTTCGCCATGTCGACCATCAGCGCGGCCGGCAACGCCTTGCCTTCGTAATCCATCTGTATAGGACCAGATGGAAGTTGCGAAAGGGCCTGCTCAATGATGCGCATGCTCTGCTCCATCTCTTCCATGCGCACGAGATAGCGGTCGTAGTTGTCCCCATGCTCCCCCAGCGGTACGTCAAACGCCATCCGGTCGTAGACCGAGTAGGGCTGGGCTTTGCGCACGTCATAGTTGACGCCGCTTCCCCGCAGGAATGGACCCGTGATCCCGTAGGAGATCGCTTTCTCCTTGGAGATCACACCGGTTCCCTGCATCCGATCCATGAAGATGCGGTTTCTCGTCAAGAGCGCATCGCCCTCAAGCAGAACCTTGCGCACCCCTCCAAGCGCCTTGCGCGTCCTCTCGGAAAATCCTTCTGGGAGATCAGCTTTGACGCCACCGATGCGCCCGTAGGAAATCGTGAGCCTGGCGCCCGTCACCGCTTCGATCAGCTCCCATAACCACTCCCGGGCTTTAATCAGGTAGAGAAAGACCGTAAACGCCCCCAACTCCATCGCCGAAGCCCCGACGCAGGTCAGGTGGTCGGTGATTCGGGAAATCTCGCTCATGATCACCCGAAGGTACTGGCAGCGTTCGGTGACGTCGATGCCGAGGAGTTTCTCCACGGCCATGCAGTAGCCGAAGTTGTTGATGAGGGGGGAGACATAGTTGAGCCGGTCGGTGTAGGGCATCGCGTTGTTGTAGGGCCCCTCCTCGCACATCTTCTCAAAGCCCCGGTGGAGATAGCCAATCTCCACATCGGCTCCCACCACGCGCTCACCATCCAGCTCGGTCACGATCTTGATGATCCCGTGCATCGCCGGGTGCGAGGGCCCCACGTTCAAAAACATGTGCCGGGTTTCAGTCGTCTTCGGTTCTAGCTGCTCAAGCTGCATTGTTGGTCAACGGTTGACTGTTTACGGTGTACGGGCAAACCGTTAACCGAACACCGTTCACCGTCCACATTTTTAGTTGACTGGTCCGACAAGGGGCTGGCGTTTGTTCACTGGGTAGTCCTTGCGCAGGGGATGTCCTTCAAACGGTTCGTACATGAGGATACGCTTGAGGCTGGGATGCCCGTTGAAGCGAATCCCAAACATATCCCACACCTCGCGTTCAAACCAGTTGGCCGACTGCCACAGCGCGGTCAGTGAATCCACCTGTGGGTCCTGCGCCAAGACCGGAACTTTCAGCCGAAGTCGATGCTGCTTCGACAAGGAGTAGAAATGGTAGACCACTTCAAGGCGATACTCATCACCCACCAGCCGCTGCCACGTGTCGGTGGAGGGTGCGGATCGCATGAAATAGGGGAGCGGCGAGGGGGTCATCGTCGAAGGGGCGCTGGCCTGGGCCTGGCCAAACGTGAGATAGTCGACGCACGAGAGATCCATCAGAAACTCGAAGGCGGTGCGGGGATCATCGCGCAGGAAGCGGCAGACGTCAAGCAACCCTTCCCGCTTGAGGATGACGGTTGCATCGCCACGATAGCGATGCGTAGCGATCACCCACTGTGGGAATTGCGCTTGGATCACCTCAGTGACGCTCATGAGGATGCACGGTTCGCGATCTCTGCTGATCAGAGATGGGCTTCGGGGCGGTGGACAACCTGCAGTTCCACGGGTCTGGCTGAGGAACCGGTGGGGAGGGTGGCTGTAACCCCGTGTTGGATTTTCTCCTGGAGCTTCATGAGCCCATCGAGGACGTTTTCAGGACGCGGGGGACACCCGGGGATGTAGACATCCACGGGGATGATGGTATCGATACCCATGACGGTTGCGTAGTTGTCGTAAAACCCGCCGGTGCACGTGCACACCCCAAAGGCCACCACCCACTTTGGTTCCACCATCTGATCGTACACGCGCTTGAGGACTGGGGCGATCTTGTGACTCACCGTGCCCACGACGAAGAGCACATCCGCCTGGCGGGGCGAGAAGCGTGGAAAGCCGGCTCCAAAGCGATCGACATCATAGTGCGAACAGGCGGTCGCCATATACTCCATCCCGCAGCAGGCCGTGACGAAGGGATACTGGAAGAGCGAAAACTTCCTCGCCCACCCCAAGGCCGCATCCAGCCGGGTGGTCATCCAGTTCAGTTTGGTGAGATCAATGTCGCTAGGCATGTCTTACTCCCGTTCAGAAGTCAGAAGACAGATGTCAGAAGTCAGATCAAAGGGTGCCGCCGCCACAAACATTCTGTCTTCTGTCTTCTGTCCTCTGTCCTCTGTCTTCTGTCTTCTGTCTTCTGTCCTCTGTCCTCTGTCCTCTGTCCTCACCGCTCCCACTCCAAGGCGCCCTTCTTCCAGGCATACACAAACCCGGCGACCACAATGCCTAAAAACAGCGCCATCTCGATGAGCCCAAACCAGCCGAGTCCCCTCAGGACCACCGCCCACGGAAACAGGAACACCAGCTCCACATCAAAGACGACAAACAACATCCCCAGGACATAAAAATGCACCGGAAGCCTGCCGGCTGGCAGCGCGATCGGCTCCATCCCACACTCAAAAGGTTTGGCCTTCGTGGGGGTGGGCCGTTTCGGTCCCAGGAAGCGGTTGGCAAACAGCATGACGGTGGCAATGAGCCCTGACAACACCGCCACGATCAACAACCCGACATACTCAAGCATGTCAACTACTAAGGTTGACCCCGCCTTCGGTGGGGAAAGATTGTGATTTTTTTCACAAACTGTCCGATTTAAAAATGGCACTCCCCGGCTCGTCTATGAGCCCCGCCATGTTAGGTAGTATAACACTGCGCCCTGACGCTGTCCAAAAATTTGGAACGGCTAGGCGAGTTTGATCGACACTGACACCCCATCTCGCAGTGGGATCACGGTAGAGAGGGTGGTGGGGGTTTCATACAGGAGCCGACCGAATTGTTTGATGGCGACCACATCCGGTTCAGTCGAATCGGTCACCACCGAACCAAACCACAGGACGTTATCCGCAATGAGCAGTCCCCCGACCCGAAGTTTCGGGAGGGCCTTCTGGAATGCCAGGGGGTAGCGTTCCTTCTCGATATCGATGAACACCACATCGAAGGGACCGCTCGCCTGCTCGATGAGCTCAACAGCATCCCCCACGCGAACGTCGAGCTTGGAGGCCTGGTTGGCTTTGGCAAAGTAGGCTTGAGCCTGTTTGGCACGAGCGTGCGAGGTATCTGTGAGGATGATTTTGCCCTGCTTGGGTAAGGCGTGGGCAAACCACAAGCCCGAATAACCATACCCAGATCCCATTTCAAAGACCACGCGCGCGTTGATCGCTTTTGCCAACACGGCAAGCAACCGGCCCACCAACGGCCCGACGATCGGAAAATCTTCCTTCTTGGCACGCGCCTCGATCTCCCGCAAAACCGGATCACTCGGTGGCGCAAGCGAGGTGAGATAGTCCTCAATCGCAGGATGGACGATGTCAATCATCGGATGTGGAGCCCCACCCCGCCGTGGCGGGGTGGCCCCCGGCGGGGTGGATAGACCGGTATGCTATACTACTGCTCCTCATGGTACACGCTCACAGCTTGCTGCACAAGAGCCCCTCGACCACACGGCAGAGCCTGAGGCGGTTTCTGGCCTACGTCCATCCGTATCGGCGCACCGTGACCATCGCCAGCGCCTGCGGGATTGTCCGGTACCTCATCCCGCTCGTCCTGCCGTGGACGATCAAACTCCTCGTCGATGACTTCCTCAAACCTGACAGCCACAAGGCGCATGCGCAACTCCACCTCCTCATGTTGGGGCTGTGCGTGCTCTATGCGATCTACGCCCTTATCAGCTACTGGCGTTCCTACCTCGCCGGCCTTGCGGGTCACCGCGTCATCTTCGACCTGCGCCAAGCGCTCTACCTGCACGTCCAGCGCATGAGCCTCAGCTTCTTTGACCGGCAGAAGATCGGGGCGGTGGTGGCCCGCATGACGGGCGACATCGCCTCGGCCCAGAACTTCGTCGGCTCGGCGCTCGTCAACACGGCAATGGACCTGTCGTGTGTGGCAATGATCATCGTCCTGTTGTTCGTCGCCAACTGGAAGCTCGCGCTCGTTTCCTTAAGCGTGATTCCCTGCTATGCCGTCATCAGCTATCACCTCACCAAGCGGATCCGCAAGACCAGCCGCGACATCCACAACCAGCTTCAGGAAATCTCCGGGGATTTGCATGAGCAGTTTGCCGCCATCTCCACCATCCAGGCCTTCACCCAGGAAGAAGCTGAGGCGCGCGAGTTCAAGGAACAGAGCGAACGCTACCTCAACACGGTGCTCTCAAGCGTGAAGCTCCAGTCCATCGCGTTGGGCGCAACTGGATTCTTGACGGCGCTTGGGCCGATCTTCGTGTTGTGGTTCGGCGCCATGGAGGTTTGGGGTGGGCGATTGTCCGTGGGCACGCTCATGGCCTTCTATGCGTATCTGGGGATGCTCTACCAACCGATCCAACGCTTGACCGAGCTCAATCTCATCCTCACGAACAGCCTCGCGGCGATGGACCGCATCTTCGAAGTGTTCGATACCTACCCGGAAGTGCAGGAACGACCGCAGGCGAAGGTCCTCGGTCGTGTGCGGGGGGAGATTGTGTTTGATCGCGTGCATTTCCAGTATGACGGACGTGAGCCGGTCCTCGCAGACTTTTCCTTCACGATTCCCGCTGGGACGACGGTAGCATTGGTGGGTCCAAGCGGCGCGGGCAAATCGACGCTGGTCAAGCTCCTCCCGCGCTTTTACGATGTCTCCGGGGGGCATATCATGATTGATGGGATGGACATCCGGGACGCCACGCTCAAGTCGCTCAGACAGCAGATTGCCATCGTCCCGCAAGATCCGATCCTGTTCAGCGGCACGATCACCGAGAATCTGCGCTTTGGTGCGCCTGAGGCCACCGAGGAGGCACTCCGCCAGGCCGCCCGCGAAGCCTTCGCGGAGGCGTTTATTGAACAGCTGCCAGAGGGCTATCAGACGGAGGTTGGTGAGCGGGGCGTGAAGCTCTCAGGGGGGCAGAAACAGCGCGTGGCGATTGCGCGGGCGTTCCTGAAAGACGCCCCGATCGTGATTCTCGATGAGCCCACAAGCGCCTTGGATGCCGAATCCGAAGAGCTCATCAAGCAGGCCCTCCAACGGCTCCTCAACGGCCGGACCGCCCTGATCATTGCACATCGGCTCTCAACCATCGAGCATGCGGATCGCGTCGTCGTACTGGACGGTGGTCGCATCCTCGAGCAAGGCCGTCACGAGGAACTCCTCAAATCCCCTCGCGGCCTCTATCGCCGCTACGCCCAGCGGCAACTCGCTCCACACCCTACGGCGCTTGCGCAAGACGCCTGACGACTTCGTAGAGGATCTTGATCATCTGGTGAAACTGCGTGATGGCGATGCGCTCGTTGTGCCCGTGGATGAGATCAAGCTCTTGCGACGTGAGGATGAGCGGCTCAAAGCCGTAGGCGATCGCCCCTTTCATCCGGAAGAACCGCGAGTCGGTCCCGCCCGGGAGAAGCTGCGGGACGACGATCGCCTCAGGATACGTTTCCTTCACCACCTGCTCGATCACGCGAAACAGTACAGTGTCCACGCTTGAAGGCGCTGTGGTCTCGCTGGGCTGATGGAGGATCTTCATGGTCACGCGTTCGTCAGCCAACGCCTGTTTGATCTTTTTCAAAAACTCTTCCGTCGAGACGCCAGGCAACAACCGGCAATCCAACGTCGCGGAGGCCTCCGAGGGAATGACGTTGACCTTTGGCGGATTACCCACCCCGGCTTGAAACGACGTCAAGGTGATCGTGTGTTTGGTGATCGCGTTGGTGTAGCGGTTTGACGCCAAGGGGCCCAGTTTCTGTCGCATCAGCGACACGATGGGATGATCCCCGGCTTCTTCAAGAGCTGGCCGTGCGGCCAGAAGTCTGCCAAGCGCCTGCTGGAGGATCTCGACGGCATTCTTCTCCCCATGCGGCATCGAGCCGTGTCCACCAATCCCGTGCACAGCGAGCTTCAACCAGATGATCTGCTTCTCACTGACCGATGGCGCAAAGACGATGCGCTGATCCGATGTGAAGAGGCCCTGCGAACCTCCCCCGCCTTCATCGATGACAAATTCAGGGTTCAGGAGATCGTAGTGGCGTTCGACCATCCACTTCGCTCCCATCGTCCCGCCGATTTCTTCATCGCACACCGCAAGCCATAACACGTCACGAGCCAGCGGAACGCCCTGCTGCTTGAGGAGGATGAGCGCCATAAGCTCCGCGATCCCCATGCCTTTCATGTCGAGCGCTCCGCGGCCCCAGATGAATCCATCCTGGATGATCCCGCCAAACGGATCGACCTGCCACTGATCGCGCTCAACCGGCACGACGTCAATGTGGTTGATCATGAGGAGGGGTTTAGCCGTGCCGGTCCCTTTCAGGCGCGCCAAGACGTTGACTTTGCCGGTGGACTCATCGGCGACGAAGACTTCATGCTCAATCTTCGCGGCTCGCAGGAGACTCGTGAGGAACTTCACGGCTTCTCGGACATCGCCAGGCGGGTTGGAGGTGTCAATGCGCAGATACTGCTGGAGGAAATCTGTAGCCTGTTTGAGCGTGGCGTCCCACTCCTGGGTGTAAGCAACCGGCGGGCGAATCATCAGGATCAGCGCAAGTGCAACACTCTGATGCCTCATCCTCATGACGGATCAGCCATGATGCGTCGTCAATCATACGCATTATACCAGGGTAGCAGACCACGTAAACCTGTGGTAAGATACCGCTCAATGATCCTGAAGATTTTTCTCGTCAGCGCGCTGTGTTTCCTCATCAACGTGCCGCTTGGCCGGTGGCGGGAGCACACCCGGAAGTTCTCCTGGCAGTGGTTTGTCGCGATCCATGCCTCGATTCCGCTCATCATCGCCTTGCGGATGTGGTTGCACCTCCATCCCATCGCCATCCCCTTCAATATCGCCGCTGCCGTCCTCGGCCAGTTGGTTGGTGGTCGTTCAAAAATCCTAAGGACCCGATTGCCTTAGAGGTGGTGGCGACCACGGTAGTGACATGGATCCCCTGAAACCTGCGCTCCTCTTACTGACAGGGCTCATTCTGGGCATGCGTCATGCCTTTGATCGCGACCATGTCGCGGCCGTCACCCACTTCATCTCCTTGGAGCCTGACCCGGTCAAAAGTGCGTGGTTTGGGTTTCGCTGGGCTATCGGTCATGCGGTGACAGTCTTGATCCTTGGCTCGGTGATTCTCTTGCTCCGGTTGAAATTCGATCCCGCATTTGAGCGGTATGCGGAACTGGCGGTCGGGGTGACGTTGATTGCCCTGGGGGTGTGGCGGCTGCTCTTGCTGATTCAAGAACGCCGGCACGCGCATCGGCACGGACACCGCACGAAAGAGCACACGCATGTCCACACCCATGAGCCCGGGCGAGAGCATGTCCACCGATTTGCCCCGACAGCCGTTGGGATGGTCCACGGTGCATCGGGGACGGTCGAATTGTTCGTCTTGATTCCGATTACCTTGATGAGTACGGTGTGGCTGGCCTATCTCTACATTGTGCTCTTTAGCCTTGGCTGCGCCACGATGATGAGCGGATACGGCTATGTGGTGGGGCGGTTTTACCGTCGGATGAACCAAACCGGGCAACGGATTTACCGCACGTTGGTCGTCCTAACCTCAAGCGCTGGGATTGCGCTTGGGGTAGCATGGATTCTCAAGAACGTCTAGCGGCTTTCCCATCACGCGATGTGGCGAGCCTGGTTGCTCGACACACGCGTCTTCCCCTTGAACGCCGACCGCCCCGCCGCCGGTCAGAAGACATCGATCAACTCCACATCTGGCGCCAACCAGATACTGCCGTCCGCAAAGCGGACGGCGGTCAGCACGACGGCAACTTCATAGATATCGGTGGAATCCATGCGCTCTTGCCAGGTGAGCTCCTTCGAGGTGTTCTTGGGAAGTGGGGTCACAATCTGTTTGACGAGGGAGGCGCCCTGGCCGGGCACACTGATAGACTGATGAAACGCATCAAACAGCACGATCGTGAGCTTGAGCGCCTCGATGCCCTGCGTGGACCGGTTGACACACACTACTCGGCCATCCAGCATCAGCGTGGGGGAGAGGGGTTGGTTGGCATAGCGGACTCGACTGCGGGCCGCACCGGGGATGCCGAACTGTGCCGGGGGGGAGAACGTCTCAAAGAGCGTGACTTTCGCCCGTTCAAGAAGCACCGGGCTGTTAGGATAGGAGTGGGTTTTCGACTTCACGAAACGCTGGGCCGCCAATAGCGGGACGTTCAAGAGGAGGCTCAGGACCGCGACGATTCCTCCAACGACCACCCCTTGGTTGGTCCACCACACCGTGCGGCTCATGCACGACGCTGCTTGACAGCTCCGCGCCGTCTGAACACTCGCCGTCGCTGCAAGAGCAGCCACTGCCACGTCACATTGACAAAGAGGACGACGAGCAAGCCCACCAACAGCCCGGTGGGCCACAGGGTGCGATGCAGCAAGCGAAACACTGCACGCTCCGGTTGGACTGCAACAACCCGCCAGCCGGTGGTGCTGACCGGATGCACCCCAGCAAGCCATCGCTCCTGGTGACGCCCTCCGCGAAAGATGAGAGTCCCCCCGATCTGCGGATTGGTCTGCGCGATCGGCGGCCAGTCAGAGACCACCTTCGGTCTGCCCGGCAGGACCTGGAAGGGGTAGGCCACCAGCTGATTGTAGTGATCCACGAGATACAAGAATCCCTCCGGTTCGATGCGAATTTTCTGCAACCACAATCGGAGCTTGCCGACTTCATGTTGGACCATCAACACGCCAATGACCGCGTGGTCTTCGGAGATGGGCAAGACGACATCCACCACTTTCTCCTGTCCGGCACCCTCTGACAGATGAACGCCAGACACGTACGGATGCCACCCACCTTGTTGAGCACCAAGAAAGCCCTCATCGTGCGCAATGCTCTGTCCAACCAGTTCCGGATTGCGAGGGACCAACGCAATCAGTGTTCCGTCAGGGGTCGCGACCACAGCCTGACTCAGGTTGGGTGCCAACTGCAACGATTCCTGCAAAACCCTGGTGAGTTGGGCACTATCTCGTCGTGTGATCGCATCCCGAAACCCTGACTGGTTCGCCAGCATCCGCTCAAAGAGGCTCGTTTCTTCGAGCGTCTCCTCAACGGTTTGTGCCGCAAGAGCGGCTGTGACGCTGAGATTATGGAGGACCTGCTGTTGACCCAAGGAGAGGTTAAGACAATGGACCGCGAAGAGGACGAGCGCCAGGGGCAACAGGAGCAGGACGAGGACGGCACGCAAGGGCCACCGATATATGTGGTCTCTCCACGACGAGAACCCCAGGAAGAGGGGCATCGGTAGCCCACTACGGGAACGACTCATAGGGAGAAGGCTAGCCGGTTTGGTTCATGTGATGGAAAAACGTTTCGAGTTCATGCGTTTGTTTCCTCATATCACGCCACCCGTCCCTTCGTTGCTCGCGCAGGAATTAGTATCGCGCCATCTCAGGGTCCACGTCCTGGGCCCAGGCGTCGATCCCGCCATGCAGGTGCTTGAGCTTCTTGAACCCGAAATGCTCAAGGACCTTGATGGCCTGCTGGCTTCGCGGGCCGTGATGGCAGTGGATGACGATCGTGTCCGCGGTGTCAAGTTCATTCACGCGCAGATGGAGCTCTGAGAGAGGCATGAGCTTCGCCCCTTCGATGTGGACGATGTCGTATTCGTGCGGCTCGCGCACATCGAGAAGCACGATCTTGGGATCGCGTTCCAACAGTTCCTTGACTCCCGTCGGACTCAGGTCATATTCCGTCGTTTGCGCCTGCGCTTCCTCACCTCGTCCAATCCCGCAGAACTGCTCGTAGTCGATCAGCGCCTTGATCGTGGGCTTGTCCCCACACACCGGACACTGCGGATTGCGCCGCAGCTTGACTTCCCGAAACTCCATCTTGAGGGCATTGTAGAGGATCAGCCGCCCGATGAGCGGTTCGCCCTTGCCGATGATGAGCTTGATGGCCTCGGTCGCCTGGATCATCGCGATCACGCCCGGGAGTACCCCAAACACCCCGCCTTCCGCGCAGCTTGGCACCATGCCCGGAGGAGGCGGCTCAGGATAGAGGCAGCGGTAGCACGGGCCCTTGAACGGGTAGAAGACCGTCGCCTGCCCGTCGAAGCGGAAGATCGAGCCGTAGATGTTGGGCTTCTTCTGGAACACGCAGGCATCGTTGACAAGATAGCGCGTGGGAAAGTTGTCGGTCCCGTCGATGATGATGTCGTAGTCCTTGATGATGTCCAGGATGTTGTCTCGCGACAAGCGCGTGTTGTAGGCGACTACGTTGACCTCGGGATTGATCGATTGGATGCGCTCTTTAGCCGATTCAACCTTGAGCCGGCCGACGTCTTCGGTGCGGTGGATGATCTGTCGTTGCAGGTTGGTAACGTCCACCGCATCAAAGTCCACAATCCCAAGCTTGCCGACACCTGCTGCCGCAAGATACAGGCCAAGCGGTGAGCCGAGCCCACCGGCCCCGATGAGCAGGATCTTAGCCTGGACGAGCTTTTCCTGACCCTCAACCCCCACCTCCGGCATGATGAGATGCCGGCTGTATCGTAGAATCTGTTCTCGCGTTAAGTTCGCCATTTGTCAAAAGGTGAGCACTTGATCCGCTGTGGCGACATCCTCTAGGAGAAACGACGTCAGGCCCCGCACCTCATCGATCTCTGGAATCAACTGCTCTTGCTTGAGCCCGCTGAGCGCAAGCGAGGAGCTGCAGACATAGAGCTTCACGTCGCCGGACTCCTTGATTTGCGCAAGCAGCTTCTTGAGATCATCCAGGTCATGTTTCTTCAACCGCTGGATGAACTCGGCTTCTTGGACACGGTAGCCGTCTGAGAATTCGAGTCGTTTGATGCCCTCAGGCGTCAGGCGAAAGAGCGCCTCGTCACGAAAAAACACTCGGACCTTCAGCTCCGAATGCACCGCCGCCATGAGCAGCGTGAGGACCTGGATGAGGTTGTTGGAGCTTCCTCGTGAGACAATTATTGCTAGTGACTTCATCGGTATCAGAGGGCTTGAGAGGGCTTCAGAAGACTTAAGAAGAGGGAGAGGGCAAGATGGCATAGAAGGCCTCCATTTGCACTCCCCTTCTTATTCTTATGCCCTCTCATGCCTTCTTGGCCTTTTGAAGCCTTCTTAAGCCTTCTAGTTTAATACACGGGACCATCCGACTCGGGTACATCCGGGGTTGGGACGTCTTCAGTGTCAGCGAGCGGATGCGGTTCACCATCCGTCAACAATCTCACCAATTCCGCATCCCCGACCCGTTTGCACCAGTCGTTGAAGGACTCTCCCAGTTGTTTGGTCTGCTTGAAGCCACGCAGCAGGTGCTCAAGCCGCTTGGCACATGCGCTCGCCGGCACTTTACGCAGCACCGCATGGTTAAAGCTCGCCCCCTGGCCTAACTGTCCTCCAACGAAAATATCATAGGCGTCGACGATCTCCCCGTCGACCTTGGTCTTTGAGCCCATCATCCCGATATGCCCGATCTGGTGCTGGGCGCAGGCGTTGGGACAGCCGTTGACATGCAGCCGAATTGGCTCATCCAGGGGAACTCGGTCTTCCAGATACTCGACAATCTGGCGCGTACGCGCCTTGGTTTCCGTAATGGCGAGTTTGCAAAACTCGGTGCCTGTACACGTCACCGCGCTACGCCGGACCGGATGGGCGTTGATCGACAACCCGACCTCCGCTAAGCCCGCCAGCACCTTCTCGACATTCGCCTCAGGGATGTTCAGCAACAAGATGTTCTGTCGGTTGGTCAGACGGATCGGGGTGCCGGGGGTCTTGGCGTTGGGATCCGCACACCGTTCAACCAACTCGGCGACTTTGGACATCTGTTGGCTCGTGATGCGACCCACCAGGACCGGGGCGCCGATGTAGTAGTAGCCGCGCTGTTTCTGGGCATGCACACCGATATGGTCGCGGTAGCGATCCGGCGGATCTTGGTGGTCGGCTGCGGCGTCCTCAAGTTTCCAGCCGAGCCGTTCCTCAAGCACCTGGCGGAACTTCTCCGCTCCCCAGTCATGCAGCAAGTACTTCATGCGCGCGTGATGCCGTTTCTCGCGATACTCAGGGCTATCCCGCCAAATCTCTGTGATCTTGGCTAGCACTTCAACGACGTGCTCAGGTTTCACAAACGCCTTGAGCCGCTTGCCAAAGAATGCCTGCGTGGAGAGCCCCCCGCCGACGCGCAGGTCAAAGCCCACCTCGATCTGTCCATTTCCGCCTGAGGCGCCCGCCTGCCCCGCAGCACGAGGGGTGGGCAGGGATCCGCCTTTGGCGGACACGCGTCGTTCGCACCCCACAAACCCCACACAGTGAATCTCCGGATGGGGACAGAGGCTGCGGCAGCCTGTGATACAGATTTTGTACTTGCGCGGGAGATTCGCAAAGTCGCGGTTGCCAAGGAAAAAGTCACTCACCTGCTGGACGATCGGCCCGGCATCGAGGATCTCATCTCGATCAACGCCCGCCACAGGACATCCCACCACATTTCGCATGATATCGCCACAGGCCCCGAGCGTCGAGATCCCCACTGCCTTGAGCTGCTCCAAAATCTCCAACAGCTGGCTGGTATGGCACCAGTGGAGCTGGAAATCCTGCCGCGTGGTGATGTCGGCGAAGCCCTTGTTCTTCTTCTCGGCAATCTCGGCGATCGTGCGAAGCTGCTGGATGGTGACAAAGCCGTTCGGTTGCTTGGTCCGCAGCATGAAGTAGCCCTGTTCATGGCGGTGGGTGTACAGCCCGTACCACTTGCAGAGAAACAGATCGTCTTCGGTGAGGGTGTCATACCCTTCTTTCGCGGCCCGATTGATGGCTTCGATCACCTTGAAGGGATCGCCGATCTGCTGCTTGACTTGTTCTTGCTTATTCATGGTTCGACTCGCTTCACTCGCTCACCATGAACCCTGAGCGAAGTCGAAGGGTTCAGCGCCATGGCGTTGCTAGTGTCTAATATCCTAGTAATTTCGTCAAGAACAAATCTAAAAAATAACAATTATTGCTACTAAATTACTTTACTAAATCCACTTGGCTGCCGACCCGTTTCCACCATTCATCGAGCTCAGGGGTGAAATATTTGACCCGGGTTTTCTTGTACTCCTTGGTGCTAAACAGGTTTTTGTGGGGGAATTGCCCTGCCTGATCTTCAATGCGCTTGACCACCTCCATGCACGCGGAATGGGTCGGCGCGTGAATCATGGTAAAGAGCGGATAGGGCCAACTCGGATAGACGGGCCGGCGGTAGCAGTGGCTCACCTGGCGAAATTTCGCCATCTTCTCCCCCGCCGCATCCACCTGATCTTCCGGCACCTGCCAGACCACCATGGCATTGGCCAAGAAGCCGGCGTTTCGATGATACAAGATCGCCGCGAATCGCCGCATGTAACCCAGTTTCTGCATCTGAATGCCCCAGCTAAACAGTTCTTCTTCACTCACCTCGGCTTGCTCGGCCCACACCGCATAGGGCATTTCCAACAGCGGCAGGTCTTCTTGCATCACGCGGATGAGCGCGATGTCATGCGGCGCCAGGGGCGGCTTGGGGGCGTTGCGGCGCTTCTCATCGTAAATCTCCTCGTCGCTCTCCAAGGGCGAGGCTTGACCGGTCAGATCCAGCTTGACCCCAATCTTGTAGAGGCGAAGCGTCGGGAGGATGATCGTCTCCTCGGCTTTCGTCAGGGTGTGCAAGATGTTCACGGTCTGCTCGAGGGAATCGGTCGGGGGCACCGCGATCGTGAACCACATGTTGAACGGGTCGTTGCGCTTGTAGTTGTGGCTCACCCCCGGATGCTGATTGACGATCTCGGCCGCTTCATCGACATGGGCCTGGTCCACCTTCATGGCGGCCAGGGTGCTCTGATAGCCCAGGCTTCGTGTGTCAAAGATCGCCGAGAGCTGCCGGATGACTTGATTGGTCTTCAAGTGCGCCACACGGTCGAGGCAGTCTTGCTCTGAGATCCCAAGTGTTTGCCCAAGCGCCGCAAACGGCCGATGCTCGACGGGAAACCGCGCCTGGATTTCCGTGAGGAGCGCTCGATCAGTGGCGTCAAGCTGGGTCGCAACGGTCATCCCCCCACCTGTCTTTGGCCCGGAGGGCCAATGGGGTTGAAGCTTATGCATTGATTCGCCTTCCCGCCGTTGGCGGGATCCGCCAGAGGCGTGATCGGCGAATAGACAGGTGGTGGGATCATGTGGGGGCAGGAACCTCAAGGCCAAACTTGTTGGCGTAGAACTGGCGAATGCGAGCCAGCTCCTCTTCGGTCAGATCAGCCGTCTCGGAGGCGCTTGCGAATTCCTGAAGGAGCGCTTCATTGTAGATGTTCGGCAGGACCGACGCCACTGAAGGTTCCGACAGGATAAACTTGATCGCCGTCTGCCCAAGTGATCGTCTCGTGGCATCGGTCAAAAACGCCAACTGCCGGACTTTCTTGAGTCCATCAACCTGCCACTGTTTTTTACGCTCGTCGGTTGAGACGCGATGGTAGCGATGATCACCTTCCGAAAAGACCGTGTCCTCTTTCACCGTCCCATCGAGCAGCCCTGAGGCATGTGGCACGCGCACCAGGATGCTGGAGTGGTGCGACCTGGCAACAGGAAAGATCGCCTCGCCCAACATTTGCTCAAGGAGATTGTAGATGATTTGCACGACGTCGACGCGTCGCTGTTCAATCGCGGCTTTGCCCTCGTCAATCTGCCGCTGGGCGATGGCTGGGCCGAGCGCGACGCCATAGGCGCGAATCTTGCCTTCCTGCTTCAGCGCCTCCAGCGTCGCAAACAGATCGTCGGTTTGGATCGCCGAGAGTCTCGGGTTGTGCAGTTGATAGAGGTCGACGTAGGTGGTCTGCAAGCGGTTCAAGCTCTGCTCAAGGGCAAACCGGATGTACTCAGGACGCCAGTCCTGCGGGAGTTCCTCTTGGCCTCGGCGACTGGTGTGATGGTAGAAGTCATAGCCGACTTTCGTGCCAATGACGATCTGGGATCGCTGGTCAGACAACGCCTTCGCCAAGATCGTCTCGCCCAAGCCGTTTCCGTAGGTGTCGGCCGTGTCAAAAAAGGTCGTGCCGAGATCGAAGGCCTGTTTGAGCAGACGAAGCCCGACCGCCTCATCCGTCACGCCCCACCAGCGTGTGGAGACGGTCCACACGCCAAAGCCGACCTCAGAGACGGTGATGTCTGTTGAGCCAATGCGTCGATATCGCATTCAAGGTTATCGTTTATCGGCCACGCGGCCCCTGCCCGCCCAGATGAATGAGGGGCAGGCGGGCGTATCGTCAGTCGGTTACGTTGTTCGTCAAAAACTAAAAAACGACCAACGTCACCGAACTACGACACGGGTAGCGTAACCGAGATACGAAACACAAAATCAATCATAGACTTCCGCAGGAATGCCCGTGCGGGCAGTCAACCGGGCAGCGATGGCTTCAAGCTGTTCGCGCGGGACCTTCTCGATCCCAGGCGCTGCCGTGGTTCGGTCAATCGTGTAGACCTGCACTGCGCGTGGCCGAATCGAGGCCACCAGCTCGATCCAACGACCAATGTGGTCATCCTGCGTGTTATCGGAACTGCCCTGGATGAACATGCACTGCAAGACAATCCCTGGCAAGCTCTTGAGGGTCTCAATCAAGGTCTTCCAGTTGGCCGAACCAAGGGGCTGATCAATCAAGCGCCAGGTTTCCTCATCGCCAGCGTCCAGTTTCATGTACCGCTCGTCAAGTTGTTCAAGCGCCTGACGGACTTTCGGCCGATGAGCCTGGGTCCCGTCGGAGAGAATCCCGACCTTGGCGTATGGAAAGTACTGATCACGCAGCCGCTTGATCCCCAACACGAGTTCCTCGAGGTCCGGATGCAGCGTCGGCTCCCCATTTCCAGCCAGCGTGATGCAGTCAATTGGGGTTCCTTCCTCAACGAACTCTTGGAACGTCTCTTCGATGATTGAGAGTAACTCCGGAGCTCGCTTGATGGGCTCAGGTGTGTCGCGGTCTGAGTAGGTCCACCCGTACTGGCAGTAGACACAGTTGGAGGAACACAACTTATAGCCAAGCGGTAACGGGTTGATCCCGAGCGAGTTCCCCAACCGCCTGGACTTGACCGGTCCATAGACGACGGAATCTTGCAGTGAAATCTGCCTGAGTGCCATGGTTTTTAGAAGGCTTGAGAGGGCTTCAGATGGCTTAAGAAGGGAAGAAGGCAGGAGAGGGCTGACTCACTCTTTTCTTGGCGTCCGCCTTCGTCCTCTTGAGCCTTCTTTGCCCTCTTAAGCCGTCTCAAGCCTTGCTTTCGACACTTATCTTATCGGAGCTTCCCGACGCTGTCAACGAAGGTTCGCCGTGTGGCGAGGCGGTCCTTCAAGCGTGGCAGCCCAGCGGAGGAAAGAGAACAGGGCGCGGCGGTTCGTGGTGATAAAGTGGAAGAACTCTTTGAAGCCGATCGCCGAGGTAGAGAGAAGCTTGCCCTGCTCATCGAGGAGGCCGTAGGTTTCTATACGCCAGCGAAGGAGTGGGGATCTCCACGGCATGAGGAGATAGGGCCAGGCAAGTCGAAGGGCCACGCCAAGCATCTTGAGCCACAGCATGAGCTACCTTTCGTTAGTCGTGAGACGGTCGCCGGTCACGTCATGCGTTACGGGAATCGGCCATCGGCCACGTCCCCGGCCCGCCTTTTGCGAGAGCCGGGGCGGGCAAAAAACCGTTCCCCTCACCGTCAACCGTCACGATCTTCTTGACCGTCACCGTGAACCGATGTCCGAGCGTTAACGAAGGACCAGAATCCTGGAATTCGCATTTGGCACTCCGGGCAACGGCTATCCACGACGCGATTCTTGAGGATGGTAAAGCCGCGTCGCTCAACCAAGAGCGCCTTACACTGCGGACAAAACGTGTGTTCCCACCGTCCCACCCGCCCGGGGAGATTGCCAGCATAGACATAGCGCAGTCCCGCACGCGTGCCGAGCTCGCACGCTCGGATCAAGGTCTCAGACTGGGTGTTGTCTGGATCGGTCATCTTGTAGTCTTTGTGAAACGCGGTGACGTGCCAGGGGATGTGGGGTGAAACAGAGGCTAAGAATTCGGCGATCTGGGTCAGCTCCCCGTCGGAATCGTTCCATCCAGGCACAATCAGCGTCACGATTTCTACCCAAAACTCCATCTCGTGTAACAGGCGGATCGTCTCAAGGACTGCCTTCAGTTGGCCACCCATGACACTACGGTAGTGCGCTTCGCTGAATCCCTTCAGATCCACTTTGTACAAATCAACCCACGGCCGGAGGTACTCGAGAACTTCCGACGTCGCGTTGCCGTTTGAGACGTAGGAGGTGACCAACCCGTTGGCTTTGGCGACTTTGAAGAGCTCAACCGCCCACTCACTAGTAATCAGCGGCTCATTGTACGTCGAGGTGATCACCCGGGCGCCCAGCTGCCTGGCCATGGCGACCAGCTCCTCGGGTCTCACCACTTGCGGCGGGACCCCAGCCACCGGATCGCGCAACGCTTGAGACGTGACCCAGTTTTGACAATTTTTTACAGCGAAAAAATTCGCCAAGTAGCTATGTTCCCCCTCAACTTCAAGATTATAGACGGCTCCATAAAATGGCTTTTTAGAAATCGCGCGGATTGGGATCAGATAGAACCGTCCTGTCTCAATGACCTTCCGTTGGATCGGTTTGGTGTACCAGACGATCGTATACTGTGTTGGTTGCTGATGCACCACGCGACCCATGATCACCTTCGTCTTGGAAAGCGGTTGGACATAGAGCGATGGGCAGCATCCCAGCTTGAGCAACAACCAGGCCAGTCCATATCCTAGCTTCCACGAGACGGTCGTCAAACTCACCTTGCCCGTCGAATACCGGCAGCCATCTCCGTCAACAAGCCCTTGCACAAATGCTTCGACTACCTCCCGATGTTCCTCGAACAGGGACATCGGAACGTGCTTCTCGACCGCATGAGCCCCGCAGAGTTTTTGCAGGAGCAGGGCAAGCGAGGCCTTTGACACTGTAACCGCTAGCGTCGTCTGCCTCTTCACAATACCCGCCTTCACTCCGAACAGCTGTCCAAGCAACCGTTTTGTTTCCTGCGCCAAAATCTCCTCCCCCTTCGCAAAAGCGAACTGCACGGTCAGACTGTTTGGCCGTGTGCGGGATCGCCCCACACATCCCTCAGCACAATACAAGCCCAACAATCTGGCTGCCATCGGTGTTAATTCGAATCGGCGGGGGATTCCTGGACGTTTCTCTTTGGCGAACCTGATGGTTGTACCTTCACAGATCAGTGATTGGATGCCCTCATAACGCCATAACCCACGTCTCACTTTGCTCCGCACGTGACGGATGTAGGACGAATCCTTACCCCACCTCTGACCGAGCTCACGCGAGCTCAATCCTTGAGCACTCAACTCCATAATAGTGCGCACCGTCTCCGCATCGAGCGAGCGAGGAATGGCGAATGTCGGTGCTTCGTCCCCTAACAATGCTGCCGCATCAACCACGTGGGCCGATGAAAATTCGAACTGTCGTGGGATCGCTAGCCAGTGACGAGGGGTCAGTGCACCGGCATTGACAGGAGTTGGTTCTTGCGCAGCACCCGTTGTCGCATAGACCTGATGATCTGGGGTGCATTGAAGGACGGGGAGATAATAGGGTTTGATCTCCACGAGAGGCCCATCGTAGGGATGCCGGAACGCTTTGACAACCGGATACTGGTGACCGCTTTGAGTCACCACAGAAAAAGCGGTTGGATAGGAAATTTCACCATCTGCTCGCTGCTCCTTGCGTTCCCCTGATTCAAAAATTTCTCGAATAGGCATCATTCCGTGATTGGTCACGATGAGCGTCGATTCGCTCACGCAGTAACTACAATGGTAATCGCAGCCGAGCATCCCAAAGGAGAGCGCCCGAGCTCCAGGTAGGACGTGGAAAAACGGCTTTTTCTCGATGGGATCACACTGGAGTGATCCGACATACCCGTGCGGGACATACAACGTCCCCCCGTGGTTGAAACGAACCATACACACGCCACGCTTGCCCTCTCGAATCAGACAGCGATGCCCACAAGCCACACAGCGAACCGCGCCCTCGGGAAGCCGTTCAAACAGCGAACCTGGCGTGGCGTACTGCCGTAAGAGCTGTTCTAGGGTCGTTGCGGTTTCCATCGCACAGTCCTTGTACCACTAGTATAGCACTCCGCATTTACCCAGGGGTGAGGTTGTTGTAGACTACTGCGAAGGATGGAGTCTCGGTGGCTTGGCACAACAGGGATTTGCCTGTCTCGTTTTGGCGTGGGCACCGGCGCGTTTCCGGAAGTTGGCGCACCCCAGCATGGTGCGAAGCTCCTGTACGAAGCCGCGCGGCTTGGCGTGACATTTTGGGATACGGCCAACAGCTACGACACATATCGGGAGATTCGCCTGGCGCTTTCCCGACTTGGCCCATCGCGTGCTCGCATCATCATCTCCAGTAAGCTCGAGGCCCAGACGGCACGCGGCGCTTCTCGCCAAATCACCAGGTGCCTCCACGACGTCGGACGGGACTGGATTGATATCATGCTGCTGCACTATGTCCGAGAGCCGCTGCGGGCATGGGAAGGGGCCATCAAGAGCCTGCGCAGGGCGAAGCAACGCGGCGAGGTGCTGGCCATCGGAATCTCGACACACAACCCGCGCTATGTCCGGGAGGCGATTTGCGCGCAGTTGGACTGCGTGTTCGTCACGTTGAATGTGGCCGGAAGCTGGGTCGAGGGACGGGGCGGAAACGCGGCGATGATCCGCGCGTGTCGGGAAGCCAGGCAGGCTGGGCTTGGGGTCGTGCTCCTGAAGGTCTTAGGGAACGGAGCACTCACCCACCGACGCGTCCAAGCGCTACGGTGGGCCATCCGAAAGCCTTTTGCCGATGCGGTGATCGTCGGCGTTGAGACGATCGCGCAGCTTCACGACGATCTGGTGTTCTTTTCTTAAAGGAAGGCGTCTTGTCCGCCACCCGCCAAAATTCATGGCGGGGCGGATCCGCCAATCCCGTTGGCGGAAAACCAGTTGTGACACAGCTCCACAAATCCATTCGGGTCATCCTCAAACAGCTCTTCTGCGTGGCGGCCGCCCTCGATCAACTGCAAGCGCTTTGGCTCACGGGCGTTGGCGTAGAGCAACCGGCTCTGCTGGGCGTTGACGAGCCAGTCCTTCGTGCCGTGGATCAACAGGATGGGAATCGGGCTCACCCTCTCGACCACATCGAGTGCGTGGGGTTTTCCATAATGGAGGCTCAGTCCACGAAACGGTCGATACACCGCTCGTTGGCTCCACCATGAGCGAACCGCCCCAGGCCACCACACGCTGCGCACGGTGATGGTGTCTAAATTCGCCACGGGAGAGACCGCGATCAAGCCATGCGCCTGGTGGGTTTCGGCGAGCGTCTGAATCGCAATCGACGCGCCGAGTGAAAACGCCAGGACCCCCACCTTGGGATAGCCTGGACGGACGAACTGCATCACAGCCTTCAGGTCCTCGGGTTCGTATCGTCCGAACGTGTAGAGACCGCGGCTCTGGCCGTGGCCCCTGAAATCGAACACCGCCACATCGTACCCTGCCTGCACCACACGACTCGCAATCCGACGAAACCGTGGGGTGCGTCGATGCTGAAAGAACCCGGGGCAAATCACGATGACCGCGGGGCTGGAGGAAGTCTGATAATGGTCAAGGGCGATCTCAACCCCGTCAGACGTCACCACGCGATGAGCAACTGGCTTAGTCATGTGGAGGTTGGAGGAGGGCGTGTCCCCACTCTAACCAGAAGGAAGGACTGTGCGCGACAGAACCTGGGTTACTTCGCGAGCTGCCTGACGGCCGCTAGAACCGCGTCGTAGTTCGGGTGGGTGGTGACTTCCCGCACGTATTCGACATGTCGGATCGTGTCGGTCTTATCGACGACAAAGACCGAGCGGGCCAGTAACCGGAGCTCCTTCACCACACAGCCGTAGGCCAGGCCGAAGCTGGCATCCCGGTGGTCGGAAAAGACCTTGACGCGATCAATGCCAGCCGCCCCACACCACCGTCGCTGGGCAAAGGGCAGGTCCATGCTGATCGTCCAGATCTCTACACCTCCAGGCAGCCGCGACGCTTCCTCGTTGAAGCGACGAGTCTGCGCATCGCAGACCGGCGTGTCCAGTGAGGGCACGACGCTGAAGATGCGTACTTTGCCCTTACCATCGGCCAACTTGACGGACGATAACTCCTGACTGAGGACTTGAAAGTCCGGGGCCTGATCCCCCACCCGAACCTCTGGGCCAAGCAGCGTGAGCGGACCCCCTTTGAATGTCACGACACCGGGTCGTTCGACGAGTGAGCCTCTTGCGGTTGCCACAGCCATTGCACGTCTCCTCGTTACCCTTTTTCCGACGGGGCTGTATCGTAGCGGAAACCCCGCTCATCCGTCAAGTCGGAAACGCCGGAGGCGTTCCTGCACGGACCGGGAAACGCCGGAGGCGTTCCTGCACGGACCGGGCTACGAAATCGCTTCTCGCCTGGCACCCGCAGGAACGCCTCCTTCTTTTCCGGGCCAGGCGTGCCATGGCAGGATCAGTCAGGCGGAACGTTACCAGGTCGGATCATTGCCGTGCCTGTCCCCGGAATTCCCAGTCCCCGATCTTTGCCGGCTTTGAACACTCATGACTTTTGAATGGAACCTATTGCAAAATACTCTACTTGCTGTGGGGTAAAAGTCCCTGAAGCCTTTAAGCAAATGCTGGGTCTAACACGAGCGATTCCTACGACAACACGTTTACCTTTGAGGATATCGTCACTGGTGTCCTCTCCATAACGGGGCGACACTAGAATCTGACTCACCTCTTGGCCCTCCCAGTCAAGTGGTTCGGATAGAACCACAAGTAAGTATTGCCCCTGCCAATTCTTTTCTTCCGGCCCTTGGCAAATTCCTTCCACCAACCCATCTATAACATTGCCTCGTCCGGGGATTTCAAAATCCCATGGTTCACTAATTTGAATACGAACGGCTGTCTTTATTGATTCGGCACTCATCGAAGCTGCCTCGTCCTAATAATCTCAACTTCAACAGGGTCTGTCGTAACAAATTCGATCCCATCACCAGGTTCACCGAATTTCGGTTGTACTTTACTCGGACCTCTTACACGTAAATCATTTTTAAGTTTGAAGTCCACTCTTAGATCAGGTGAGTCTTTGAGTGATAACTGGACTTTTGCAAAATGGCCCTACGTGAGTTGCAGTACCTGACAGATCTTCGGC
>CAYJTP010000011.1:0-38645 GCA_964373175.1 uncultured Planctomycetales bacterium
ACGTCTTCGAGCACTTCGATATAGGCGCGTTGTTTGAGTTCCCAAAGCCACCGGGCCATCGCCTTGGCAAACTTCTCTTGGTAGAGCTGCTGTTCATGATCCGCTTGGGCTTGAGATATCTCACTGGCAGAGACACGCCGCCGCGCCACCACCTTGACGAGATGGAACCCGAGTCGCGTCTGAATGGGCTCAGAGAGCTCCCCGGCCTGGAGGCGAAAGAGCACGTCATCCAGCTCAGGCAGGAGCTGTCCTTGGTGCACCCAGCCCATCAGTCCTCCCCCCTCGGCATTCGAATCCTCAGAGTACTGTTTAGCCAGCTCATCGAATGGCGCGCCACGGCGGAGCCGTTCAGCAAGCTGCAGGATCAGCGCCCGGGCTTGTTCCATCGATCGCTCAGGTGTGACTCGAATCAGGAGATGGTATGCCTGGACCTCATCGGATGGCGTGGGGACACCCGATGAGGCTGGTGCAACGCGGGCCAACTCAGCAGGGCTGACGACCAGTTTTGAACGGACGGCGTGGTCAATGACGTTTCTGACCAACAGCTGCTCGCGGATCTTCGCTTTGAGCTGCTCTTCGCTTAAGCCCGCATCGTGCAACATCTGTTCGTACGCCCCGTTCGTCCCTGCGCGCTGCTGGATGGCGTGAAGGTGGCGGGCTACATCCTCGAGATCAACGGTTAGTCCCGTCCGCTTGGCCTCCTGGATGATGAGCCGCTCTTCGATGAGCCGCTGGAGCACGACCTGTCGCATCTGGGTCGTTTGGGCAGGGCCCGTCTCTTGCGGGTCGTCCTCTTGCAGGAGCGCGCTCATGTGGGCGGCCACATCCCCTTCGGTAATCACCTCATCATTCACAATGGCGACGATCCGGTTTATCGTCTCCGCCTGCACGAGAGGAAATAACCAATCACCAAATTCTCCGCCCTCTCGTTCAAGGCGAGGGGCGGATCCGCCTCCGGCGGGCAATAACCAAACAATCACCAATAACCAAATTCCCCCGGCCCGCCTCGAACGATCGCCGGGGCGGGCGGCTGTCGCTCGCGGCGGGCCGGGGGGGCGGGCAATCACCAAACGTTTGGTGATTCGGTCATTGGTGCTTGGCGCTTGTTTGTCCGCCATACGGCATGGCGGATCCGCCAATCGGTGTGGCGGAGAGCTTGGCATTTGGGGCTTGGATATTTCGCGGGTTGTCCTCATGCCACTTCCGCTAGAGCAGGTTGCTCGTGTTTGATCCGGGTGATCGCCTCACGCAGCAACCGGCAGTACAGATCAAACCCCACCGCCGTGATGTGGCCGTGCTGCTCCACCCCCAGGAGATTTCCAGCGCCTCGAAGCTTGAGATCTTCCATGGCAATCTTGAACCCTGACCCAAGCGCCGTGTGCTGCATGATCGCTCGCAAGCGCTCCCGGGCTTCATGGGTCACGACGCTCCCCTTGGGCACCAGGAGATACGCATAGGCTTTTCGAGTGAAGCGGCCCACGCGGCCTCGCAACTGGTACAAATCCGCCAGGCCAAACTGGTCCGCCTGGTTGACGATGAGCGTATTGGCATTGGGGATGTCGATGCCTGATTCGATGATGGTCGTCGTCACCAGCACATCCAACCGGCCTTCCATGAAGTCCACCATGGTGTGCTCCAAGGTCTCTTCAGCCATTTGCCCATGAGCGACCCCCAGGCGCGCCTCCGGCACCGCCTGCTGAACCCGCCTGGCGAGCTGAGAGAGATCCCGGATGCGGTTGTGCACCACGTAGACTTGGCCTTGACGTTCCAGTTCTCTGCGAATCCATCGGCGGATCGAGTCGTCGTCATCTTCCGCCACCAACGTCTCCACCGGATGCCGATTCTCCGGCGGTGTCGTGATGAGCGACATCTCCCGCGCCCCCATCAGCGCCAGGTACAACGTCCGAGGAATCGGCGTGGCTGACAGCACGAGCACGTCGAGCTGGCTGCGCCAGTGCTTCAGTTGTTCCTTCTCTTTGACGCCGAAGCGCTGCTCCTCATCGATAATCAAGACACCCAGGTCCTTGAATCGGACGTCGCTTGAGAGCAAGCGGTGGGTGCCGATCACCACGTCGCACTGCCCGCAGGCCAACGCCTCAATGATCTGGCGCTGCTCAAGCTCTGAGTGAAATCGCGAGAGCATCTCGATGTGGATCGGGAATTGCTGCATGCGGGTCCTGAACGTCCGGTAATGCTGATAGGCGAGGATCGTCGTCGGGACCAACACCGCCACCTGTTTCTGGTTCATGACCGCTTTAAAAGCTGCCCGCAGGGCGATTTCCGTCTTGCCATAGCCGACGTCGCCAAGGAGGAGCCGGTCCATGGGCCGAGGGCTCTCCAGATCCCGCTTGACCTGCTCGGTGGCTGTCAGTTGATCCGGGGTCTCTCGATACGGGAAGGTGTGTTCGAACGTCTGCTGCCACTCATGGTCTGGCGCAAAGGCGAGGCCTGGAAGCGCCACGCGCTTCGCCTGCAGCGTGAGGAGCTCCTTCGCGTACGTCCAGGCGCCGATAAAGGCGCGCGTCTTTTCCCGCTCCCACGCGGCACCGCCGAGTTTATGAAGCGCTGGACGCCGCGACCCAAACCCGATGTACCGCTGCACCAGGTGCACCTGGTCGATCGGCACGTAGAGGCGATCGCCGTCGGCATACTCGAGGACCAACGCATCCATCTCGCCTTCGCGTCGCGGCAGCGTGGTGCGCCCGACGAAACGGCCGATCCCATGGTCGACGTGGACCACCACATCCCCTTCTTCCAAATCGACGCACCCCTCAAAGGGCGTCTGGGCCGATACCGCTTCGGCTTCCACCGCCCCATGGGGCGGCACACGCAGATGCACTTGCCGAGGCAGCACGACGACCATGGAGTGTCGATCCAAGGTCTCGAACGTCATCGGATTAAAGCTGCGGATTGAGACGATGCGTGAACCAGCCAGTTCAACCCGCAAGGGGCTCTCGAAGGTTGACGGGAACACGTCAAGGACGCCGCCATGCACCGCGACGTCGCCAGGATCAGCGACTTGGGACACGCGTCGGTAGTCAAAGCGCATCAGTTGCGCCAGTACCGTCTCGAGCTCGACCCGACCGCCCACATAGAGCCGGACGTATTCCAGCATGCTTCTAGAACCTGTGAAACCAGTAACCGGTAACCAGAAACCAGAATCCTGGTTACTGGTCTCTGGTGACGTTGTTACATTTTCCGAGGCGCCGAGACCCCCAGCAACCCCAGCCCATTGGCGAACACCCAACGGGTCGCGCCGATGAGGGCCAGCCGTGCTCGCGAACGCGCCAGATCCTCACTGATGACCCGGTGTTTCGTGTAGAAGACGTGGAAGACCTCAGCCAACTTTTGCAGATAGAGGGTCATCCCATGGGGTTCGAGTGAGCGGGCACACGCCTCCACGATCATGGGAAACTGAAAGAGCTGTCGAAGGAGCAAGCGTTCCTCGGCCTCGGTCAGCGTGGCAAGATCGGGTGCTCCCCGCCGCCTCCACCAGGGCAGTTCCTGGCGCGCGTACGCCAGGATGCTGCAAATCCGCGCGTGGGCGTACTGGACGTAGTAGACAGGGTTGTCCTGGACTTTGGCCTTGGCCAAATCCAAGTCAAACTCGAGGTGGCTGTCCATCGTGCGCATGAGGTAGAAAAATCGGGTGGCATCGACCCCCGCCTCATCCAGGACTTCTCGGAACGTCACGAATTCCCCCTGCCGCTTGGACATCGGCACCGGCTTGCCACCTCGTGAGAGGGTCACCAACTGCACGATCCGGATCACGAGCCGATCCGCCGGCAGCCCCAAGGCTTCCGTCGCTGCCTTGATCCGCTGGATGTAGCCGTGGTGGTCAGGGCCCCAGAGGTTGATGAGCTGGTCATAGCCCTGTTGAAACTTCCACTGGTGATAGGCGACATCCGGGGCGAGGTAGGTGAACTCCCCGGTCTGTTTACGTACGACCCGGTCTTTATCATCCCCAAACTTCGTGGACGCAAACCAGACGGCCTCCTCAGATTCGTAGAGCACCCCGCGGGTCTGTAACGTGGATAACGCCGCGTCGATCCGTCCTGACGTGCGCAGCCACTGCTGACTCGTCCATCGATCAAAACGTAGACCGAAGCGCTCGAGGTCCCGCCGAATTTCCTGTAACTGTTCCTGCATCCCCTGCTCGATGAACCAGGTGAACGGTTTATCCACCAAGCCAGCGCGGTATCGTTGGGCCAAGCGTGTTGCGCTCTCGATCAGATAACTGCCGTGGTAGCCATCCTCTGGAACGGGCTCCTGGCGTCCAAGCTGCTCGAGGTAGCGGGCTCGCAGCGACTGACCCAGCAAGTCGATCTGCCGACCTTCGTCGTTGAGGTAGTACTCGGTCGTCACGCGATACCCTTGGGAACGCAGGAGGCGATGTAACGCATCCCCGACGGTGGCTTGCCGCCCATGCGCCACGCTCAACGGCCCTGTCGGATTGGCGCTGACAAATTCAATCAGCACCGCCTTCCCCGAGCCGAGGCGGCTGTTCCCGTACCGCCCTCGCAGGTGATTGATCTGCCCCAGGATCCCTGTCAGGGTCCGCTGAGAGAGAAAGACGTTCACAAACCCGCTCTTCGCTTCAAGGCGATCCACCAAACCGTCGAGGGGCGATCGCTTCAACTCATCTTGGAGGGCGCTGGCCAGTGCTTGGGCGACCTGGGGAGAGGGTTCGCGTCGTTGGGACGCCAGCTTGAACGCGATCGGGCTTGAGAGGTCGCCAAAGGTGGGATCTTTCGGGACCTCCCACCGCAGGGCCTGCGCAGGGATCGTTGAGTCGAATCGACCCACAACTTGCCGGAGAAGCGTCTGGAGCTCCTCCTCAACAGAGGGACGCATCATGGTCTAAGAGCGTGAGTGTGCGTTCATGACTGCCGTCGTCACACGGCACGCCACCAACCCTGAAGCCTGGGATCGACCCAGACGCGTTGGGCCTAGGGGGTTGCTGGATCAAGGGGGATGCGGGGGGCGTCTCCCCACAGACGTTCGAGTTGATAAAACTCCCTGGCAGGTGGGTTAAAGAGATGGACCACGAGATCGCCGCAATCCATCAGCACCCATGACAACCCATCGGTCTGTTGAGCGATTGGACCGGCGAGGTCCCGTGGTCGTGCGGATGGTGGTCCGGCTTTCACGCGTGCACTCCCTTCGATATGCCACACCCGTTCACCGTATCGATCCAATTGGTCTTCAATGGCGTCGGTAATGGCCACCGCTTGCCGCTGGGTGGCGGCCGTCGCGATGACAAAAAAATCCGTCACGCCTGAGAGGGCTCTCAGGTCCATGACGACCACCTGCTCGGCGTGTTTGTTGAGCGCGGCTTCCGCCGCAATCAGGGCTTTCCGATCGCTCTCGATACCCGCTCACCCCCGCGGGGTCAAGGCTTCACGATGCGGTAGAGGCCTGTTCCGCAATCCGGACATTTCCCTTTCATGGCGGGCCGCCCGTTCTTCATCTTCACCTTCTGCGCGTCCCTCATCTCTTTCTTCCCCTTGCACTTCACGCAGTATGCGTCCATCGCCCCTCCTTCAATGAGCCCCGCCCCTTTTGCGCTACGCGCTGTAGCGGGACAGCTACGACGTCCTTGCTAGCCTAAAGCCTTCGCGTGTGCCACGTCCCACTCGAAAGGGGCGGGGCGAATTTCCGCCAGAGGCGCCCGCCTGCCCCGCAGCATGAAGGGCGGGCAGGGATCCGCCTTTGGCGGAGAACCCCACACCCAGCAGCGAAGCCGTCCAGTTTCGGCACAGCAGAATGGTCTTTTGTATTTCGGTCGTCTGATACATCAGCGCTGGTCTGGACTGCTGGGTGTGGGGTCACCTTCAGCCAGACCATTTACGTCACTCCGTTCCGTAAATGGTGGCTTCAGGTGACAAGCCTAGCATGAGCCTTCTTGTACTGTCAACCCCCACTGCACAACGAGCACTTCATGGGTTCCTCTGAGAAATTTCCTGAGGGATCTCCCCAACGATCTCCTCGAGCAGATCCTCCAACGTCACGAGTCCCAGGGTCGTGTGCTGAGGGCTCTGGACAATCGCAAGCTGGATCTTCAGACGCTGAAATTCGCTGAGGAGTTCCGCGACGCGCTTGGTCTCAGGAACCGTGTACGCCGGTCTGACCAGGTCCGACAGCACAAACAACCCTCCGTGACGCCAGACCGCCAACAGGTCTCTGGCGTAGATCACCCCTTCAATCTGATCGATCGAGCCGCGGTAGACCACCAGGCGGGAGTGCCCTTCTTCAATCAACACGTCCAACACCGTCTCGGGCGGTTGGGTGATGTCCACCCCGGCGATGTCCTCTCGAGGGATCATGACATCCTTGACGAGGGTGTCATCAAACTCGAAGAGCCGATGGAGCATCCGCAGTTCGTGCTCCGCCACCACGCCCGCCTCTCGGCCCATTTCGATCATCACCTTCAGCTCCTCCTCCGTGATGAGGGGCGAGCGCGGCAACCGCTTTTCCCCCAGCACACGAAGAAGGCCCTGGCTGATGCCGGTAAACAACCAGACCAAGGGCCGCATGCACGCAATCAGCCCCTGGAGGGGGCGGGCCAGGATCAGCGCAATGCGATCGGCATGAGCCGCTCCAAAGAGCTTCGGGGTAATCTCTGCGAACACCAGTAAGATGAGCGTCACGACGACGATTGACACGATCGGGCCGTGGCGCAACCCCAGGAGACTCACGCACAGCATCGTCCCGACGGCGGCCATGGCCACGTTCACCAGGGTATTACTGACCAGGAGGGTCGCGATGAGATGGTCGAGTTTGGTCAAGAGGTGGTAGACGAGTTTGGCTGATTCCGTGCCTCGTTGCATGAGGTGCCTCAGCCGCACCTTGTTGATCGCCAAAAACGCGGCCTCGCTCATCGAAAAGAACGCCGAGAGGCCCAGCAAGGCCACCAACACCACGATCAATGGGACCGTCATCGTGCGTGCCTGGCATAGAGACGAGCACGAGTGAGAGAGCGAGCCACGGCATCAGGCACGAGATACCGAATTGACTGCCCGCGCCTGAGCTTGGCACGAATCAGGGAGGAAGAAATATCAAGCTGCGGCATTGAGAGTGTTCGCATCCTGGGAAATCGATGGCGAACGCCACCCCCGGGTCGATCTGCGACCACGAAGGTGCACAACCGGCACAGTTCGTTGAGGCCGTACCAGGGGATCGCGAGCATGTCGGACCCGATAATCAAAAACAATTGCGCCTTCGGGAATCGCGCATGGAGTTCGCGAACTGTGCGAAGCGTATAGGACATGCCGCCCACTCTCAACTCAAGATTCGAGGCGTGAAACGCGGGATGATTCTGAATCGCCAAGCGGATCAGGGCAAGGCGTGTCTTGCCATCGAGCAAGCGGTGGGCGGGTTTGTGCGGAGGGGTCGCGGTGGGGATGAACCAGACGGCATCAAGTCTGCACTGCTCACGAGCCGCCTCGGCCAGCAGCAAGTGGCCCACATGAATCGGGTTGAACGTCCCGCCCAGAATGCCGAGCCTCATCAGTGGCTAAGTGGCGAGGTGACGAAGTGGCAGAGCCCGTCCCTTAGCCACGTTGCCACTTGGCCACTTTGCTACTCTCATTGCCGGACTTGGCCGTCTCCGAAGACGATGTACTTGTACGTCGTGAGTTCCTCTAAGCCCATGGGCCCTCGCGCGTGCAGTTTGTCGGTGCTGATCCCGATCTCCGCCCCAAGCCCAAACTGGAACCCATCGGTAAACCGGGTTGACGCGTTGACGTAGACGCAGGCTGAGTCGACTTCGTGGAGAAACCGCATCGCATGGGCATGATTGGCCGTCACGATCGCGTCGGAATGCGCGGACCCATAGCGCGTGATATGCTCAATCGCCTCATCCAATGAATCCACGACCTTGACGGAGAGAATCAAGTCAAGATACTCCGTGGACCAGTCTTCCTCGGTCGCGGCGTTGATGCCTGGAATAAGCGACCGCGTCCGATCACAGCCGCGGATCTCCACCCCCGCGTCCTTGAGCCGTGTGGCGATCGCCGGCAAGAAGCGAGGCGCAACCTGCTGGTGCACAAGAAGGGTTTCCATCGCGTTACAGGTGGCGGGTCGCTGGCACTTGGCATTGAAGACGATCCGCTCAGCCATCTCCAGATCCGCCGCGTCATCCACATAGACATGGCAGACGCCTTTGGCGTGCTTGATGACCGGGATCTTGGAGGTCTCCACGACTTTGCGGATCAGCTCCTCCCCGCCCCGCGGGATGATCACATCAATCCACTGGTCCATCTGAAGCATGAGATCCACCCCGCGTCGCTCCGCGGTGGGGATGAGGCTGATGGCTTCTTTCGGAAGCCCTGCGGTGGCGATGGCGTCCTGCAGCAGTGACGCGATGGCTTGGTTCGAGCCAAACGCTTCGGCGCCTCCCCGCAACACGACGGCGTTGGCGCTTTTGAGGCACAGCGCGGCGCAGTCACTGGTGACGTTTGGTCGGGATTCATAGATGATCCCGATCACCCCGATCGGCACGCGGATTTTTCCGACGAGCAGGCCATTGGGCCTGCGCCACATGCGCATGACCTCCCCGACCGGATCGGGAAGTTGCGAGACGGCGTCGACCGACTCGACCATCTCCTCAAGCCGTTGGTCAGTGAGGAGCAATCGGTCTACCAGGGCCGATGGCAAGCGATTCCGTTTGGCGGCCTCGACATCGGCGGTGTTGGCATGGAGGATCGCTGCGCGCTGGCTTCGCAGCGCCTGCGCCATCGCGCGTAAGGCCGCGTTCTTCTGGTCGGAAGAGGCGCGTGCCAGTTGTCGGGAGGCTCGCTTGGCCGCCATCACCACCGTGCGAATCTGTTCGTGCAGAACTGAGTCTGATATTTCGGATTTTGGATTTCGGATTTTGGATTGGAAAGTCATCTCACGCGTTTTGCTCGTGGAACAATCCCCAATCCCTGCCCGCCCTTTGGCTCACGGGGCAGGCGGGCGCATTCCCTGCCCGCCCTTGAGACCAGGGGGCAGGCGGGCGCAATCCGCAGTTCATTAGAGTTCCTGGGTCAACACGAGGTTATCTCGATGCACCACTTCACGCACCTTCTTCTGGCCCAACAGCTCCACGATCTGATGGCTGGACAGCCCCCGGATCCGGCTCAGGTCACTGGAGGAAAAATTCGACAGCCCCCGGGCGATTTCCTGCTGGGCGTCATCGAGGATCGCCACCGCATCACCCGCATGAAACCGGCCCCGCACCTCTCGCACGCCGGACGCGAGCAGGCTTTTTCCCCGATGGATGAGCGCCTCAGCCGCTCCGCGGTCGATGAGGACGTGGCCAAGCGGCGTGCGCATCGAAAACGCGATCCACCATTTCCGAAACTTCATCGTCTTCTCGGGAGGAGCGATGAGCGTCCCGACAGGCCTTCCTGCCAGAATGTCCAGCACAATCCCAGGGGTGGTCCCGTTGGCAATGACGAGCGGGATCCTGCTGTGCCGGACAATCCGGGCGGCGGCGAGCTTCGAGGCCATGCCACCGGTCGTCGTCTCACGAGAGGGGCCCAAGGCCAGCGTCTGATGCGTGTGGTTGAGGTGATCAAGGCGCTCAATCACGCGCCCGTGGTGGAGCAGGCCATCGACATCCGAGAGCATGATGAGGAGCTGCGCCTGTACCAAACACGCCACCAATGCGGCGAGCCGGTCGTTATCCCCAAAGGCGATCTCCTCGACGGCCACCGCATCGTTCTCGTTCACGATCGGGATCGCGTGATGTTCCAATAAGGTCTGCAAGGTGTTTTTCGCGTTGTGGTAGCGTCCTTTGTCCGCGAGGTCCTCCTGAGTCAACAAGACTTGGGCCACGGTCAGGCCATGGGCGGCGAAGGCCTGACTGTACAGCCGCATGAGCTCGCCCTGGCCAACGGCCGCGCACGCCTGGAGCTGAGCTAAGCCCTTCGGACGGCGTGTGACGCCAAGGGTGGCCATCCCGCAGGCAATCGCTCCGGAACTGACAACGACGACTTCTCGTCGTTGCTTGGCACAGGCCGCAAGCTGGCCCACGAGGTGCGTCAACCGGTCTGCGTCGGGTCTGCCCGTCATATCGGTCAAGACACTGGATCCGATTTTGACCACGAGCCGTTGGACAGGCTGTTCGTGATGGGTCATCTCTAGGACAGCGCGTGTTCGCGCTCTGGCAAGGCGTGGAGCCGCCCTGACACGACCTGACGCAGGGTCTCAAGGCCCGCCCCGGTCGCGCAGGAAATGGCGAGCACCGGCTCATGAACGAGCGTCTGAAACCGTTCGAGGTTGGCGTTCGCGATTGGCAGATCCATCTTATTGGCCACCACGACTTGCGGGCGGTCGCGCAACGACGGGTCGTAGGCAGCCAACTCCTCATTCAGCCGCTGAAAACTGTTCACCGGATCGCGCCCATCAACCGAGGCCATGTCAATCAGATGGATCAACAGCCGCGTGCGCTCGATATGCCGCAAAAACTGCATGCCAAGCCCGCGTCCTTCGTGGGCGCCTTCGATCAAGCCCGGAATATCGCAGGCCACAAACGAGCCGCTGTCGGCAGCCGAGACAACCCCGAGGACGGGTGTGCGCGTGGTAAACGGATAGGGGGCGATTTTGGGCCGCGCTGTGGAGAGACGCGACAAGAGCGAAGATTTTCCGGCGTTGGGAAAGCCGACAATGCCCACGTCGGCGATCAATTTCAGTTCCAGGCGCAGCCGACGCTGAATCCCAGGCTTTCCTGGCGTTGCCCGCACCGCATAGGCGTTGCCAAAGCCGCCTGCCCCGCCCTGCGCGATGAGGAGTCGCTCAGAGGGGGTGATGACGTCCCGCAACGGGTGATTGGTGTCGGCGTCGTAGACCACCGTCCCGAGGGGAAGGCGAATCACACAATCCGACCCGCGTCTGCCGGTCTTGGTATTGCCGCTTCCGTGACGGCCGCGTTCGGCCCGGAAGAGGTGTCGGAATTGAAAATCCAGGAGGGTCGCCAATTGCGGGTCAGCCACCAACACCACGTCCCCCCCATCACCCCCATTGCCCCCGGAGGGACGCGCATGGCGGTGGAAAGGCAGCTTGGCAAAGGCCTGGCAGCCATTGCCTCCTGATCCCGCGATGACCGTGATGTCGGCTTGATCGACAAACCACATTGGCGTTTGCTTGTGCCTGGAGTGTTGTCCTGCGTGGAGCTGGAGAACCGATGAGGAGAACCGCACCCATTACCGTGTCAGTTCTTGGATCCCTGACCCCCGTTGGTCGGTTCAATACTGACCACGCCGTGTTTCGGGAATCGCACAACGCCCTCTGTCTTGGCATAGAGCGTCCAGTCCCCCCCAACCCCCACAAACCAGCCCGGCTTAAACTGACTGCCCCGCTGCCGCACGAGGATTGACCCGGCCAAGACGCGCTGGCCTGCGAAACATTTCACGCCCAGCCGCTTGGACCGACTGTCGCGGCCGTTGCGGGTGGACCCTTGACCTTTTGTATGAGCCATCTTGCGTCCTCCCTTCGGTCTCAGCGTTCAGAAGTCAGACGACAGAGGTCAGATGTCAGGTTTCGGCTTTTCTGACTTCTGACCTCTGATTTCTGACTTCTGATCGCCGATGCTTACTTCGATGTCTTTGATGAGCAGCTTGGTTAAGAGCTGCCGATGTCCTCGGGTTCGACGATAGTTCTCCCGTCGGCGGAACTTATAGGTGATGACCTTCGGGCCCTGCTGATGCTCCAGGACTTCACAGATGACTTTCGCCCCATTCAGATAGGGTTGCCCAACTTGAACGGCCTTGCCATCACTGGCGATCAACACCTTCTCGATAACGTGGTGGCTGCCGACGTCCGCGCTGAGCCGGTTGACCACCAGCTGATGGCCCGGCTCGACCTTCCATTGCCGTCCACCCGCTTCCACAATCGCGTACATGAGCACCTCGTTGTGTCATTGCCCTCCCCCAGATGGGGGAACTCCCCGGCTCGCTATCTCTTAGGATACCGAACTTTCGCCGACGGGTCAAGCAACCTAACCGACGGTAACCGGCGCATTCACCCTAAAGTGTTAAACAGTTCGTCAACGTCGGGTGCGCTTTTGTCCAGAAGCGACTGTCCTTTTGTATGATGCTCACACGCCCCTCACTATCTTCCTAGTTCAGCTCCGAGCTGTCTCCAGCCCCGCTAAGACTTTCTTGCAGATTTCTTCCGGCGACCATTGATTGATACACACATTGTTCCGGCAATCACTTCGCTTACCTTCCAACAGATTCAAGCACGGGCTGCAATGCAGGTTCGCGTACATCACTTGACCCCGTGGATTCAGCGGACCATACAGTTCTGGCGTCTCAGGTCCAAACAGCGTCAAGGTTGGGGTGTGGAACACCGCAGCCAGATGGGTGATTCCAGTATCCACACTGACAAGATACGTGGCATGTTCCACGATTACCATCAACGCTGTAAAGCTTGTTTTCCCGGTCAGGTTGTGGAAGTAGTTCCCCACCCCGAGAAGCTTAGGATCCCATTGCCTGTCGGCATGCGCTCCGATGACGACGATGTGCAACCCGGTTCGTCGGTGCAACATCTCCGCCAGTTCTCGCCATCCGTCCTTGGAATATGCCTTTAATTCCTTCCCTGAGTCACTAAACGGGCTGAAGAGAATGTATCCACGCGAGGCGAGCGCCTTCTTTCGCAGCCAAACCAGCCCCTTTCGTTCTTCCGCAGCAGTGAACCCCCGCAGCGCAAGTGACCGATCTCCAGGCGGAATCCCAACCGCACCACCCAACGCCAGGAAATTCTCCAAGGCGTGGCGATGAAGATTCCAATAGACCCGGTGTGTGAGGAGACGTCCGCGTCTTGGGAGAGACACCGTGTGAAAGCCAACACGCGTCCGAGCCCCTGAACAGAAACTTATCAAGGTTGAATATCGTGAATACGACTCCAGTTCGAAGAACAGCTCTACCTGTTTGCGCTGCAACATCCAAACCGTTTTCAGAGTATCGAAGGCGAACAGATGGGGAGCTGTGCGGATACATAGCACCTCATCGATGTAGGGGACAAACCGCAGCAGTCTCTGATTGGATTGGAAACTCAGAAAGACTATCTGTGCGGAAGGAAACCGTGCACGAATCTGTCGAAGAAGTGGGATGGCGAGGATAATACTCCCCATTCCAAAGAATTTCGATACGACAATGACACGCAGAGCCCAAGCCGCCTGACCTTGAACGAGTTTCGGAGGCCGAGAGGCGACCTTCTTGTCTTGTATTGGAGGGTTCGGACCAAATCCTTGATAGTGGGCCACTGGTGAATGCCGATGGAGAACCGCAAACGGGCTCAACAATGTGACCAAGAGGCCCCCAACCCATCGATCGATGAACACCATCAACCAGATTGGCATCTACTCTACTCGCTCAGCCTCGTGGCAAATGGAGAGTATTTTGAACTTACCGATCTCTTAAGGCAATTTCCCTCGCGCTCACGGAGAAGCGGCGGATCAACTGAATAAAATTACCGTCGCTCATCCGCTTTCGACGTCGAATCGCTCGGCGCTTTCTGATTATCGACGGCAGTCCTCTGATACCGCTGCCGTAGGCTCGCAGTAAGATCAGCAAGAGTTTCGTCTTTGAGTAGTTAGCTGAGAAGTGCCCGGCGCTACCACGGCTTACCAAGACACTATAAGCGTTCCAGAAAAATCGGGTCAAGGTAAACCATGGACTGACCAACAGAAGAGGGAGAGGGAAGAGTTTGATTGCTAGCCAGAGACGATTGCGCTCAACCAGCATGGCTTTCCGAGGCAGGAAATAGCTCATAGTCCCCGAATGTACATGGTAGACCACTGCGGTCGGCACGTAGACGCACCGCCAGCCGAAGAACCAGCCCCGGAGGCCAAGGTCCGCGTCTTCACTGTAGATGAAAAAATCCTCGTCAAACCATCCGATCTCATCAAGCATAACCTTCCGATAAAAGGCGGCGCTCCCATCTGGGAACAAGGTGTCTTCGAGACGATCATATTGTCCCGTATCGAGCTCTCCAAACCCCCGCCTTGCACTGATACCATCGGGATAGAGAAGGTTACCAGCACTGTTGATCCGCTGCTGATCCTGGAGGAACAAGACCTTGCAGGCACACATGCCAATCGTCTCCTCAGACGACATCCCTTTGATCAATTCTGCAAGCCAATGTGGTGAGGCAACGGCGTCGTTATTCAGCAAAGCGATAAACTCTCCATGTGCAGCATCGATTCCAAGATTGGCCCCTCTCCCATAGCCGTCGTTTCGATCATTTTTGATCAGGGCAATCTGCCCAGCATATTCCGATCTGAGAAACTCAAACGAACCATCGGTCGATCCATTATCAACCACAATCACTTCGCGACGAGCATAGGTCTGAGTGAGCAAAGAATCAAGGCAGGCTTTCAGAAAGTGCAGTCCATTCCAGTTCACCACGATCACAGAGACCAGGGCTTCATGCTGCATCGATTCTGAAAGGCCATCAGGCCCTAATAAAGAAATCTGTTTCAGAGGTCATGCCTGCAAGAGATTCGCAGATCCCGAAGGGAATCCCCACAATCATGAAGACCCCGCCTACGCCCCGCGTCAAGACATACGTAATTGGCGACCTGCGAGCGCTAGCGAGAGGCGTGCTGCCGCTTGGATAGACTGAAAGCGAGAAATACCCTGCAGAAGCCAGGAGGCCGACAGGCTTGCGAGCAATCATCGTCGCCCCTTCAGCTCGCACACCGTCTTCGAATCCCGGCGCTGAAGGGATCCAGACATGGCGGGGTGCCTCTCGATAGATGATGTGTCGGGCACCCAAGAGCCGCGCAAGGAACGCGTTCCTCATAGGAACTCTCACAACAAGCAGCCCACCTGAACGGATGAGCCTGAGTGCTACCCGAAGAAATAATCGAGGTTCAGGGATATGTTCCAAGACGGAGTACAGGGTGACGACATCAAAACGTTCTTCTAAACCTTCGAGCTCCTCGAGTTCCATTTTCCTAACAGGCAGGCCAAGGCGTTCGTTCGCATAGCGAAGCAAGCGGTCAGAGACTTCCGTTCCCTCTGCGGCAATTCCTTCTTCCCTGAACACCTTCAGCCTGAGGCCGGATCCGCATCCGACATCAAGAAGACGCAGCGGTCCCGGTCCTTGAAACTGACGGATATGCTTCACATCCCGCAGATATCCACGTCGATACAACAGGTTCCACTCGAGCTGATTCCAGAGTCGGAGGCCGCCAGGTGACGAAATGGGGAATTGTTCAAACACATACGAATCTTCATAGAGGGACTTGGCTTGTTCCTCAGTTGGACGTGGATTCAAGACAGCCGATCCGCATTGCTGACAGAGATAAAAGCAGAAGGTTCCAGAGAAGCGTTGTAACCGATCCGTCACTCTCAAGTATGGCGTTGGTGACAACTCACTACAGCACCACACGCATTGGGCCATGGTTACTCAAGCCTCGTTCGTATCTGTTCAGCCCCCAGATTGACTTGAATGAGCGCCCCATCCCGGCAACGCTCCGAGAGGCTTTCTGCCGCGCATTGGTCAATCGGGCTTGACCGCAATGTGCTGCAAGAGGAGTAGACCGAACCGCCCATCTTGCAATGGGACCGCGCCAAACAGCCGAATCGCTTGATAGTGGCTGTTGATCCATGCGAACAGATTCTGCGCGTAATCTCGTCCGAAAAACTGGTAACCTTCTTCAGAAGTGTCTTTATGCGCCAGGACAATGTAGTCTGGCGGATGGTCCCGAAACGACGCCAGAATACGCCCCTCACCCACGCGCTGAAACAGAACCGGTGTCAGGCTGAGATATGGCAATGGAATCACTCGCCGCGCCAGGTAATTGATCATGGGCCCTTCTGGGATTACCATCAGGGTATTGTTGGGACTCATGCGATGCGACAAGTCGTCTAGCACCGCATTGACAAGCACGCCGCGTCCGTCCGCAAAGAAGGCATCCGTGCCCCGAGACACTTGAATCACTTTGTGCTGAAACAACAGGTGATTGTGTTCTAAATGACCAGCAATCCCTACCGCGATGACGGCCAGCGCAACCGCGCGAAAAATTCGGCCGTCCCCTCCAAAGCTTATGATCGAGGCTGGCCACAAACCCACCAAGGCAACGACCAACAGAAGGGTCCCCGGCATCGCCAACGCAAAGCCATAATGGTAGGTATGCACATTGAGCAACATCCGACCCAACAGCCCCAGCGAAAAGAGAGCCAGGACGGCGCGCATCAGCAGACGAGGCCAAATGCGAGCATCCTGACGCCGCCTGATAACACCCACGACAGAAACCAATCCAAAGATCAAGAGAAAGATGGGTAAGGGACGAATGGATTCGAGCCAATTGATCGGGTGAGATCCAAGGAAACCACTCACCCCTCCAAATAGTCCGATTGTCATTATCGTGGAAAACGGCCTCCGTCTTTTCGGAAGAAAACTGAGGACTGCGCTGGGGATAAAAAGAGCCGCATACCACGTTAACCAAGTCACCATATGCCCAATGTTGACGGATGGCTCACCCGTCCCCATTAACCATTTGTAGAAGATAAGGGCATAGGTAGAACGTTTCACGACATAGGCCCACGCCCCCAAAGTCGCTCTCGCTGCCTGGGCAATGGGCAACGTCAAGTGAAACAGAAGAAATGTAATGGCAACTGGAAGGAGTGCGAAGCCAAGGAACACTGCTCCTGTTGCCCATATACGGCGAAATGGAGCACGCTGAACCCACAACGCGAGACCGATCCCAAGAATGAGCGCGAGACTCACCGATATGAATACGATCGGCTCGGCTAGAAAGACTAAGCCCACACAGAAGCCAGTCCCACTCAACCACGCGGCGGCGCGGTCACCTTTCAAATATTGAAGAAAACAGAGGAGCGCGCTGAGAGAGAGTACGACAGTATGGGTCACTTCGTGTGAGTAGGGACACACAAAGTTGTAATTGCCGTATCCCACGAGCTGCCCAAAGGCAAAGATGGTGACGAAGATCAGGCAACCGATCGTTGCAGAAAATCGGTCACTAATCTCTTGAAGAAGCCGATATAAAAGCCAAATCAATACAACCATAATGAGGAGGTTACAGATCACCAGTGTCTGTAGGCTTACGCCGAATAGGCGAAACACGAGGGCGTTGAGATACATCGAGAACGGACCTTTAAAGTACACAAAATCACCATAGGTGATATGACCGGCCGCAAGCTGCCAGGCGAGGTAGAGCTGCGCCCCGAAATCAATCAAGACGTCCGGCCACGTGCCCCAACTCCACCACAGCATGATCACGCCGGTCATCATAATGACAACCGGACCAACCCAACGTTTGAAGGTCTCCGAAGCCGCTAGAGCATGTAACGTCTGCTCAATCTCCTTTTGATACGACGTGCACTCATCGGGAAACGCTAGTCACAAAATCGAAACACGACGAGTGCCCAGAGCGCCAGCACCCCGTCTTTCCAGGTCAGCTTTTTGCCTTCCGCGTACGAGCGTCCGGAATACGAGATGGGGACTTCGTAGACTCGACACCCGCCCTTGAAGAGCTTGGCGGTGAGTTCCACCTCAATGCGAAAATCATGAGAGCGGAGGTGAAATTGCTTGAGGACCTCGCGACGGAACGCTTTGAACCCCGTCTCGAGATCCGTCAACATCGTATCGTAGAGGAGATTGGCGATGGTATTCACGACCCAGTTGCCAAGGCGATGGGACAGGAGGAACACCCGATGGGCCCCGACGAACCGACTCCCGTAGACGGCATCGGCCCACCCCCGGGTAATCGGCCGGATGAGCAGCGGGTATTCCTCTGGATGATACTCCCCATCCGCGTCTTGGATAATCACGATGTCGCCTGTCGCCGCAGCAAACGCTGTGCGCAACGCCGCGCCTTTTCCCAAGCGTGTTGGATGTCTGAAGACCTGGATGCCATGCTGGGTTTTGAATTCTTCCAAGATCGCGGGCGTCGAATCCGTTGACCCATCATCCACCACGATAATCTCCTTGTCATAGGGCGATTCCAAGACCCGCTCCAAGACCTGGCGGATGGTCCGTTCCTCATTCAACGCCGGCACGATGACAGAGAGTTTCATGGAATCACCTGGCCTCTTCGGAGGATTTGGTCTTGCCTGTGAGGAGATCCCGAAACGACTCCTTGCTACCTTCTCGCCCTTCAGCCGGAACTCCGATTGGAGCCAACTGGTTTCTGAGCTGTTCCATTTGCACCTGGTTCTGCGGAGACGCCTTATACGCATAGATCACCCTGAGCAGGGTTTGTCCTTCTTTCGTCTTTCCGGACCGAAGCGCAGCAACGCTCAGATTCGCCAGGTCCTCAAGGGGCGCGCGAGCAGAGTAGATATCCACGGTCTTTCGCAAGGCCTTGTAGGCTTTTGCATACTCCCCTCGTTCCAAGTGCAGGGATCCAATCTTCTTATAGAGCCGTCGGGTCGTCGGCTCGTTCGCGCGTTCGATGGCCATCTGGTAGGCCGTGATAGCTCGGTCAAACAGTTTGAGGCCGGCTAACGCCTCTCCTTGTAATCGATAACCACTTGGCAATTCAGGAAAGCCTCGAATCAGCGCCTCAGCAAATGGAAGCGCTCGGTCATACGCGCCGTCCTCGATCAGCCGTTTTCCGGCAAGGTAGTTCGTGATCGCGCACTCAGGGTCGAGCTCAAGCAGCCGGGGCAAATACGCGATCAGGCCGCTCTGATCTTTGATGACCTCATCGACAGGTTGGTCTCTGAGCTTAAACGGATCAACCCCTTTGAGTTCATAGCGCTTAGCGAGGGATGGGTGATGATGGGAATTGACATACAGGACCTCGAAATCATCGAAGAACACCACCACGTATTCAGGAAATTTTTTTATCAAGTCGCCGAAGGTGGAAGAGTCCGCGGGCACCGTGATGAACGAGGGGTCGTACTGGGTGAGGGCGTTTCTGAGCGCTTCCTCCTCAACAAAGATATAGCTAGACCGTTGCAAGTCCTCAGTGGTAAAGAGGAACGGGACTTCCATATCCATGAAGATCCGATATCGCGGATAGAGCCTCCACTGCAGATACCCCCCCGTATTGGGATGATTCAAGACGTTCCCGCCTGCGTCGATCCGATTCAGGAATGTCGCGACCCCATGCGGCAGCCCTTGATATGAAACCGGATATCGACGCTGCACGGCAAAAAACGACTGGACGAACATGAGCGGCATCACCATGAGCATCCCTTCAAGCACCAGGTACAGTGGGGTCGGGGGGGTTCGTCTCATGTGGTCAGGCGGAAACAACGGATGCGACTTGAGGAGCGGCAGGGACAGCAAGGTCCACTCAACCACAAAGCGCACACCGTTTGCCAATAAGACGAGCCCACCGACGTACAAGAGGAAATGGCTGATCCTGAGTTGTCGCTTCGTCACGACGTTGAGCAACACCAATCCACTCAGGAGGCCAATCAGATTCACGAAGGTCTGAAATGACGGGATCATGGTCGCAATTCCAAACGACAAGAGGTCTTCGATCGTCAGGTGTCGAAATTCCATGATGGTGTGCGATGCATACGCCAGGGATTGAAACGGGACCTTCAAGAGGCGAAGCCCATGGGGGGTGAGCAGGGGTGCGAGCATGGAAAGGGCAAGGGCAGCCAGCACGATCCGATCCTCCCTGGCGCAAGATTCTTTGCGTCTCAGGCACCGACGGCCCGCCTCGAGCCCATAGGCCCCACACACGAGTAGGAGGACCGGGTACACGATCCCATGCAGGTTGGTCCAGAGGATGGCAAGGATCGGAAGAACCATCGCCTTCTGCGGTCGACATTCACAGATGTACAAAAAGCTCATGATGAACAGATAGGAAAAGAGATGCGGCCTCACGAGCTCTGCCCGAGGAAGGAGGATGACCCCTCCTAACGCCGCGAGGAGGGCACACCAGGGCAGTGACTGTCGGTCCTTGGGGCCTTTCAGGAGAAACACGAACAGCAACACCGCTGTCGCGAAATACAGCCCAGCTCGGAGGGCAATGAGGCCGTAGTATCCACACGTCGTGTAGAGACTGTAGACGAGCACCTGGAACAGCCAGTAGTAGTCTACCCACTGTCGCGGGGGTGTAACGAATGAGAAGAAACTCGTCCTTGGGATCGTCTGGTGTTCCAGGATGTACCGGCCGCCGTTCAGGTGGTACCAGAGGTCGGTGTCCCCGGCCACGATCGGCCGGCTGAGAAGATAGAAGGCGCTGATCCCAAAGAGGATGAGAATATAGACCGACAGGGGCTTCAGGAGGAGCTTCGGCAAGTCAGCGGGAGACGGGTGTCGCGTCATCTACGACCATCCCTCAGCATTGAGGATTGTAGCACACCAAGATTCCCGCGCGTGTGTTACTCATCAAGGTGAACACCCAATTGCACTAACTCACGCCGGACCTGCTCACGCCAAGCCGTGTCATCTGGCGGAATCTTGTACTCAGACACATAGGTCAAAATCGCCTCCGCCTCTTTTCGCTTCCCAGCCAGACGCGCTGACGAGCCGAGGTTGTATAACTCTTCACGGGTTGTCGTTGGTGAAAAGATATCGAACGATTTCTTGAAGGCCTCATACGCCTGTTGATACCGCCGGTGTTCAAGGTACAGGGTCCCCAGCGCGTTAGACACGGCCATCCGGGTTGAGGACTCGGCTCGCTGTAAGGCTTGCAGATAGGCAGCCTGGGCTTGATCGAATGCCCGAAGCCCTTGGTATGCCCTGCCCTTCAACCAATACCCTGTGGGGGACTCCGGAAAATTCCTGATGATGGCCTCAGCAAAAGGCAGGACTCGATCGTACGATCCCATGGCGTGATACGCCAGGGCGAGGCTGTAGTTCGTGATCCCGCAATCCGGGTAGAGCGCAAACAGCTTGGAGACTTCGCCCAAAACGGGATCCGGGTGGGTGGTCGTCATCGCAAGCGTTGTGCTTCGTTCCCTCAGCGCAAAGGGATCAACCGCCTTGAGCGCATACTGCTTGGCGAGGGCTGGGTTGTGCTGTGCATTCAGGTAGAGGACCTCGGCGTCGTCGAAAAACACCAGCTCAAACTGCGGGAACTGGCGGATCATCTCGGGAAACTGGGGATGGGTATAGGGCGCAGTGATGAACGATGGATCATACCGTGACACGATTTTGGCCAGGATGCCTTGTTCCATAAAGGCAGACCTGGCCAGGTAGAAATCTTCTGCAGTGAAAAGAAAGGGGACCTGCATATCCATGAAGATCCGATACCTTGGAGGAAGGGCCCATTGAAGGTAGCCTCCGGTGTCGGGATGATTGAACACCGCACCACCGACGTCAAGGTGATTCAAAAACGTCGCGACCCCATGGGGAAGCCCCCGGTGGGAAAAGGGGTAGGCCGGTCGATGGCCAAAGAGCTGTGCCAAGAACTTCAGTGGCATCGCCATCATGAGGACAATGAAGAACAGGGCCATCGGCCTTGGAACCTGACGTCTGAACTGGACGAGACGCAGAGGATTGGCGTTGATGAGGGGCAAGGCTAGCAGGGCAAACTCATCCATGAAGCGAACGCCCCGTGTCAAGAGGAGGAAGAGCCCTCCCCCCAACAGCAAGAAGTGACTGATCCGGATCTGACGGTTGACGATGGCACTGATGAAAGCGGCGCACGCCGCCAGGACCAAGAGGTTAAAGACCGTCAGGTAGGAAGGGGTGAATCGCGAAATCTGAAACGACGCGAGATCGCCTAGGGCAATAGGGTGAAATTCTTGAATGAACTGCCCCGCGTAGCTCATCGAGGCAAATGGGACCCCCAAGAGCCGAGTCCCATGAGGCGTCAGGTAGATGGCGACCATCGAGAGCACCGTGGGCAACAGAAACGCGCGGGCCGGACGGTCTGGCACCACCCGGCCCGTGAGCCGGGTGATGAAATACTCAAGGGCGTACGACCCAGCGAGCCATAACATCACGGGATAGGCGATGCCATGAAGATTGCACCAGAGCACCGCGAGGACGGGCAGGTACTTGGCCTGACGAGGATGTCGCTCGAGGATGACGAGGAAGACCACCATGAACAGGTACGTCACCAGATGTGGCCTGACCAGGAGGGCTCGTGGAAGTAACACGAGGCCATACAGGGTCAAGATGACCGCAGACCATCCATGGGCCTCGTCGTGGTCAACGGTGCGGAAGAGATAGATCGCGATCAGGGCAATGGTGGCCAGGTACAGGAGGGCGCGGAAGGCAATCAAGCCATAATAGCCCCACCACGAATACAGCAGGTAGACCACCCCTTGGAATAGCCAGTAGTAATCCACCCAGTCCCGAGGGATGAACGAAAAGAAACTGGTCTGGGGAATGGCGTGGTGCTCAACCAGATACCGACCGGCGTTGAGGTGATACCAGACGTCAGTGTCCCCAGCGACGATCGGCCATCTGATGAGAAACCCAACGCTCAAGCAGACAAGCACACCCACGTAGAGAACGACCCACCGAGGTCGAACGCCCTCCACGGACGAACGACAACGCTGCCAAATGGCCAGTGAGGCTCGTCCTTTCCTAATTCGAAACCTGGACTTTAACCTGCTCGAGGTGGAGGCTGGGGTCTGACATGACGAGGATTTTGGCCTGCGCCTGAGCTTCAAGGGCGCTTAAGGCTGGACGATCGTCTTGGAGCAACCGCACGGCGACTTGGGGATGGACAAACAGCTCTAAGGTCTTGCGGCGTATCCCCTTGAGGGCCCGTTTCGCTTGGCGGATCGCTTGGATGGCCATGGTCGTGACTGATTTGACGCTCCCTCGACCCCCACAGTAGGGGCAGCTTTGATAGGACACGGTCTCGACTGAACGGCGCATGCGCTGTCGGGTGATTTCTGCGACACAAATTTCAGAAAATGACACGAGGTTGGTTTTAGCCCGATCGCGGCTCAGCGCCTCTTCGAGCGTCTTGACGAGCTGCCGACGATGCTCTGGATTTTCCAGATCGATGAAATCGATCGCGACGATCCCGCCGATATCGCGCAAGCGAAGCTGCCGCGCAATCTCCACCGCCGCTTCTTTATCGACCTGAAAGGCTGTTTCTTCGAGGTTCCGCCGTCCGGTGAACCGAGCCGTGTTCACATCAATGGCCACCATGCTCTCAGTCGGCTCGATGACGACCGAGCCCCCAGAGGGCAGCGGCACCCGTTTGTCAAAGAGCGCGGTAATCTGCTCTTCCAGTCCCTCACGTTCGAAGAGCGGCTCCTCTCCTCGATAGTAGTCAAGCCGCACCCGGACCCCAGGCAACAAGTTACGCAGGAACTTGCTCAACCGCTTGACCTCAGCCCGCGAGTCGACCACAATTCGGTGCACGTCTTCCGTGAAACTATCCCGGAGCACCCGCAGCGCCAGATCATACTCTTGGTGAACGCAGAAGGGGGCTTTCACGCGCCGTTCCTGCCTGGTGATCTGCCGCCACAGATCGGAGAGGTAGCGCACGTCTCGGATAAACTCCTTCTCCCCCTTCCCCGTGCCTGCCGTCCGCACAATGAAGCCTGATTCTGGCATGACGCGAAGACGGCTGAGGATTTCACGAAGCCGCGAGCGCTCCTTGGCATCCTCGATCCGCTTGGAGATGCCAAGCCGTGAGTCATGACACATCAAAACCAGGTACCGACCAGCCAGGCTCAAATGAGTCGTGAGGCGCGCCCCCTTAGTCCCGAAGGGCTCTTTCACGACTTGGACGAGGAGCTCTTGGTTCGGTTTCACCAACTCTTCGATCCGTGAGCGCCGACGCGACTCGTGCCGGGGCGGCGAGTCGCCCTCCAAGATCACTTCATCCTCCGGCGGTCGCTCCACGATGTCTGACACGTACAAAAAGCCGTTTTTCCCAAGCCCGATATCGACAAACGCCGCGCCGATCCCCGGGACCACGGACGTCACTCGGCCCTTGAAGATGCTCCCGACCAAGCGGTGATCATCCTTGCGCTCGACGTAGAACTCCTCCAGGCGCTTGTTCTCTGTCACCGCCACCCGGGTCTCTTGGGTCTCAGCGCTAATGAAGATCTCTTTGAGTCTAGCCATGATCGCCTGATTCGCCCCTTGTGCGATGGAAATCCCAGAGGATGAGTCCGATGAGTCCACATAATAGCATAAATGCGACCAGAAGCGGAATAGCCGCTTGTGGTGTTTGTGCAAGCTGAGTGGCTCCGGGATTGCGAAAGAGAAACGCCAAGGCATCCTCAGCCACAAGACGCAACGGGTAGCGCTGGAGCAGGCTCGGGAGCGTGGGGATCCCTGGCAGCGATCCAATCTTAAACCAGACGATCAGGTGAGCCGCGGCGACCGGATCAAACGGGGAGCTTGGCAAGACTTCATAGAACATCGCCGCGGACATCGGACGATGCGCAAGCACCGCCATCAATCCCCCTGCATACGCAGCATTTGACCAGATGATTTCTCGTGGGTGAGTCAGCCCCGCCACCATGTGGGCTAACCCTGCCATCAGGGGGCCGTAGAGACGAATCTCCGACCCGGATTGCTCCCTCGGTCCCCAGCCCAGGAGCCGAAAGGGCGTGGTCTCTGGCCAGAGGACCTCAAGGCTCACGGGTCGAGCCCTGGACCAAGCTGACAGGGGCTCAGTCCCGCTCAAGGGGACGGATGGACCGATCTCAATGGCAGGCGCAAAGGCCACACCTGCGCTGAGGAGCCCGATCCCCAACCAGGGAACCCGTGGCCAGTGGTTCGTCATGCGACGCGAAAGAGCCTCCACGCCATATCCTGCCAAGAGACTCATTGGCAGCAGTCCTTCGCAGCTCACCCAGCGGAAGGTGTAGGGATAGGCCATCAAGCAGAAGCCCAGCCACAGCCCAAGCAACACCCGAGCGGGCCCACGACGTTTCCAGCACTGCAGCGCCCCGACAACAGCGAGGAACACCAGGAGGGGAAAAAACTCCAGGATGTCATTCTCTGTGCGTGCGGTAACATGGAGTCGCCCCAGGTGGCGAATCAGATGGATGAGCCAGGGCGCGGCCAGGAGGGTTCCCCAGCCCGTACTGTGCAAGAGCGGTCGCAGATCTGTCAGACCTTTGAGCCCATACGCCCACGCCACGCTGGCCAGCGCAAGCCAGGGGAAACCCAAGTGGGTATAGAACAACAGCGCAAGGAGAGACGCTCCGGCGACGAGACGCCGCTCAACAACGGCCACGAGGAACCACAGCAGTTCAATCAAGGCTATCCCTGAGGCCAACGTCTGGCCACCCACCCAGTGGATCCAAGCGTACGGCATCATGGCCATCCACAGACTCGCCAAGGCAACCGATGGGGAAAATAGGCGTCGCATCGTCAGATAGACTGAGGCCAGCAAGGCTGGCATGACCAGGACGCTCATCAGTCGAATCGCAACAATCGGTGAGCAGTCTGCCTTCAGGAATCCCGCAAGGACGCAGTGAAAGAGCGGCGGGTAGAGGTGCGGTCGCCCAACCGGAGCGTCTTGCCACCATTCATATAGGATTGGTCCGCCGGCTCCCACAATTTGTTGGGCGACGAGGAGATGGTAGTACGGGTCAAGAAACAACGGGAACGCTGGCCACCGGGCAAGCCACAGTATGGAAAACGCTAGCAGGCTGATGGTTGCCAGCCAATGGATCTGCCGAAGTTCCTCCTGGATCATGAGGAACCCAAGGCATACTGCACGATGGCGAGCGTGGCCACTGCGGCTGTCTCGGCCCGGAGCGTCAGTGGTCCCAGCGACACCGGCCGGGCACCGTGCGCCTCGGCAAACGCCACTTCCCCGCGACTGAAATCGCCTTCAGGCCCGATCAGGATGATCACCTCGTGAGCTGCGCGATGCGCCTTGAGTGCTTCACTGAGCGGGATGGCGGTTGTGGTCAGGGTGGGCATGAGGAGTAGGGCTGTCGGGGGCGCAGAGAGAAGAAACCTCTCAAAGGGTTGTGGGGGATCAACGAGAGGGAGCGTCGTCCGCCGACACTGCTTAGCCGCCTCTTGAGCAATGCGCTGCCACCGCGTATGCTTCAGACGTCCTTGATCAGTCGTCAGTCGAATCACCGTGTGATGCGTCAGAATCGGAGAGAGCCGCGCGACTCCCAGTTCGGTGGCCTTTTGGACGACCCAGTCAAAGTGGTCAGCCTTCAGGAGCCCTTGGGCCAGCCACAGGGTCGCCGTCTGTTGGGGCTTGTGGGACGTGCGGACAATCTGGATGATGAGTCCTCGTCCGGTCTTTCGGCTAATCGTGCCAACATACTCGGTCCCTTGGCCATCGAAGCAGGCCAGCTGATCCCCCACACCAAGCCGCATGACATCCAAGACATGGTGGAGTTCGCGGGGATCATCGAGCGTAATCGTTGAGCCTCGGATCTTGTTGGGTGAGATCAGGAAGCGGTTCACTGAGGATTGTGTAATGTGAAAGGTGTAACGTGTAATAGGGGCGTCGAACGTCTTTCTTTTGCATTACACCTGGACTTTTGCAAAATGCCCGCCCACACCACAGAGGCCACAGAAATCCACAGAAGCACAGAGATGTTCTCGACGGGATTTCTCTGTGTTTCTGTGGTGCTTCTGTGATTCTGTGGTGTCAAAAAGCGTTTTTGCAAAACTTCAGTTACACATTACACTTTCCACATTGAACAATTTTGGTGGAGCAGAGGGGGCTCGGCGCTCCCTTCGATCCCCGAAGCGTAGAGTTCAGTGGAGCAGAGGGGGCTCGAACCCCTGACCTCGTGAGTGCGATTCACGCGCTCTCCCAGCTGAGCTACTGCCCCATTGGAGTCACCCATTGGAGTCAGACTTGAAAAGTTGAATATCATACTCACCCGCCCACAAGGCGAGCCACATGGGCGCTCAGGGCCCCCTTGTGCTCCAAGGAATCGTGAAGCCGCCGGACCGCATGAGTAATGGCTGAGGGATCGCAGTGTAAAAACGTCGCAAGCACCCGGCCCCTGTACCCGAGCCTGATGGTTCCCACATACGCAACCAACGCCCTTGCCAACGAAGCCTGGCGCCCTCCTGTTCTGGCGATGACGGATTCCGTGGGAAGGCCCACGAGCTTGCTGACGCGCTCAAGCAGCTCGTGGAGCGTCAATGTTGGCCGGAAGCTCGCAGCAGCTTCTCCTCTTCCACCTCGCGCTCGACGTTGTATCTGCTCAATAAACGCCCCGTCTCCCAAGATACCGTTGTGCACGCCTTGAGTCAGGTCTTCACAAGAGTCCGCGTCCAGTCCGTCGCTGATGAATTTCCTGTAGGCTTGCCTTGCCTGAGGCAGGGTGCGTCCAAATTGGCGAAGGACCCAATGGCTTTCGACAACTGGCAGATGCTGAAGCCCCAGATAGGCCCGGTGACTACTCCAGGGCCACTGCTCGGGCCTGTGAACCAGACGGGCCCGGACGGGATTCAGATGGAGGTACCGTACCAGTTCAAGCAGGTAGGACTCCTTTTGACAAAGGAGGGCCTTGTAGCGACCCTGGAAGAGATGGCCGCTTTGCCGGTGCCGCCGATTGAATGTCATCGTGTAGCGAGTCAAAAGCCGCTGCATGAAGTGCGAAAGCCACTCCTGCCCAGTCTCGATCAAGAGATGAAGGTGGTTGGGCATCAGGACAAACGCATACACGCGAACATCGCTGTCCTGATGGAGTGCGGTGAGGGACTCGAGAAGCCGGCGGTAGTCCTGGGTGTCGCGGAACACGACCTGTCGGTTGTTCCCGCGCGTGATGACGTGGTAGAAGGCACCAGGAAATTCCACACGAGGCTGGCGGGCCATGGTCTTCACACGCGGATGATCAAGGAAGCCGATCGTACCGCTACGCCCGCCTCGTGTCAAGGGAAATTTTCAATCTTTCAAGCCTGACCCCTAACTTCCCTACCCTACTTTGACTTCCTACGAACACGTCGAAGCCGTGGACTGACAATCGGTCCCGAAAAAGACCCCATTCGCGTTGAGACGAATGACGTAGTTCCCCGTCGCCGCGCAACCCGCGGCGGCCGGCAGTGAAACGCTCGAGTTATTCCTCGTTGCATTGGCACAGAACTCCACGTTGCTTCCACTGGTGATGCCATAGCTGTACGCTGAGGTCCCCACGAGCGCCCCAGTCGGTGAGGGATCGAAGTCGAGTTGTCCGATGGCGTTCGCATAGGTGCCTTTCTCGATATAGTACCGTATTTGGGAGCTGCGGATCTGCCCCAGGATGGAGAGCGCCTCAGTCATCCGCGCTCGTTCACGGGTCTTCAGGAACTGGGGTAAGGCAATGGACGACAAAATGCCGATAATGATCACCACCATCACGAGTTCAAGCAACGTGAACCCTTTTCGTCTCATCCCGCCTCCTTTCCCTACCACTTCGTGAATGATCCCACGCTCGACTGATCGCCTGCGTAGCCCCATGACTCTGCTGTGCATCTTAGCCTCCTTGGAATTGGCTTGTCAAGTTGCCGGTTGACTGGGTACTGTCTCAATTTGACGTTGACACCGCAAAATCGCAAAATCCGCAAAGACGCAAAGTCTCTCGGAGACTTCCCGTTGCGCTTTTGCGGTGCTTTTGCGGGCTCTGCGGTGTGGTCAAAGTAAGACACCACCGTTGACTGCGTCACGCCGAACCTCCGCACTTGGGCTACACACCTGATCCCGCGGATCCCGCTAACTGGAAGATCGGCATAAACATCGCCAGGACCAAGGTCCCAATCACGACCGCCATCACCGAGATGGCCAGTGGTTCAAACAGGATCGCCAACCGTTCAATGAACGTCTCCACGCGCTGCTCGTAATACGACGCCACCCGATCCAGCATTTTGCCCAGTTCCCCAATCTCTTCGCCCACTTGGATCATCTGGATCACCATGGCGGGAAACAGCCCGGTTGCCTCGATGGGGTCCGCCAAGGACGTCCCTTCTCGGACCTGCGCCTTGACGCGCCCAATGGCCCGCCCGTAGACCTGGTTCGAGGCGCTATGCTCCATAATCTCCAACCCATAGAGAATCGGCACCCCGCTTTCCAGGAGGGTCGCCATGCCTCGGCTAAACTGAGCCAGTTGGAAGTGGACGAAAAATTGGCTGAAGACCGGCAGGCGCAATTGCAGCCGGTCGACAAACCACCGCCCCTGTTCAGTTCGCATAAACCACCGCAGCCCGTAGCCGCCTGCGAAGAGGCCCAAGGTGACGAGCACCCAGTAGCGTTGGGCGAATCGGCTTAAGCCAAGCACCGCGAGCGTCAACGGAGGCAGTCGAACGGTCATCGACTCAAAGACCCCGCTAAAGATCGGGATAATCTTAATGGTAAAGACCGCCAAGGCTGCCACGGCGACAGCAATCAGGAGGGCTGGATAGGTCAAGGCTGTGACGGCCTTGCGTTTGAGGTTCCGGGAGGACTCGAGGTAGCTGGCCAAATGATGGAGGGATTGGGCCAGGTGGCCGCTGGCCTCTCCGGTTTCAACCAGATTGACCCAGAAATTTGAGAAGATCCGTGGGTGTCTCGCCAAGGCATCGCGAAGGGTCTGCCCGGCTTCGATGTCATGGCGGATCTGCTCCACGGTAATCAGGAGCGCCCGGCTTTCAATCTGATTGGAGAGGACCTCTAAACTCTTCAGGAGGGGAATGCCCGCATCGATCAAGGTCGCCAGTTGCTGGCAGAACAGGACCAGATCATCCGAGGTCACCTTGCCATGCAACCGGCGAGCCGTCTGCCGCCGCTGGAGGGTTTGGTCCACCTCAGTCGTCTTGCGTGAGAGCCTGGTCACAATCAGGCCGCGGCTTTGCAACACGGCGACCACCTCATCCTCGTCGACCGCATCCAACTGGCCGCTTTGTAGCGTGCCTCGGCGATCCCGTGCCATGTAGAGAAAGCCTGGCATTAGGTCTGCTCCAAGAGCACCACGCTCTCAAATTCTTCAAGACTGGTCAGGCCCATCTGGACTTTCTTCAAGCCGCTTTGCCCAAGGGTCTTCATCCCCTGCTGGACGGCGACATCCTTCATGACATGGTGCGGCGTGCCCTTGGCCACCAGTTCTCGGAGCTCCCGTGTAAAACTCAAGACCTCATACACGCCCACCCGACCCCGATAGCCCGTGTTGCTGCACTGTTCGCACCCCTTCGCGCGATAGAGGAGTTCCTCCGTGATCTGAAATTGCTCCCGGATGGTGGGCAATGGTTCATACGCCTCCCGGCATTGGAGACAGAGCCGACGCAGGAGCCGCTGCGCCACCACCAGCGACAGCGTGGACGACAGAAGAAATGGAGCGACGCCGAGATCGACCAACCTCGTCACGGCAGAGGGCGCGTCGTTCGTATGGACGGTACTCAGGACGAGGTGCCCGGTGAGGGCCGCCTGGACGCAGATCTCGGCGGTTTCCAGATCCCGAACTTCTCCCACCATGATGATATCCGGGTCTTGCCGTAAGAAGGCTCGTAAGGCCTTGGCGAAGGTCAAGCCAATGGACGGTTTGATCTGGGTTTGGTTGACGCCGTCTAAGCGATACTCCACGGGATCTTCAACCGTGATGATGTTTTTCTTCGGTGACCGAATCTCATTGAGGGTGGCATAGAGCGTGGTCGTTTTGCCGCATCCCGTTGGCCCCGTCAGGAGCATCAACCCATGAGGCGTGTGGATGGGTTGGCGGATGAGCTCCAGCTCCGCTGGCTCGAATCCGAGCCGCGTGAGGTCGAGGAGTTCGGGGGATTTCCTCAGAATCCTGATGACGGCTTTCTCCCCATAGATGGTCGGGGCCGTGGACACACGAAAGTCGATCTCTTGGGTCTCCATCATCATCGTGAATCCGCCGTCTTGCGGCAGCCGTTTCTCGGCGATGTCCAGCTTGGAGAGGATCTTGATGCGTGAGATCATGGCCAGATGCAGCGTTTTGGCGGGAGGGCTGATTTCATAGAGCACCCCATCAATGCGGTAGCGAAGGCGAAGCATCCCGTGAAACGGCTCAATGTGGATGTCGCTCGCCCGCTCCTTAATCGCCTGGCGGATGATGAGGTCGACCAGGCGGATGACGGGCGCTTCTTCAGCAGCCTCCTTGAGCCGGTCAAGGCTCAAGATGGGTTCCTCTTTCGCCGTGGCCTCCTCAGCCACCTGGTGTGACTGCGTCACGGCGTCTTCAAAGGAGGAACGCTCCCCATAGAACGCGTCGATCGCGTGTCCGAGATCGACTGTGGGTGTGACGACCGGGTTGATCTCACAGCCCGTTAACCGGCTGAGGTTATCCATGGTGATCAGATCGAGCGGATCGACACACGCGACCGTCAGCGAGTTGAGGTGGCGTGAGAGCGGTAAGACGCGATGCTGCTTGGCGAATTCCGCAGGCACCAGGGTTTCCAGTCCTTCCCCTTTCGGCGGGTTCAGCACGCCGGAGGCTCGCGTCGCGTACGGAATCTCCAACTGCCTGCTTAACGCGACGACAATATCGAGCTCGTTCACCAGCCCCAATTCCACGAGGATCTCTCCGATCCGTTTCGTGGTGCCGCGCTGGATCTCGAGGGCCTTATTCAATTGTTGCTGGGAGATCAAGCCCGCCTTCACGAGCGTCTCGCCCAACTTGACCCCCAACTTCAAGACTGGCATCGTCGGGACTCCCCTTCAGGCCATTACATCGATGGTCGTTCGAGGCGATTGAGTGTTTCTTCCATCGTCTCGTACCGCGCGGGGCTGGCCTCTTTCTCGCGCTCCGCAAACGGCGCCTCGCCCACCGCCGCCACCTGACCCTTGAGAGGTTCGGCCATGATGCGCGGTGTCACAAACACGATCAGCTCGCTCGCCGCATCGTTGACTTCCGTGTTCTTAAAGGCCGCGCCGAGCAGGGGGATGCTCGAGAGGAGAGGAACCCGTTGGACCGACTCTTTTTCGCTGCGATCAATCAGCCCACCCAACACGAGCGTCTCGCCTTGCCGGATGCGAACCATCGCCCGGGCGCTTCTGGTCTTTGGGTCGACCACGCTCTTGGACACCTCGGACGTCACCACTTTTGTCACCGAGGGCTCGACAAGCATGGTCACAAACCCATCATCATTCACCTGTGGGGTCACGGAGAGGATCACCCCGGTTGTCATCCGCTCGGGTGTTGAGATCACTTGATTCGTTTGCGGGATCGACACGCTTTGGACCGCCACCGCTTGCTCGCTACTGAGCTTGATGATGGCGGTTTCGTTGTCGAGGGTCAACACCTTGGGACGCGCCAGGATCTTCGTGCTGGCATCCTGTTCCAGCGCCTGCAGTGCCGCTTTGAGCGTAGAGAAGTCCAGCGTGCCAACGGTGATCTTTCCAGCGGTTGTGCGTTCACCATGAAACGGATCAAGGAAGGGAAAGCGCGTGGTTCGGCTGGCCCCCGTGAAGGCCACGTGCGTGCCTTCTGCGTCACTGCCCCATTCAATCCCCAGATCCTTCAGCTTCGAGAGATTGGTCTCCAAGATTTCGGCTTCAATCATGACCTGGGGGGTCTTCACGTCCAGGGCGTTGAGGGTGGCTTCGATGCGAGCGAAGTTCTCTGGAATATCGGTGACCACGAGGCTATTGGTTCGGCCATCGACCATCACGCGTCCTCGCGACGTGAGGAGTTGCGCAATAATCTGATCAATCCCGATCCCCCCTGTGGTCACGCCCCCACCCCCCGCCCCACCGACTCCCCCGATGGCGAGTCCGGCACCAGTCGGCCCCAGTGAGGCCGCGGCTGTCGCCAGCTTCGACGCCGACACCCGTGCAAACCGCAGCTTATAGACTTTGGTGTGGGCCACCACCTCTGGGGCTTCCGCTTTTGGTTTGGATCTCACGATATAAATCTGGCTTCCCAGAGGACGTTCATAGGTGAGCCCAGTCGCTGCCAGAATCTGATCCAGGGCATCCAGGAGGGTGACCTCCTCAAGGTAGAGGGTCACCATGCGGTCTCCCACCTCCTCGCTGGCAATGACGTTGATGCCGGTTTGTTGAGAAAACGTCTTGAGCACATCCTTCAGGTTGGCGTCTTGGAAATCCATCGAGACTCTCATGGGCGGGATGAGCCCGCCGGGCTCCTCCAAGCCGCTCTCGGTCAGACCAGGCGAGACCACCGTCATGGTCCATTGGCGACCCCGTTCGCCTTTCGGGGATTCCTGAGCCTTTGGCGTTGGGCTCATCAGCAGGAAGAGCCCGAGACTTCCCACAAGCCGACACAACAGCTGTTGCCTCATCGCTCACCTCTCATCATCGGTGGTTTCGGAACTGGGTGCTGAGGTTCTCGAGTCAAGGGCCCCCCTCCAGGCCTCAACGTCCGAGACAGTGGCTGGCTTGATTTCTTGGGTTGTAACACAAAGGTGGAGCCCTGGACGTCAACCGTGATCCCGTCCCGTGAGATGGCAACAATCCGAGCTCCCTGAACCGTTTCCCCTATGTCAAACAGCTCGCCGTTGATCAAGGCCTGAGGACGCGGTCCACCCCAGATCAGTCCTTGAATGGCCAGGGCAGGTGGCTGAGGAGATGGAGCCGGTGAGGAAACCACGGATGGCACGACGGTGGACCGCGCTCCCGTGGACTGCTCGGGACGCATTCGTGTCGGGAGCAAACTCGTCATGGGATCCCGCACCGTGTCGGCCGTGTATCGGGCCACCGCCGGCTGGCCACCGGTTGACTGCGCCGTAGAGGCCATGGTGGGCTCGCTCCTCTGTGAGGGGTTCGTCTGCTGATTCGGTGGGTTGGATGCGAGGCTTGTCGTTGTGGATTCTGAGCGGTTGGAGGTTTTGCCGAGGATGCCAGTCCCTTTGAGCGTGCCCACCATCATCTTGAGAAAGACTGCCAGCAGGACGAGCGCGATGATCCCTTCAACCTTTGCCTTCACCGTGGTGCTCATCGGGATGAGCTCGTGCCTGGTGCGGGGGCTAACGTGCTCACGGTCATCCTCGCCTGAGTGCTGCCTGAAGGATCTCGTTGACCGAGGCCGAGCTCATCAATGTTGATAAAGGGCTTGGCGTTTTCGAGGACGCTGATGAACTTGCCCAGCTCGTGGTACGAGGTCACCACTTGAAGCTGGACAGACAGGTGGGTGAATCCCCGGAGGGGTTTCGGACTCTGCGGGATGATCGACGTCAGCTGCACTCCTGCCTCCTCAGCGAGCTTGCTAATCTCACGGACCAGCGCTTCTGTCTCAGGCTCACGGGGAAGCTGTTGCTCAAGTCGTTCGAGCTCTTCAAGAGACCGAGCCACCTGCTCTCGCAGCTCCTGCGTCTGGCGCTGCTCGATCAGCTGCTTCTCAAGCGCTTGGACGCGGGCTTGATGTGGTCGATAGATGTTATGATAGCCCAAAACGCTTGTCAACGCAAGCATCATCAAGCCAGAGACTAAGGTCGGTTTCATGGTTTTATGCGTCCTTTTTAAAGTTTCTGTTCTGACTGGCAGTTCAGCGCAAAGGTCCGATAGGAATACGGCTTTAGCGCATCGGCTCCTTGCTTGATCTCGATTTGACCAAGTTGCGTCATGGTAAAGCCACGGAAGAACTGGGGATTCTGCTTGATCCGCTGGATAAACTCGCTGATCACGCGCAGTTCGCCCCCTGGGGATTGCGGAAGGAAACACGCCCCTTGCAGGGTCAAGGTGGGCCGCTGGGCAGTGAGGCTATCCGGCCGATCCTGATACGTGATGGACTCAAGCCACATCCCGTCTGGCAGCGTTTTGGCCAACGCGTCAAGTTTCTCAGAGACCAAGACCCTGTGCTGAATGGCCTGGCGCAGGAACGCCAGGCGACGAGTGACGTCTTCTTGAAAGGTCTGCAACTCGGCATGCGGTTTGGCCTTGAGGCCCAAGGGATCCTCAGTGATGGTCCGGGTGATCGACGTCAGCTCCTGTTGCTTGCGGACAAGCTGGTGATGTGCAAAGAGCGCAACGCCAATGAGCGCAACCAGCGCGGCGATTCCTTGCACAGCAAGGGGTCTTGCCATCGACTGGAGTAAGCCAACCAACCGCAGCTGGCTCAGCATCTGGGCAAGCTGTGGCCACTGAGCTACCCACGTCCGGGCCCCTGCCTGAGCGCTGAGCGGCTCTTGAAATCCGAGTCGTGGGGCTTGCGGGTGGGCCTGTCTCATCATGAGACCCGCTCCGCAGGCCAGTTGGAGGTTGGCTGATTGCTCGTGGCTCAGCTCAACCGGCAAGCGTCCCATGATCACCGGAGAGGGGAGGTGAGAGGCAAAGTACCCACACCACGGTTCAATGACTGCCTGATCACCAAACAGCATGACTTGGCTCACCGCGGCCGCTGGGTATTCGCGCTTGAAGAAATCGATCGACAGGCGCAACTCGCTGAGCAACAGTTCCGCCCGCGGATCGATGGCCGCCAAACCTGAGGCCAGTGATTCACGGGTCACGTTCAGGCTCACGTCCCGAGCCAGATAGGGAGCGCGATCCTTCGCAATGACGATATGCGCCACATGGGGCTCGACATCCACGAGGCCCACAAACTCATGCTCGGAGGCCTTGGGGATCTCCGGCGCGAGGCGGGAAAGGCTGACCCAGTGCGCTTCGATCCACGCGGGAGAAACGCCCGCTTGTTTCAACCACTCAGCAATGCGCCTGAATGCCTCAGCGCGAATTCCGACAAAGACAATCGCCAGGTCCTTGCTTGACGGTTGTTCAACAGCATGGAAGCTCCAGACAAGCTCACTGATCTTGAAGGGAAGATATTTGCGAACTTCAAACTGCACAGCGCTCTCCCGCTCCGCTGGAGGGAGCTGTGGCAAGGTGAAAAACCGCAGCAACACATCCTGGGAGGCGACGGAGACCCCCACGGATGTTGCGCTGACCCCAGCTCGCGAGAAGGCGGATCGGATCGCCTGCGCGACATCCGGATGGTCAGACTCTGGGATGGCTTCTGAAGCCACTTGCTTCACCTGTAGCCCGCGCCCTCCTCGGTGAGCCTCAAAGACCTCCACCGACTTCGACCGCAAGACGATCCCAACGCTGGACTTGGCCATCAGTCACCTCAAGTTGGCTTTTTGTCTCGTTTTGAGCGCCTCAAGTTCTCGCTTCAGCGTGTCGAGCTCTCGCTGCTGCTCTTGCACCACTTTGACGAGGACGGCGATGATGTCCATGGGACTCAGGCCCTTGCGATCCTGTGAAGCTACTAACTCTGGGACTTCTTCAGCGATGAAGCCCACGTGTTTTTCATCTTTGGCGTTCTTATAGCGAAACGTGACCGGATTGAGACCGAGCAACGTCTCAACGGCTTTGTCGAGTGGAAGCGACGCGACATCCTGCTTGTACTGGATGCTTGAGGCATCCGTCCACACACCCCCCGTCGTCACGTGGGCACCACTAGCCATGTGTAATGGACGAGTCGGGGTCGTCGTCCCGATCCCGACGTTGCCAACATCACTAACTACCATCCGCGGGCTATTAAGTGTTGTCGCAGTGCCCGCATCCTCCGTCCAGAATTCTAGTCGAGTCCCAGCCTCGGGAACAGTAGCCCCCCAAGTTCCCACGGCACGTGCGACGATCAGACCCCCGAAGCGTTCGGCACTATCCAGTCCTTTGAAATTGACTTGTGAAATCACTTCGCCATCCGTGATGTCGACATCGTTTCGCACAAACTGGATCTGCGGAGACGAAGCCCGGCGCACTAATATATTCCCTTCCTCTACATGGAGCTTATCCCCCGGTCCCGTCGTCCCGATCCCAACCTTGCCTGCAAAATACGATTTGTTGTTCGGATTGTCCGCGACGATGGCAAAATCATTCGCTCCTGTTCCAGACCGCACAAGCAGGCCGTAGTTCGTCGTATTCCCGCCTGCATCAAAGTAGCCGCCGACATTGGTCCCACCGGTTGCCGCGGTCCCAGCGTTCGTGCCACTGATCGCAATAGCCGTCCGATTTGGTGCCGCGCCCCCGTTGTGATCAACACGGAACGCAGACGCGCTAAAGGGTCCGCTGGAAGTCAGGGGGGCGTCTTCCGTGATAAACAGGAGCGGCCAGCTCGCGGGATTCGCTCCGTTGGCGCCATAAATCCGTGCAAGGGTATTGAGATTCACATCGGTGCCGAGTGCCAGCCGAGTGGCCTTGACCCCCCCCACCACCTCAAGGGTGGCGTTGGCACTGGGCGTCGTTGTCCCAATCCCGACGTTGCCTGAGGGGTCAATCCGCATCCGCTCTGCCCCGCCCACGTGGAACGCAAGAGGCAAATAGCTTGCGCTACCGTCTTTCGTCGAGATCAGTCCGGTATAACCGGAAGCCGGATCGTTCACGACATAGAGCCATTGGTGAACACCGGGAAAGCCCTGATCGATACTCCCAAGCCCGAGGAACACACTATTGCGGGATTGGATTTCAACAGCCGCGTTCCCTGCGGCGTAGGTGCGTCGCTGAATTTGACCGCCAATGACTGCGCGTCCCTCCGGCAACGCCACGCTCCCATTGGGTTGGATCGACAAGTAGTTGTAGCCCGTGGCACCTAAAGAGGCGGCTCGATCCACATAAAAGCGATCCCCCGAGTTGCCTACCACCCAAATTGGAATGGCATCAATCGGTCCAGATCGGGTATCCCCCATCAACAAGGTCGTTGGGGCCTCGGAGAGGAGGGTTCCACCCAGCCCGCCAAGATGGAGTGCAGCCCTCGGACTCGTCGTCCCGATCCCGACGTTCCCACCCATAACCGCGAGTTTTGCCGTCCCGGGATCCGTTGTCCCGATCCCTGCGTTGTCCGTCACCCGTAACTCCTTGTAGACCCCCCGCGGGGAGGGGTAGTAGGTGGTCAGGGTGATCTCTTCAGCGATGGCGTAGGCCATGGTCCCAAGGAAGAGTGCCCCCAGCAACCAGGAGTATAACGAGCTGTATCGAACGTCCCGGCGTCTCATCTTACTCTTCTTTCTTGTCCCCGTTTTTGAGCATTTCAAGATCCCGTTGGAGGGTTTCGATCTGTCGTTGTTGCTCCTTGATCGCTTCAAGGAGGACGGCGGTCAAGCGACCATAATCAACAGCCCGGTACTGCTCATCGCCCCAGGTAGTGACCAGTTCAGGAAACACGGCTTCAAGGTCTTGGGCTACGACCCCAATCTCTCGATGGCCAGAAGAGCGGCCCATGGACTCATACGTATCATTCCAGTCAAATGACACCCCACGAATCCTTGTCAGTCGATCCAGGACATGGGTCAGGGGCCGCACGCCGGTCTTCAAGCGCGCATCCGATGAGGTGGGGAAACTCGTGGCATGGACAGAGCCAGCCACATCGAGCGGGTACCCTGGAGCGGGCGTCCCAATACCGACCTTACCGTCAGAACTGATCCGCATACGTTCGGTCCCTGCACTCTTAAAAATCGTCGCGGCAAAATCGCTACCCAGCCAGAGGTTGTCACTCGCATCAATCGAAATGGCCGCTCGATCGCCTGAGGGATCGCGGATAAACATCAGCGAATTTCCTTCCAACAGGATCCCGTTTCCTCCCAATTTGGCAAGGACGAGTCCTCTGACGTCCAACGTCGCTTCGGGACTCGCTGTCCCAATCCCGACGTTGCCTCCCCCGGGCTGTAAAGCGAGGTCCCCTGTCGCAGCGCTAATCTCCAGGGCATGTCGTGTGTGGCCGACGTCGTAGAGGAAGAAGTTATTCGTCCCCCCTTCCTTCTTCCCGATCTGCCACTTGGAGAAGTTGTTCTCGCGGAAGGTGATCACCGCCTGCTCATTCAGGTTGGAGTTGAGGACAATGCCTGTCCTGCCAGACCCGCTGTTGTCGAAGCTCGCGGCGTCAGTTCCGTTTGCAACCACTTGGAGTTTGTAGCCAGGATTCGTGGTCGTCCCGATCCCGACGTTGCCG
>CAYJTP010000012.1:0-36554 GCA_964373175.1 uncultured Planctomycetales bacterium
GCGAGGGTGACATCGCTGAAGAGCTGGGGTTGCCCGGTGGTATTAAGCGAGTGGACCCCTTGATGGACATGATCCGCCCGCGCGAGACTCGTGGAGGTCCCGGCGCTGTTGGCCGAGCCGATGCTCACGGCCGCCGCAGTGGGCAGCGCATCACTGCCCCCCGGCTGATGGGTGCTGGCATGCAGCGGCAGGGCCGTGAGGTTTGCCCCACTGACGGCCGGGAGCTCGGCGTTCGCGTCGAGCTGGACGATCTTGTTGGCGGTCGTGCCGACGTCGACACTCACCGCATCGGCCGCCACGACGATCCCGGTCCCGGCGCCGACATCGAGCGTGACGTCCCCCGTCGTGCCGCCTCCGGTGAGACCGGCCCCGGCCGTGACGGCGGTGATCGTCCCTGTTCCACCACCGCTGATCGTTCCAGTCACGGTGAGGTTGCCAGCGACGGCGGTATCACCTTCCAAGTCGATGCTGAATCGCGAACTCCCTGCGGCGTTTTGTACCTCGATCAACTTCGTGTTAGCCGCCGGCTCAGTCAGTGGCTTGATGAGCAGCGCCCTGCCGGCTCGTGCCAGTGTGAGCTGTCCGCTCGCTGTGGCATCGACATCAGCCCGTAATAACTGCGCGCTGTCCAACCCATCCAACGTATCCGCGTTGATGGCATACCCGACCGCCGCGACGCGCTGACGCGGGGTCATCTCCCCTTCCCCATCCACTGCCAAGGATAACCAGAGGGGTTGATTGAAATCCAATGTCCCAAACGGCGTGAGGCTGCCCAAGACGATCGAAAAGATCCCGTTGTCGTCGAGAGCGAGCGTCATCGCATGGGTTTCTTCCCACAGCGTGGTGCCACCAGTTGCGGCATCGTAGATGCGAAACGTCACGGTGTGGTCGCCGACCAACGGCGTCCCATTCGCCTCTGTCAGCCGGCCTTGATAGTTCAGGAGCTGCGGCACCTTCGCGAAACCCGCCTCAGCTCCAAGCAAGAAACACGCGAGGGTCAGGAGTACGTGTACACGTCGTGTCATCACGAGCGCCCTCCCTTCATGATCATCGTCGCCACGTCGATATCAGAGACCCACCGCATCATATCGTCGGGCAGACCAGCCGTCAACTCCACAGACTGATGGGTTGTCGGATGCATGAAGCGAATGGCGTACGCGTGCAGCAGCTGACGGTGAATGCCTCGGGCGCTCCAGACACTTGCGGGATTTCGGCTGTACACCGGATCACCAAGCACCGGATAGCCGAGATGCGCCAGGTGGACCCGAACCTGATGGGTCCGCCCAGTTTCCAGTCGCACCTCGAGAAGTGTGTACCGAAGGTCACGGGGCGTGGGGCGTGCCCGCCCCGGCGATCGTTCGAGGCGGGCCGGGGGGGCGTGGGGCGTCGGCTCCCCTGCCCCTCGTCTCTCGCCCCGTGCCCCTTGTACGAATCGCTTGAGCACGCGGTAGTGGCTGACGGCTTGGCGTCCCCCGAGGTAGCGGATGGTCATCTCCTTGCGATGCGTCAGATGCCGCCCGATCGAAGCCTCAATGGTTCCCTGATCGAGCGCCACATGCCCCTCGACCAGCGCGAGATACCGTCGGCTCATCGTCCGCGCTTTCAGCTGTTTGCTCAGCTCGCGAAGCGCCAGGCCTGTCTTGGCGACCACTAACAGACCCGACGTATCCTTGTCCAATCGATGCACAATCCCTGCCCTCGGTAATCTGCCCGCCCCGGCTTGGGCTCCCGGCGGGCCGGGGTTCTCTGTCTTCTGTCCTCTGTCCGCTGATTTCAAATGCCACAACACCGCATTGACCAACGTCCCAGACCAGTGCCCTGGCGCAGGATGTGTCACGAGTCCTGGAGGCTTGTTCACCACCAACGCCTGATCATCTTCATACACGATATCGAGGGAAATGGGCTGCGGGAGTTCGACCGCGTTCGGGCGTGGAGTCACGCGGTGATCCAAGTGGGCGGTGATCGTCTGCCCCGGTTGAAGACGGTGATGCGCCTTCACTACACGTCCCCCAATCGTCACCGCCCCATCCTGGATGGCGCGCTGGATGGCTGCGCGGGAGAAGATGTGCGGCAGGTGACGGACGAGATACTGATCCAAACGCAACATGGCTTCCTTGGATCCGACAACAAACTGATAGCGCTGGGCCATGTGTTGGTGCTAAATGATTGATGATGGGTGATGGATGTGGTGCCTAGTGACCTTCAGCAGTTTTCACAATGGCTGTTAAGATACGAATGAGTCGTTCCGCAGTATCAAGAAGCGTCTTGGCCAGATCGCCATGCATGAGACTGCATGCATCGAGAATCCGAATCCAAAATCGCGTTTCACGAGCTTCCCGCTTTGCAATGTTCATTGAGTTGATGAACTCACGTTTTGTTCGAGCGCCTTGCGCCTCTTCGACGTTAGCTCCGATGGAAGTACCGGCTCTGAGGAGTTGTCGACCTAGAGTCCATTTCAAAACGTTCGATGTCGCTGATGATCGCTGATATCCACGCTGATTCACGCAGATGGCTCGTCGGACATCTGCGGCGATCAGCGTTTCGATCAGCGGGGATCAGCGTCTCTCTAGGGTTTTGAAACGAGTTGTAACTCGAAGCCAGCGGTTGTTCGGGGCAACGTACCAACCGCTTTAACGATTTGGACGGCAAACTCGAAACTCAAGCGGACAATGTCCGTTTGAGCCTTTCGCTCTTTCTGCCCATCCATCATCAATCACCCATCATCCATCACCCACGTGAGTCACCGTTTTCCTGACCATGAGTCCGATTCCCGTGAGGATAAGGCCGAGGCTGATCGCCTGATGGAGTGTGATGCCAATCGACAGCATCGGTTGATTGGCCCGCCAATACTCGACCGTCCAGCGGATGATGCCATAGCCGATCAGATAGACGCCAAACAGCCGCCCGGGCGATTTGAGTCCCGGAGGGGTCTGGAGGCTTCGCAGGATCAGAAACAGCACCAACAGGCTTGCCGACTCGAAGAGCTGGGTGGGCACCACGGCCTGGGGCTGATCAGGAAACCGGACGCCAAACCACGCCGACGTCGGAATCCCGTAGCAGCAGCCGTTCAACAAACAGCCCAGGCGTCCAATGGCATGGCCGAGCGTCACAAACGGAATGACCTGGTCACTGATCCGGAGAAACGACCGATGCGCTCGACGGGCATACCACCATTGCGCAACGATCCCGCCCGCAAATCCTCCATACCACACCAGCCCGCCATGCCAAATCGCGAGGATCTCAAGGGGCTGGGTGCGATAGGTGCTCCAGTTCAACAGGATGTAGAGGACGCGACCTCCCAGAATCCCGCCGGCCATCGTCCAGCATCCCCAGTCGACCACCTCGGATGCCGTCAGAGGGACAAAGCCTGTGAGGGAATGCGTGGCCGCATAGCGAGCCACACCGACCGTGGCGAGAAACGCCAGGGCCAGCAACACCCCATACGTGTGGATGGTAACCGGCCCAAGATGCAGCAGGATCGGATGCATGGAGATCGCTGATAAACGCTGATTGAAACGCTGATAAACGCTGATTACCGCTGAAGCATACCGTGTGTTTTTCGTGCGCGGTCGTAGACGATGCGACGGATTTCCAACCTTTCAGGCCCAAAATTGACCAAAAACCCCAGGCGATATTCTGCGCCTTTGAGGTACTGCCAGAATTGTCGATGGTCACCAGCTGTCAGCGCAGGCTTGCATTTGATTTCAACCACAATGCGTTCATCAACCACAAAATCTGGTTGATAAATACCTACGACGTCGCCTTCATAGCGGACTGCGATGCGTTTCTGACACTCAACGTCTAGACCGTGTTTTACAAACGCCCGTTTTAGGGCCTGTCCAACCACTGATTCTTTGTATGCTCCGCCAAAGGCGTTCCACACATCAAAACATGCGCCGCGTATCAAGTACGATTGTTTCCCATATAAGAAATTTCTGACTTTTCGAGCCGTCATCACGAATCAGCGCGAATCAGCGTTGGCATCAGCGTCAATCAGCGTTGATATCAGCGCGGATCAGCGTTTAGACACAAGCGTTCTCCACAACAACAGCCCCACGCCAATCGTGATGCACGAATCCGCGACGTTGAAGACGGGCCACACGCGCAGATCGAGAAAATCGATCACGTAGCCCACGCGTAACCGGTCAATCACATTGCCAATCGCCCCGCCTAGAATCAACGCCAGCTCAAGCGGCGCGCGCCTGTGGTGCACATGCGATCGCCTCAGCTCAAGCAGAATCCATCCCGCGACTCCAATCGACAGGAGCGCAAACGCCCCGGGATAGCCTCGGAAGAGTCCAAAGGCGGCCCCGGTATTCTGCACATAGGTCAAATGCACCACGGATGGGATGAGGGGAACGCTCTGTGCGGGACGCAAGAAGCTCGAAACAAGGAATTTGGTGAGCTGGTCGCCAGCCACCGTCAGCGCCACAACGAGCCACGGTTTCATGCCATCCGTCCGCCCGTTATGACTGGGGAACTTATCGCTTGGCCTTTTGTTCTTTGGTTCGCTGACAGCTGATGCACAGCGACGCGTAGGGAACGGCTCGCAGGCGGCTGAGGTTGATCGGCTTTCCGCACTGTTGGCAGACGCCAAAGGTCCCCTCCTCCATGCGCTTCAGGGCGTCATCGATCTGGTAGAGGACCTCCTGCTCGCTGGAGACGATGTTCATGGAAAGTTCCCGGTCATAGGTATCGGCGGACATATCGGCCATGTGGACGGTGTAGGCCGAAAGATCCCCCGAGGCCTCCCGAGGGTTCTTCGAGGTCTCTTTGACAATCGCCTTGATCTCGCTAGCGAACTTCGTGCGCTCCTGCAATAGGGCTTGGCGAAACTGCTTCAGCTGCTGTTTGGTCATGGTTCCCTCAGGACGAGGCTATCCGAACACCCATCACCGATCATCCATCCCCCATCATCTTCTTCAAGACCCCCACACACCGCTCGCACAGTTGCGGGTGGTCCGCAGACATGCCAACGGTCAGCGTGTATTTCCAGCACCGTTGGCATTTGGCGCCCGGCGAGCGTTCAACCTTGACTTGGGCCAGCCCCGGCACGACCGAGCTTGGCTCACGCGGGCTTGCGATTCCAGCCGTCTTGGCGTTCACCACACACACCTCCGACACGACACACGTCTCAGCCAATGTCTGACGGTGTTGCGCGAACAACCGTTCAAGCGCCACGTCGGTGACCGCTAACGTCACACGGGCTTCGAGCGGGCTGCCGATGACATCGGCGCTTCGCTGGTCTTCAAGGGCTTTCATCACCAGATCGCGCACGTGGAAGAACATCTCCCAACGACCCGTGAATTCCTTCTCAACGGTTTGAACCAGCGTGGTGGGCCAGAGCGCAAGATGCACAGACGGCTCCTCAATGAGAGCGCTCTTGCGCATGGCTTGCCACACTTCCTCCGTCGTCATCGCCAACATCGGCGCCAACAGCTTCACGAGGACAACAAGTATATCATACAGCGCAGTCTGTGCACAGCGTCGCTTCGGCGCGTCCGCCGCCTCGGTGTAGAGGCGGTCCTTGAGGCTATCGAGGTAAAACGCGGAGAGGTCCAGCACGCAGAATTGATAGATGGCCCGAAAGGCCTGGTGGAACTGGTACGCCTCATAGGCGTCGGTGACGGTCTCAAGGAGCTGCTGGGTTTGCTGGAGCGCCCAGCGGTCGAGCTCAGGCATCACCTCAACCGGCTGGCGATCCCGGCTGGGTAGAAAATCGTAGAGATTGGCGAGCAGGTAGCGAAAGGTGTTGCGAATCTTCCGATACGCCTCAACCACCTGCTCGAGGATCGCCTCCGAGATGCGAACATCCTCGCGATAATCGCACGACGCGACCCACAGCCGCAGGATCTCCGCCCCGCACCGGTCGATGACTTCCTGCGGGGCAATCACATTGCCCAGACTCTTGGACATCTTCCGCCCTTCCCCATCGACCACAAACCCATGGGTCAAGACCTGCTCATAGGGCGGACGGCCGCGGAGCGCGACGGCGGGAATCAACGAGACTTGAAACCACCCGCGGTGCTGGTCAGACCCTTCCAGATACAGGCTGGCAGGCCACCGCAGTTCCTGACGAGACTTGAGCACCGCTTCATGGCTCACCCCGGAATCGAACCACACGTCCAAGATGTCCGTCTCTTTGCGAAGCTGCTTCCCACCGCACTGTGGGCAGCCTCCGGGCAGTAAGTCCTCCGCTTGCGCGGTAAACCAGATGTCCGTCCCGTCCTGGGCGAACCGCCGCTCAATCCGCTCGATGCTCGCCGCATCGAGAATAGGCTCCTGGCAGGTCAGGCAGTGGAGCACCGGAATCGGCGTGCCCCAGTAGCGTTGGCGGGACAGACACCAGTCCGGCCGATGTTCGAGCATCCCCTCGATACGACCGAGACCCGCCTCTGGGATCCACCGAACCTGTTTGACCGCCGCTAAGAGCTGCGCGCGCAGAGCGTCATCAACCCGGAGAAACCACTGCGGGGTCGCGCGGAAGATGACGGGTTGTTTGCAGCGCCAGCAGTGCGGGTACTCATGGTCGAGTTCTTTCTCCTTATCTGGAAGATCGTGATAGCGATCTACCAATTCAAGCGATTTTCTAATTCGGTCATTCGTATCTTTTGTGGTCACGTTGGCTCCCACAAATTCGGGCAAGCCAACCTCCTCGGTAAAGCGACCTTGCTCATCAACTGGCGACAAGACCGGTAGCCTGTATCTTTGACCGATCGCATAGTCTTCTTCTCCATGACCCGGCGCGATATGAACCACTCCGGTTCCCTCCTCAAGCGAAACCCCCTCATCAACCACACCCTTCACATCCCGGTCAAGAAAAGGATGTCGAAAAACAGCTCCTTCGAGATGCGAGCCTTCGATGGCCGTATCGCCCAGGGTCTCCCAATTGGTCACATGAGCCCTGAACTCGGTTTCAGCGCACCGTCTTGCGATGAGGAGTCGTCGTCGCTTTCCCTGCCACTTGACTTCCATCAAGACATATTCCCCGCTTGGGTGGAAAGCGAGGGCCATATTACCTGGTAACGTCCACGGCGTTGTCGTCCAGACCAATGCCTCCACACCTTCAAGCGCTTTTCCAGGAACAGACTTCACTGGGAACGACACATAGACTGACGGAGAACGCTTCGTCTCATATTCGACTTCCGCTTCGGCTAACGCGGTCTCACAGTTGAGGCACCAGTAGACCGGTTTTTTGCCCCAATAGACAAGCCCCCGTTTCACAAGCTCTTTGAAGACCCGGATAATCGTCAGCTCATACGCTTTCTCCATGGTCAGGTAGGGGTGATCCCAGTCCCCCAGCACGCCGAGTCGCTTGAACTGCTCGCCCTGGATGTCGACATAACGCTTCGCGTACGCTTTGGCTTGTGTGCGAAAATCGACTTGAGAGATCTGCGACTTCGTGATGCCGAGCTCCTTGAAGAGTTGATGCTCAATGGGCATCCCATGGCAGTCCCATCCAGGGACGTAGGGGCTAGCGAAGTTACGCATGGCCTTGTAGCGGACGATGACGTCCTTGAGGATCTTGTTCAGGGCATGGCCGATATGGATGTCGCCGTTGGCATACGGCGGGCCGTCGTGGAGGATAAACGGCGGCCGTCCGGCTCGTGCCTGCTGGATGCGCTCATAGAGCCGCAGTGAAGCCCACAGGCGCAGGATTTCCGGCTCGCGTGTCACCAGGTCGGCCTTCATCGCAAAGGCCGTCTTCGGCAGATTCAAGGTCGCTTTATAATCTGTCATCTTGAAGGCTTGAGAGGGCTTAAGAAGGCTTGAGAAGACCGAGAGGGTCGAGAAGATGCCGACGCGTGAGCAATCGACTTCTCTTTAAGGGCGACAATGAGTCGGTCAAATAGGTACATCGTTTTAATTGCAAGATCCTCGAACTCCTCGTATTCAGCTTCTGTGACATAGCCTTTCCGGACTGTCCGCCTCACACGTTCACGGAGCTCGCCAAGGGATCGTTTACTATATCTGTTGAAACGAATGTATTCCGGCACAGATCCGCTATAATAGCCTTCCACAAAATTAGCTCCTACAGAGTCAGCCGCAGAATCGATCTGTTGCCGTAAGGCAACTTCGCTCCGAGGGATCCGTTTCAAAATCTTCTGAACCAGACAATCCAACTTGTCTGCATTCTGCCAGACTCTCATCCAGCGGTGATCCCTAATCTTCTGCACCATCTACTGAGTGCCTTCTCTGCCTTCTTGCTCTTCTGAAGCCTTCTTGAGCCTTCTTCTGCCTTCCCCCTATGTTAGATTCGCTCGATCATGCCCACGAACAGCGTCGTCAGCAGCGGTTCCGCTTTGGCCGCAATCGCGATGATCTCCTCCAGCTTCAGAGGCTTCAGGGTCTCGGGGATGCACAAATCCGAGATGACACTGACCGCGAGCACCCGAAGCCCGCAATGCACCGCCGCGATCACCTCCGGGACCGTTGACATCCCGACGGCATCCGCCCCGATCGCGCGCAGCCACCGATACTCGGCTTTCGTCTCCAGTTGGGGTCCCAGCATGGCGACATACACGCCGCGACGACACGGAAGACGCTCCTCACGAGCGACCTGCTCAGCAAGATCCACGAGCGTGGGATCGTACGGCTGGCTCATATCGGGAAACCGGGGACCGAGGGCTTCGTCGTTCGGTCCCACCAGCGGGCTCATCCCCAGGAGATTGATCTGATCCGTAATGACCATGAGATCCCCAACGCGAAATGCGGCATTGAGTCCGCCGGCGACATTGGAGATGAGGAGCGTCTCGATCCCCAACCCCTTCAGCACCCAGATCGGATAGGCGACCTCTTGGGCGCGGTAGCCTTCATAGAGATGAAAGCGCCCATCCATGATCACCACGGGGTGTTGCGCTAACCGGCCAAACACAAGTCGGCCCCGGTGCGTGGGGGCGGTGGACGCCGGGAAATGCGGGAGCGACTCGTAGGGAATCGCGCGGGGATCGGCCACGCGATCGAGCAACTGCGTCAAGCCGGTTCCGAGAATGATCCCGATTTTCGGGGGGCTGGCAACGGTCGCTCTCACGGCGTGCACGGTTTCCTGGATCTGCTTAGCGAGGGTGAGACTCATCGAATCTAGCGCACGAGACCACTGAGCTGATACAGACCAAGGACTAAGAGGCGCTGCACGAACTGCAAGGCGACAAACGCGACAATCGGCGAGAGGTCAAAGAGTCCGATCTGTAGCGGCAGCCGTCGGAAGGGCTTGAGGATCGCATCCGTCACTTGGAAGAGCGCTCCCAGAAGGTCGTGAGACGTCGTGTAGGGGCTCACCCCGACCCAGGACAGGACAATCCGCGCAACAAGCATCCAGTAGAGGATCGTGAACAAGATGTTCACGAGCGTCACGAAGCTTGCGATTAGTTCTTGGACAATAACCATGATCCCACCACCTGTCTACCCCGCCGGTAGGCGGGGTTCAACATCCCACCACCTACACGCGCTTGCGTGGTCTGCCTCCGGCAGACCAAGACAGGTGGTGGGATGAGAGTTCCTTCGAGCGGCGCGTGGCCGCGGCAACGCCATCCTGCAGGATCTCGGCGAGATGGCGTTTGCGAAACACCTGCAAGGCGGCTTCGGTGGTTCCCTTCTTCGACGCGACGCGCGCGATCAACGTCTCCAACGGCTCGTGCAGCTCGTTCACCAACTGCGCGCTGCCCAACGCCGTCTGGATCGCCAGGCGCTTCGCCACCCCCTTGGATAATCCCGCCTTCACCCCGGCATCGCGAAGCGCCTGAAAGATCAGGAAGAAATAGGCGGGCCCTGATCCGCTGATCGCCGTCACAATGTCGAACAACCGTTCGGGCAGCTCAACCACCTCACCGACACATTGAAAGATGGCCCTGGCGATGGTCCGATCGGCCTGGGTCGCAAAACGTCCTGCCGCGATGGCCGAGATGGCGAGCCCCACTTTCGCTGCCAGGTTCGGCATCACCCGCACCACCGCGACTCTCCCAAGACGCCGCTCCAGGGCGTGCAGCGTCACCCCCGCCGCAATGGAGATGATCAACGCCCGCCGTTTCCGTCCAGCGGCCGCATGGCGCAGCGTGTCTAACACCCCGTTGAGATCTTGTGGCTTCACCGCGAGGAGCATGACATCGCATTGCCTGGACACCTCGTGGAGCGTCGCAGGGAAGACCCCATAGCGTCGCCTGACCAGCCGTCGGACGGCTGGCTGGGCTTCAACGATCGCCAGGCGCTTTGGGGATAATCCGGCCGCCACGAAGCCCTTGAGCAACGCCTGGCCCATGTTGCCCGCGCCGATGATTCCAATGCGCTTCCCACGCAACGGGGCGAGGGGCGAGGGGCGAGGGGCAGGTGTCATGCAAGTTTCCTTCCCAACGTAATCAGCATCGCTCGCAAGCGATCGATCCGTGCAAAGACAGATGCGACGTCCTCTTTTCCCAACAGACTTAATTCCTTGATAGTGGAGCCCCCCGGGCAAGCCCGGGGTACCCTCTTGCCCGCCTTCGCTCTTCGAGCTTCGGCGAGGCATCCGCCTCCCCTCCAGGGGGCGACATCTCGCCGAAGCAGGAGTGCCGCATTCCTCCCCGGCCAAGGCCGGGGTCTCCTGCGGAGGCGGATGAAGAGCTGGGTTTCCAGTTCAGCAAGGGAACCAATGGCGATGTAGATACATTGACGATACTCAGCACGATGGTTTCTCGAGTGCCCCTCAGAGATATTGGACGGCACGGATAGAGCCGCTCGCTTCATCTGGCTGGCTAGTCCATAAAGCTCATCTTTGGGTAATCTTGCACAAAGGCTATAGACTTCTTTGACAAGCTCAATCCCTTCTTGCCAAACTCGGAGATCTTTAAAGCTCGCGATGACCCGATGTGATGTGGTCTTCACGTCCTTCTCCCTCGCCCCACGTCTCACGCCCCTTGCCCCCTATCAGCTTGCCTGAAAATAGCGGTGCCGATCCGCACGAAATCCGCCCCTTCCTCAATGGCCACCTCGAAATCCGAGGACATGCCCATCGAGAGGCTCAGGGCTGGAGGCTCGAGGCTCAGGGTTAAAGCCAGAGCGTCACGGAGCTGCCGGAGCTGACGGAAATACGGACGGGTCTGCTCAGGATCGTCACTGAGTGGGGGGATCGTCATGAGCCCCCGTAACCGAAGATGGCCAAGTTGACTCACAGTACGCGCAAGCTCAGGGCTCTCCTGAATCCGGCAACCAAACTTGGTTGTCTCCCCAGACACGTTGACCTGGATCAACACGTCCATGGATCGCGCGCGCTTGGCCGCCTGGCACTCAAGTTCCTTGGCAAGGGCCATGGAATCCACCGAATGGATCATGTCAAACAGCTCCACCGCGTCCTTGGCTTTATTGCGCTGCAGATGCCCGATGAGATGCCACCGCACCCCCGCGCGCGCGAGCGCAGGAATCTTGGTGCGGGCCTCCTGGATGCGATTCTCCCCGACGTCGGTGATCCCGACGTCCACGACCTGCCGAATCGCCTCGAGAGACACGCCCTTTGTCACACAGACGAGGGTCACGGACGAGGGGTCGCGACCGCTGCGCTGACACGCTTGGTGGATCCGCTGGCGCACGCGTGACAGATTGTCGCTCAACACGGGCGCTACTCTAACACAGCCAGAGAGGCAGCGCAATAACGCGCATACCTACGGCGCACCGCGAGGGACTTCCCCTCACGCAGGATGAATTAGAAATATTCGATGAGCATGTGTCGGGTTCGGTCGATCAGTCGATCGACCAGACGGGAGGGGCGTGGAGGCTCTTGAGGAACCGCGTGGCAGGCAAGGGTTAACAAGCCGACGACCGGACTCAGGGCAAGCTGTCGGTGAAGATCGCCGAGGTGTTTGGTGTTTCGGTTGCGTCCGAGGGTGGCGTGGATCTGTGTGATCCTCTCAACCCATTCTACCAAGCCCTCCATCAAGGCGCCGCGCCCGGTCACCACCGCAAGATCCGGCATCGGTCCCTCTTTCACAAGCTGATGGATCCCCCGCTGGAGGAGGCGCAACTGCTGTTCGACAATCCGACGGACGCTTGAGTTGGCACTGCCCAGGCCCTCCAGACTCATCGTCAGGGCCTGGTCCATTGTCAGCCGGCATTCCTTGGCCACCGCCGTAGCCACCAACATCCCGCCCCACGGCACAGTCAGGGAGTTCACCAGCGCGCCGCGATCCACGACCGCGACATCGCTACAGCAACCCCCGATATCCAAGAGGAGGACCCGCTTGGACAACGCCCGTTCATCCAGACAGGCCGCCGCAGCAGCCCGAAGGCTATAGAGGAGGTGGTCCACCTCAAGACCGACGCTCTCAAGTGACTGCATCACGAGGTGCCTCGCGGCGATCGGGATGGCGATGAGGTGGAAGGTCCCGGTCAAGCGGGTGGCGATTAGCCCGCAAGGATCCTTCACATCGTGGAAGCCGTTGCCCTGATAGCCGAATGCTTCCCACAACAAGGCATGCCGATCGATCGCTAACCCTTGACTGAGCGCCTGTGCGCTGAGTCGATGCAGGTCTCGGCTGCGAATGGTGATGGGCTCATCCGAGAGGTCAATGGACGCCGTGATCTGGCCATGGGACAGGTCAGGATGCGTCACGCAGACCAGGGCTTGATCTGGAATGGAGGGCGCGTGGGTCTCCTCGAGGGCCTGCTCAAGGGCTCGGGCCAGCACCGAGCGATCCGGAGGCCAGGTTGATGACCACGTCGAATAGCGAGCCACCCCACAGCCGATGAGCTCAACGCCCAGGTCGAGGCTTGAGGCACGCGGATAGGCTGCATGAGCCTGGACGGGTTGTCCGATCACACACGCCACCTTGGTGGTGCCAATCTCAATCGCTAAGAGGGGTTTGTGTTTCATCGCTCACGTCTGTGGGCCAATCACCGGCTCTTTGAATCGCACATCGATGTAGCGGATGGCAAGCGACTGTCTGGCCACGAGGCGTAAGACCGCGTGCAACCGGTCAAGGTGCAGGGCGAGGTCGTCTTCGTTGCCACAGCGAATCTCGATGTCATCATCGATCACAAAGCTCACTTGCTTCGGGTCCATCACAGACACGTGGCTCACCCAATGGCCGATGAGGGCCGGCGAGTTCTTCAAGCGGGCAACAACGCGCAGCGCAAGGAGCAGGCGGTCGCTGGAATTGAGTTGGGCGACTTTCAAGGGGGCTTTGAGGCTGTCCACCCCTTTCAGGATGATGACGCCCTCCCAGGGGGTTGGGCTGGCTTGAGGAAGAATGAATCCTTCGTCATCCACCAGACGCCACTGGACCAGTTTGAGCTGGGCCACGGGGGTTCGCTCGATGACCTCAATGTCGAGGGTGTTGGGTAAGCGCCGGATCACGCGCAGACGTTTCAGCGATGGTTGCTGGGCTTTCAGGGTGGTGGCAAGGCCGCGCAGCTCAACCGCCCAGATGTTGTGGCCGATCAGGGACCCAGGGATCTTCAAGGGACTCGTCACGGGCAGGTGGACCTCCGTAATCAGAAAGGCGTCGCTGCGCGTGGCAAATCCCCAGAGGCCTCCCACGCATCCCACCGTCAGGATCATGGCGATGAACGGCTGCGGATGACCGATCCCCACGCGGATCCCTCGCCATAACGTCCGACCGAGCCGCGGAACGAGCCCGAGCATCCCTCGACGACGCTTAGCCATCCCTACAGGTCTCCACGTGGCGCACCCACAGGTCGACGGAGTGCCTCCCCGCGAACGTCACACCACTTCGACGGACGGCACTGAGGCGGTTCGTGGAGCCCCACCCCGCCACGGCGGGGTGACACCTTTTCCTGCGCCCGGGGGACGGAACCCTCCGAAGCCGGCCCTTCTTCGTTCCCTCGGAGGGCTAACGCCCGGGGCTTCCTGCGAAGGAGGGTGAACCCAGCGCCATGATGACCAGTTGTTCACAGAGTTCCTCATACGACAGACCCGCGCAGGCCGCGGCTTTTGGCAACAGGCTGGTGGCGGTTAAACCAGGAATGGTGTTGACTTCAAGGATGACGGGTTGCTCCGCGTCGGTCAGAATCATATCCACACGCGAAAAATGCCGGCATCCCAAGGCGCGATGGGCACAGAGGCCCGCGTGCTGCACCGCAGCTGCACATGCAGCCTTCAAGGTGGCTGGAACCAGGTATCGGGTCATCCCCGGGGTATACTTGGCCGCATAGTCGAAGAACGGAGGTGTCGGCTGGATTTCCACGACCGGCAGCGCCGTCGTTCCCAGGATCCCGACGGTGAGTTCCCTGCCTCGGATGAACGCTTCGATGAGCACGCGGTGGTCATAGCGCGCCGCGTGCTCAATGGCTCTGTTCAACTGGTCGTTCGTCTCGACCATCGAGACACCGATACTCGACCCTTGGTTGGTCGGTTTCACGATGAGGGGAAACTGAACGCGCTCGACAAGTATCTTGAGCTGCTCAGGCCCTGAGGGATCGACCACCTGCCACGGCGGAACCTGGAGGCCCGCCTGGGTAAACCGGTTGCGACTCGCCACTTTGTCAAGACCCAGTCGGCTGGCTTGCGCACCAGAGCCGGTGTAGAAAACGTTCAAGTCCTCACAGAGCTGCTGAATCGTGCCATCCTCCCCAAAGGTCCCATGCAGGGCGATAAACACCACCTCAGCCCGACTCCGCTCAAGCGTCTCATGCGTGAACTGGATGGCGTGTGCAAGCGTGAGCTCACGGGGAATCACCACCTCAACGACAGGCCACCCGCGTTGAGTGAGCGCGGACACGACCCCATGCCCGCTTTTGAGCGAGATCTCATGCTCGGCCGATGGCCCTCCCATGAGGACCGCTACGCGTGGCCGTTCCATCGTTCTCCCAGGAGCCGGACTTCAGGCTCAAGCCAAATCCCAAAACACTGGTGGACGCGCCGCTGGATGTGCTCCATCAGCGAGAGGACGTCGTCGCACGTCGCCTGGCCGCGATTCACAATGAAGTTGGCATGGCGGAAGGAGACCTGGGCGTCCCCGATCCGTGATCCCTTCAAACCCGCCTGATCGATCAACCGACCGGCAGAGAGCCCATGAGGATTCTTGAACGCGCACCCGGCCGATGGCAGACGCAGTTCCTGCGTGGTATTCCGACGACAGAGCGCCTGCTGAATGCGATTGGTGGATTCGGTCGGGTCTGTTCGGGAAAACCGAAACACCACCTCAACGATAATGCCGGGCTCCAAGGCGACGTACCGGTACGTAAAATGGAGGCGCTCCCGTGGGAGCTGGATGAGATCCCCGGCGAACGAAGCCAACGTGAGCTGTTCCACAAACTGCCCAATGCCCTGGGCGTTCATCACGACCGCACCCCCGATCTGACCGGGCAGGCCCGCCAGCGCCTCCAAATGATCCCAGCCATATTGGCACGCCAGCGCCACCACGCGCTGGGTCAACATGGCCGCGCCGCACCGCACGCGTGTCGAGTCCGTGTCATCGTGACTCAACACCTCGATCGTGCGAAAAGCCCTCCCTAAATGGACGACCAGGCCACTGATGCCGCGATCAGCAATGAGGAGGTTGGTTCCGCCTCCCAACACCGACACGGGCATCCCACGATGTGACGCCTCTCGAAGGAGCAGCAAGAGCTCCTCCAGGCTTGAGGGCTCGGCAAACCACTCGGCCGGACCCCCAATCCGAAACGTCGTGTGGTTAGCGAGCGGTTCCGTTCGTCGCACGCAGGCGAGCGGCCACGGCATGACAGAGTTCTCCAATGTCCCCGGCCCCGAGGAAAAACACAGTGTCCTGGGGCTGGACGAAATGCATCACGACCCGTTCTAGGTCCGTCCGGGCCACATAGCGCACACAGGGATGACCGCCGGCTTGAATGAGCGCCGCCAGGCGTTGCCCAGAGATCCCTGGAATCGGTGCTTCAAACGCCGGGTAGATGTCAGTGACGAGCAACCCATCCGCTTGCTCAAAACACGTCGTGAATTCCTGCTCGAGGAGCTGGGTCCGTGAAAAGCGGTGTGGCTGAAACACGACCACGCGGCGACGTCCCACGAAGGGATCCGCCGAGAGGGTCGCGCGAATCTCCGAGGGATGATGGGCATAATCATCGACAAACCAGATATCGTGTGGGAGGGTCATGAGCTGGAACCGCCGTGACGTCCCTCGGAACATCCACAGCGCGTCGCGAATGACCATCAGAGGGATGTCCAACACGATGCCAAGACTGATAATGGCCAACGCATTCAGGACGTTATGGCGCCCGGGGATCTGGAGACGGAAGGTGCCCAGGGATTGCCCTTGGAAGCTTGCGAGAAACTCACTCCCCCACCCGGAGGGTCTGATCATCGTGGCCGTGACGTCGGCGTGAGGCGTCAGGCCGTAACGCATCTGGTTGGGGTGAGCGAGGGCCTGCCGGGTCATGGGGTCATCCTCGCAGCGGATGAGGATCCCCTGAGGCCCCAGCTGGGACACAAACTGCTGAAAGGCGGCGACCACCTTGTCAAAGGTCTGATAGTAGTTGAGATGCTCGCGGTCAATATTCGTCACAATCGCAATCGTCGGATGCAGCAGGAGAAAGGAGCCGTCTGATTCATCCGTCTCAGCGACGAGGTATCGCCCATGACCGGAACGCGCGTTACTCGCCAACGAGAGGACATTGCCCCCCACGACGACGGTCGGATCCCACCCAGCCTGCAGGAGAAGTTGGGCGGCCATGCCGGACGTCGTCGTCTTGCCGTGGGCCCCCGCGACAGCCACGAGCTGGAAACCGGACGCCAATTCCGCCAAGAGTTCGCCACGACTGATCGTGGGGATGCCGCGGGCCCTGGCCTCAAGGAGCTCCGACTCCTGGTTTGAGACGGCGGAGCTATAGACGACACGCCCCACGTCGCTGGTGAGATGACTGGGGTGATGCCCCAGGGCCACGGGGACGCCGCGCTGTGTGAGGAGTCGTTGCGACAACCCCTCCTTGATATCACAGCCGTGCACGGTCAGTCCCCGGTCTTTGAGGATGCTGGCTAACCCGCTCATGCCAATGCCGCCGATTCCCATGAAGTGGAGGTGTTGACCGTTAAGCATGGGTCTGAGCTAAGTTGAGAATCGAGGAGGCGAGGTGCATGGCGGCATTCGGATGGGCTAACGTCTGCATCTGCGCTCCCATCACGCGTCTGAGGCGTTCATCACCAAGGAGCTGGCGGAGCACGCTCACGAGGCGTGGCGGTGTGGCCGTCGCTTCTTCAAACCACACCGCGCCGCCCACTGACTCCACCAGCTGGGCGTTGATGCGTTGATGGCCACCGGCATACGGGTACGGAATCAAGACGGCGGGTTTCCCGCATTGCGCAAGTTCTGCGATGGTTGACGCCCCGGCTCGGGCGATGACCACGTCCGCGATCGCGTAGGCGTGTGCCATGTCAACCAGATGCGGCAGGATCGTGGCGTGAAGGCCCGCGTTCGCGTAGACCTGTTGAACGGCCGCATGCTCCGACGCGCCCGTGAGATGAAGCCATTGCCAAGACATTCGTTCCTGCTGGGTGAGCTCGCCCAGCATCTGACAGACGAGCCGATTCAACGCCTGAGCGCCCTGGCTGCCCCCCAGCACGAGGACGGTCAGCGCGTGGGGGTCGCATCCGAACTGCCTGGCAGCCTCATCGCGGGACAGCGTGCCAATGGCCTGGCGGATTGGAAGGCCTGTGATCAGGGCGGGAGTCCCATTGAGACCCGCGCGACTGGCCTCAAAGGACAGAGCCACGCAATCAGCCACATGTTGGAGCAATCGATTGGCGCGGCCCAGGCGAACATTCTGCTCATGGATGAGCACGGGCAGGCGTCGCTGCCGAGCAGCCAGCACGATGGGAATCGACACCCAGCCGCCAAAACCGACCACCACATGGGGACGAAAGGCATCCAGCTGTTTGCGAGCCTCGCGCCATGAGGATCTCAGTCGCCACAGACGCCTGCCCCACCCCCCTGCCCCACCCGTCACAGCGAGTGACTCAACCCGCACGTGTCCACCAGTTGAGACTCGTTGGAGGAGTGCTTGGATCAACGGGGCGGTCTGTGTTCGTTTGGCGTACAGCAGGCACACCTGTGCATGCGAGGCGGCGAGGGCCTGAGTGACTTCAAGGGCCGGGATGAGATGACCGCCGCTTCCCTCAGCGGCCAACAACACCCTGGGCTGCGGGTAGAATTCGGAGTTCGCCCGCCCCGGCGGAAGCGAAAGGTGGGCCGGGGGAATTCGGAATTCGGAGTTCAAGTCACCCTGCATTCCACACCTCGCATGCCGTATTGCGATGTCGACTGGCGTGGAAGATCAAGGCGCAGGCCAACAGGTTGCCGACGATCGACGTGCCTCCATACGACACCAAGGGAAGCGGCAGTCCTTTGGTCGGCAATAATCCGGTGACCACCGCCATGTGGATGATGGCTTCCATCCCGATGAGTCCGACGCAGCCCACAATGAGGTACCGGCTGAACGGATCATCAACCGCCAACGCCATGCGCATGCCACCGCCCACAAAGAGCGCAAACAATCCCAGCATGGCCGTGGTCCCCACCAGTCCCAACTCCTCCCCCACGATCGCAAAGATGAAATCCGTATGCCCGCCGGGGAGATAAAACAGTTTTTGGATCGATGCGCCGATCCCCTGCCCCATCACCCCCCCACTGGCGAGCGCGATGTAGGATTGGAGGATTTGAAACCCCGACCCTTGAGGATCCTGCAGCGGATTGAGAAACGCGAGCATCCGGCGTCGCCGATACTCCTCCCCAAAAATGAGGACGACGAGCGCCGCGCTGCAGAGCACCATCGTCAACCCGAGATGCTGCCAGCGCGCTTTGGCGATGACCAGCAACAACACCGCCACCGCCCCCATGACGATCGCAGTCCCCAAGTCAGGCTGAATAAGGACCAAGCCCGCGAGGAGCCCGGTCATGATCATCGGAGGCAAGAATCCCTCCCAAAGCTCCTGGATCAGCACTTGCTTCCGAGCCAAAAAATCCGCGAGGTACAGCACGAGGGCCAGCTGCGCGAACTCAGAGGGTTGAATACTGAGGCGTCCAATCCGAAACCACCGATGAGCCCCCCCGATTTCTGGGCCGAAGATCCTCACGAACACCAACAAGACCACACTCACCAACACGAGGACCTTGGCCAATCGGCGAAGCCGCTCATACGGCACCGCCAGACACCCAAGCCCAAGACCCAGCCCCAAACCAATCGCGGCCAGATGATGGAGGACAAACTGGTAGCTGTTGCCATAGGTCTCATGTGAAATGATGGCGGTGGCCGAATAGACGGCAATCACCCCGACGCTTAATAAGGTCGCGATGACGAGGAGAAGAAATCGACGGAGTTGGCGGGAAGTCATGGTTCGATTTCACTCACCATAGACCCTGAGCGAAGTCGAAGGGTCATGCGTCGTGATGGCCTCCTCCTGCCTGCCCCCCGTGCCTCCTGGCAGGTAGGCCATTGGGAAGCTGTGCCACGAGTTGCTTGAAGGCCAGGCCCCGGTCTTCGAAATTCCGAAACATGTCGAAGCTCGCGCAGGCCGGTGAGAACAGCACCGTATCGCCGGGATGGGCCAGGGCCATCGCCGCTTGGAGCGCGTCCTGGAGGGTGGCGCTTTCCCGCACGATGGTTGAACCATTGATGAGGTCGCGCAGTCGCTGACGCACCGCGCCGATGAGCACGACCCCGCGGACACGCTCCTGGGCCAAGGCCGCCTTCAGGGGTTGGAAGTCCAGCCCTTTGTCTTGTCCTCCGAGGATCGGAATCACCCCTCCAGGCGAGTGGACTAACGCATAGAGGAAGCTGTCAGGCGTCGTCGACTTGGAATCGTTGACCACCCGCACCCCCCGGACGGTCGCCACATACTCCAACCGATGCTCGAGTCCCCGAAACTCTCGGATGACCTGATGGACCAAGGGGTCGGGGATCTGGAGGAGCCGGCCGACTTGGAGCACCGCCTGGGCATTGTCTGATAACGCCTGACATGTCGCGGCATTGAGCTGAAAGGGAGCCGGCTGCTGATCAGCGCTGCCAAACCACACCTGCTTGGCACGAATAGATGCACTCAATCTCACGATCTCTGGATCCCGACGATTCAACACCGCGTAGTCGTGCGGGGTTTGACGTTGACACAACCGGGCTTTGGCGGCCAGGTAGCTGGCACGGTCCCGGTGCCAATCCAGGTGATTCGTCCCAAGATTCAAGAGGACCCCGATGGCCGGCCGAAACGTCTGGCACCACACCAACTGAAACGAACTCACCTCCACCACCGCGATGGTCTGCGGGGTCAAGGCAGGCAGCACGTCACTCAAGGGTGTGCCGAGATTCCCGCACGCCACCGCAGGGCTTCGCGCGGCCCTCAAGGCGCGGTGGATCAGCGTCACGACGGAGCTCTTTCCATTCGTGCCTGTCACGGCGATGATGGGCGACTCGCAGAAGCGGAATGCCAGTTCGAGCTCGCTGAGAATCGGCACGTCGTTCGCCTGAGCCCATTGAATGGGTGTCGCTGATTCAAGCACCCCGGGACTGACCACGAGGGTCTCGCAGCCCTCCAAGAATGATTGGTGATGGCGACCCAACTCGATGGCCTCAATGCCCTCCTCCCGAAGCCGAGCGGCAAGCGCCTTAAGCGACTCGGCATCGTGACGCTCCGTGACCCGAACACGGCAGCCAACCTGCTGGAGGAGCCGGCAGGCGGCCAACCCGCTTTTCCCAAGACCTACCACAGCGACCCGACGGCCCGCCCAATCGACCCCAAAGCGATCGCCACTGCCACGTGGATGCGTCTGGGTGATCATCATCACGAATGTCTGAAGGCTGTCAGGCCCAATGCTGCAAGGAGTGTTCCCGCAATCCAAAATCGCACGACGACTTTATGCTCACTCATGCCCCCGAGTTGAAAATGGTGGTGCAGCGGGGCCACTCGAAAGAGACGCCGCTTGTTCCTCCATCGGTAGGAGGCCACCTGGAGCATGACGGACAGGGCTTCTGCCACAAAGATGCCGCCAACGATGACGAGGATGAACGCCGCATGCGTGAGAAGCGCCACGGCCCCGAGCGCTCCACCGAGCCCCAAGGCCCCGACGTCCCCCAGGAACACAGAGGCGGGAAAACTGTTAAACCACAGAAACCCAAGACACGACCCCGCGAAACCTGCACACCACATGGCGACGAGATGGACACCTGGGTCGATTGGTGAACCAAGGAGGAGGACTGCCAGCACACCAATCACGCTAAACGCCAGCGTCAGACATCCGACGGCCAGTCCATCCATCCCATCGCTCAGGTTGACGGCGTGGGCGCACCCAGCGATCACCAACGCGGCGTACGGAATCCACAGCGGGCCAAGATCCAGCCGAGTCGAAAGCCAGGGGACCGCGACAGACCGGTATCCCGCGACGGGATCACCAACGAGCCACCCAATCCCTCCCCCGATGCCAAGCGCCGCAAGCAATTTTGGCCAACACCGAAGGCCCCTCGCATTGGGGTGCTGTAACTTCAGGAGATCATCGATGAGTCCAATGACGCCAAGACCCACACCGGCCATCACGACCGCCCAGCCCTCAGGGCGAGCCAATCCTCCGAACATCGCACCGACGGCGATCGCCACCCCGAGCACCAACAGCCCGCCCATCGTCGGGGTCCCTTGCTTGGTCTGTTGAATGGGTAACAGCGGAGGGCAGTCCTCATAACGGATCGGCTGAAGCCATTGCTTCGTTCGCAACACCCAAACGACGGCCGGGCCACAGAGGATGCAGCCGCAGGCGCTGACCAAAAAGACCTCACACAGTTGGGCAATCGATGTGATCGTCATCGCCGTGATCGGTGACCTCCGAGGTCGCGGTGGGCTTGCCGTGGTAGTGTTCCAGCAAGAAGGCTGTCACGTGCTCGAGGTTCAGTTTTCGAGACCCTTTGATGAGGAGCCCATCCCCGTCCCGCACAATGGCGGGAAGCTGCTGGAGCAGTTCCTGGACGGTGCGAAAGGTCAGCGTGGAGGTCTGGGGATGCGCGCAGGCACCTTTGGCGACCTCCTCGGCAAACGTGCCGACGGCCACGACGAGCTGAACACCCAGGTCAGCCGCTAAGCGGCCGATCGCTTGATGAGCCGCCTGGGCCGAGTCACCCAGTTCCAGCATATCCCCCGCAATGACAACCTTCCGGGTCACGTCGAGGTCCTTCAGGATTTCCAGGGCCCGCGCAAACGAGAGGGGGTTCGCGTTGTAGCAGTCATTGACGACCGTCAAGCCGTTACACCGCACCAGCTCCGAGCGCATCGGGAGCGGCGTGAAGCCTTGCAAGCGATCGCGAGCAGCATCGAGGGAACCTCTCAGGGCTTTGACACAAGCCAGGGCGGCCAGCATGTTCTCCGCGTTATGCGGTCCCAGCAGTGGAACCACGAATTCCCCGGCGACACCCCGAAGGCGAATCGACATCCCAAAGCCTGTGCGCCGAATTTCCACGGCTTGGACCCCACATTGGTCCGAGGTCCCGAATGTCAGCAAGGCGGTGGAGGGACGAAGGTGGGTTTTGGCTTCTAAGAGCACTTCGAGTTGATCCCCCGGCAGAATGGCCGAGCCCATCGGGTCGAGGGCATCGAGCAGGGACAGTTTTTCCTGCCGCACGACGTCCAGCGAACCAAAAAATTCCAGATGGGCTGGTCCCACGTTGGTGATCACCGCCACGGTCGGGCGAGCAATATTGGCCAGATACGCGATCTCCCCAGGATGATTCGACCCCAGTTCCACGACGGCGCAGTCGTGGGAGTCAGACAGCCCAAGCAAGGTCAGCGGGAGGCCAATGTGGTTGTTCTGCGTGCCGGTCGTTTTGAGGAGGTGATAGTCAACCCTCGGAGGGGAACCCTCCGGGTTCCCCTTCCGACGCTCCCCCGATCTTCGATCGGGGTCGCTGCCTCCCCTCCCACTGTGTCCTCGCCCCGCAAGCGGGGCGGCATGTCTTGGTTGACAGTCATGACTCAACAGATGGGCGATGAGTTCTTTGGTGGTCGTTTTCCCGCAGGACCCCGTCACCGCGATCACGGGAATCTGAAATCGCCTCCGATGAGACGCGGCAATCGCCCCAAGCGCACGGATGGTTTCGGCGACGACAATGGTGGGGACCGGGAGAGCCGTGGTGGGACGCGTGGAAAGAATCACACAGGAGGCGCCTCGCTCGATGGCCTGTGGGACAAACTCATGCCCATCGAATCGGGGCCCTTGAATCGCCAGGAAGGCTTCCTGGGGCTGGATCCGGCGAGAGTCAATACTGAACCCTCTCACCGAATCCGCTCGGTTGCCTGTGACCAGCTCGCCGCCCGTCGCGTCAAGGAGCTGGCCTACCGTCCAGGTTGTCATCGTTCGACTCCGCTCACACGAGACTCTGCCCGCCCCCCCGGCCCGACGCCGGCGACAGCCGGGGCGGGCGGCAATAGCAAGAGGCGGGCCGGGGAGCGAGTGGGTCGAGCCGAAAGATCACGAAACCGCAATCACTTTTCCCGAATGCGCAAAAGACCGTTCCACCACATCCCGGTCTGAGAAGGGCACGGCGATGTGGTCAAAAATCTGATAGGCTTCGTGGCCTTTGCCCGCAATCAACACGGCATCATCAGGACGGGCCATCGAGAGCGCCGTCGTGATGGCGGTCTCCCGATCGACCATGACGTGGAACTCACGAAAGCCAGGGACAAACCCCGCCTGAATCTGCCGAATGATGTCCCGAGGGTCTTCGTTGCGCGGGTTATCAGAGGTCAGGATGACATGATCCGCCAAGAGGCTTGCGATCTGGCCCATGGCCGGCCGCTTGGTGTGATCGCGATTCCCTCCACAGCCAAAGACCACGATCACCCGCCCCCGAACGAGCTCACGCATCGACAATAAGACCAATCGCAGGGCATCGGCCGTGTGCGCATAATCAATCACGGCCAGAACGCCTGAGCCGTTCGTTGACAGGCGCTCCATCCGCCCTGGCACCTGCGCAAAATTCACCAAACCTTGTTGCACGGCCATCGGGGGAATCCCGAGAGCCAGGCACGCGGCAGATGCCGCGGCAATATTCAGGACGTTATGACGCCCCACGAGCGGGCTGCTGATGGGCATCGTCCCCCAGGGGCTCTCGAGGACCAGGCTGGTTCCCTGCCAACTGCAGAGGACATTCCGAACCCCAACGACCGCTGGCTGCTCGGCGCCGTAGCTCACGATCGAGTGACCATTCAGCCCGCCAAGTAAGGTCTGGCCATACGGATCGTCGGCGTTGATCACGGCGGTTCCCTCAGGTCGGAGATACTCGAAGATGCGACGCTTCGCCTGCGCGTAGCGTTCAATCGTCTGGTGGTAGTCGAGATGGTCAGACCCCAGACAGGTCCACACGGCTTCCTCCAAGGTCACGCCATCGATGCGGCCCTGGTCCAGGGCATGGGAGGACGCTTCCATCACGCACCAGTCCAGCCACTGGTCGGCCATCTGCGACAGCAGCCGCTGCAATTCCAGCGTCCCTGGCGTCGTGTTGGTGGAAGGCAGATGCCGCTCGCCGATCTGATACACCACCGTGCCTAAGAGCCCGACCCCATAGCCGGCGGCCTCGAGCATGGCTTTCACGAGATAGGTGGTGGTCGTCTTCCCATTCGTGCCGGTCACCCCGATACACCGCAGGCGACGCGCTGGATAGTCGTAGAATCGTTCGGCGATTATCCGCAGGGCGTGTTTCGTATCCGGGATGACCACGACAGGACACCGAGCCCGCCACGCAGGGGGAGATTCGACCACCAGGGCACAGGCTCCTCGTTGGACGGCTTCTTCCAAGAAGTCGTGCCCATCATGATGGACCCCTCGAATCGCGACGAATACTTCACCGGCCTTCACGTGTTTTGAGTGGCAGGCGACCCCCGTCACGGGAAGCGGTGGGATGATCTGTGGGGTGAGTCCTTCGAGGAGCCGTCGGAGAATCATGGGAGTCGGGCGATGGTGTGGGTCGCAACCTGAGGGGTCTTGAGGTCCCAGTAGCCCATCAACTTCTCCACGACCCGGCGAAAGACCGGGGCGGACACCACCCCGCCAAAGTAAGCGGGTTTGGATTCGTCGATCGTCACGACCATGACAAAGCGTGGGTCAGGCACCGGACCATAGCCGACGAAGGAGGCGACGTATCGGCTGTGGGAGTAGCGGCCGTTCGGCTCAAGTTTTTGAGCCGTCCCGGTTTTACCGGCCACCGTGAGGCCCTGGATATTCGCCAGCTGGCCGGTGCCTGACTCCACGACACTGATGAGCATCTCTTGTAAGACGTCGGCAGTTTCAGCACGGAGGATCCGTTCTCGCGAAGACCTGTCATAGCGGCGAACGGTCTCTCCCGTTGATGTCTGGAGGCGGGCCACGAGACGGGGGCGCACCCGCCATCCCCCGTTGGCAATCACCGCGGTCATCACCGCAAGCTGGATGGGGGTCACGGCCACCTCGTGGCCAATGGGGATGATAAACGGAGACAGCTTGGACCATTTCGTCGGGGGCGCGATCATCCCGCTGACCTCGCCTGGCAGTTCAAGCGCCGTGGCCTTCCCGAACCCAAACGCGCGGATATAGCGGTAGAGCACCTCGGGAGCCAGACGCTGCGCGGCTTTCGTCGTCCCGATGTTGGAAGAGTACTGGATCGCTTCATGAAAGGTCAACCATCCGTGCGGACGGTGGTCATGGAGCACGTGCCTTCCCACCGTCCGGTAGCTGCCCTCTTCGCAAAAAAATCGTTCATTCGGATGCACGAGCCCCTCCTCAAGGAGCGCCGAGGCCGTGACAATCTTAAAGACACTGCCCGGCTCAAACAGATCCGTGATCGCCCGATTACGCCGGTTCTCGGCAGGAACGCGACCCGGTTGATTGGGGTCAAAGGTCGGCTGATTGGCCAGGGCTAAGATGTCTCCAGTCTGCGGATCCATGACGATCACGGATCCGCCTTTGGCATGGAATTTCTCTACCCCCCACGCCAACGCCTCCTCAACCGCCCCCTGCACGACGCTGTCCAGCGTCAGGACCGCCTCATACCCGCTGGCTGGCTCCATGCGGACCGTCCACGGTCCGAGCAGCGCTTGCCCGCGGGCATCCCGGAGCGTGGATTCCCATCCCGGATACCCGCGCAAGACCCCGTTGAACGCCAGCTCGAGTCCTTCAAGGCCTTTCTGATCGATGTCCACATCGCCAAGGAGATGGGCGGCAAGCCGTCCTTGCGGGTACATGCGTTGGGGCTCTTCAAGCAGCCCGATGCCCTCTCGGCGAAACGGCTGCAACGCCTCCTGGATGGCTGGATCGACATGCCGGGCCAGCCACACAAACCCTTTGTCCCGGGAGAGCCGCTGACTGATGAACTCGGGATCTTGATCAATCAGCTTCGCCAGACGGATGGCGGTGCGGGTCTTCGCCACCACGTGACGGGGATTGGCGAACACCGAGGGGGCGCGCACGCTCATGGCCAGGACCACGCCGTTGCGGTCATACAGGGTGCCCCGCGGCGCCACCAGGGCACGTGTCAGGACATGTTGCGCCGCGGCCATGCGCGAGAAGCGGCTCGCCGACACGACTTGGAGCCACAGGCATCGGATCCACAGCAGCCCCAGCAGGGCGAAAAACACTGCACAGACTCCAATGAGCCGTTGGCTCGTCGCTTTTGGCATCAATCGGATAGGCGGTTCTGGGACGACAGGCGGCTCGCTTGCGCAAGGCGCGCAGCCGGTGTGGCGGTTTGCAGTTCGGCTCGCGCCACGAGCGAGAGCTGACGGTCCTTCTCCACCTGAACGAGGCGGGAGGGGGACGCTAAGGCTGCGACCTGGGTTTTGAGCCACAAGGTGTCATTCTCCAGTGCATGGAGCGCCGCCTGGCGGTGTCCCAGCTCATAGGCACTGAGCCACAGAGACGTCTGCTGCGCCACTTGTGCCACGCCCAATCCCACCACAATTCCCATCAACGTCATCCACTGCGAGAACTTCATGACAGTCGCTCCACCGCCCGGAGTTTTGCTGAACGGCTCCGCGGATTTTCCGCAAGCTCTCGAGGAGACGGGCGCACAGGTTTCTTCGTCAGGACCTGGAAGGAGCCTTGCTGCGCTCCTTGGCCAAACGCCTGCTTCACGAGACGATCCTCAAGGGAGTGGAACGTGATGATCACGGCCCGACCGCCTGGCGCCAACACGCTCGGCAACGCCTCCAACAAGGCTTCGAGCGCCGCCAACTCTTCGTTGACGGCAATCCGCAGCGCCAGAAACGTGCGCGTGGCCGGATGGAGGCGCCTGGAGGCATGGCCCTTCGGAACCGCCTCAGCCACCACGCGAGCCAGCTGCGTCGTCGTGCGGATCGACTGGGTCTTTCTCACCGTGACAATGCGCTTGGCGATCCGCCGTGCCCACCGTTCCTCGCCATAGCGCTCAAGCAGCATGCCGAGGTCCTGCTCAGAAAGCTGCTGGATGAGGGATGCGGCGGTGGCCGTCGCCTGCCGGTCCATCCGCATATCGAGCGGACCCTCATGAGAAAAACTGAATCCCCGCTCAGCCTGATCCACGTGGAGGCTCGAGAGGCCCAAATCGGCGATCAGTCCATCCACCTTGGTCACCTTGCCCTGCCTCAGCAGATCAGCAAGATGTCGGAAATTGCCGCGCATCACCTGGACATGCGGTTCAAATTCGGTCAGGCGCTGCTGGGCGCGGACCAACGCCTGCCCATCGCAATCGATCGCCAACACCCGTCCCGTCGGCATCACGTGCGGCAGGATCGCGAGGCTATGCCCCCCAGTACCCACGGTGCAGTCGACGATGATCTTGCCCGCGCTCGGCGCAAGATAGTGCACGACCTCTTCCACGAGGACGGACCGATGACAGACAGGGGTCACAGGTTCAGTCATCAACTCTGCAAGGAGCGCGTCAAGCATCCGCTCATCCATACCGGGTCGCTTCGGTCGTTACTCCAGCAACACGCGTTCCGCCACTTCTTCGAAACTCTGCCGAGACGTCTCGTAGAACTCCCGCCATTTGTCCTTCGCCCAGATCTCCATCCGGGTGGAGACCCCGACCACAACCACGTCCTGCTTGATCTTGGCAAACTCTTTCAGGTGTTTCGGGACGAGCAGGCGACCAAGCCGATCCAGTGTCACCTCGGTCGCTCCTGAGAAGAAGAGCCGGTTGAACTTTCGACCCTCCGCTTTGGTAAAGGGGATTTGTTTGAAGTGCGCCTCCACCACACGCCATTCCGATTCGGCAAACACAAAGAGACACTCATCCAGTCCACGGGTGAGAAACAACGTGTCGATGTTATTGGTTTGAAGGGTCTTACGGAAGGTGGCGGGGATGATGACGCGGCCTTTGCGATCAATCGCGTGTTCGTATTCGCCGTAAAACATCGTCCCTCAACCAGAAAGGGGTTGGCTCTTCGGCTGTCCAAGTGATTTCCCACTAATTACCACTTTCAACCACAACGACCTCCAAACTATACCTGTTCCCCCACTCCACTGTCAAGAGGAAAAACAGAAATTTTTAAGCAAGATTGGGTAAAATTCGCAGGCCGCCGCAAGGCGAGTCACAGGCTGACATCACCGGGAGGAAAGAAACGGAATTACGACGGGAAACGAATGAGGTGGGCCTTGGCGAGGTCTTCCCGAATCTGGTGGGCGAGTTGGCCGGGGCTTTCAAAGCGTCGCTCGGCTCGCAGCCGGCTCAGCACGGCAAGGGTCACCGGCTTGCCATACAGCGAGCCTGAGAACCCCATGAGGTGAACCTCGCAGACGAGCGGTCCCGGCCCGAAGGTGGGACGCGTTCCAAGATTCATCAACCCAGGAAAGCGCCTGCCCGCGCACTCGAGCCAGACGCGATAGACGCCATGCGGGGGAAGGAGTTGACTCTGGTTGAGCTGAACATTGGCAGTGGGATATCCCAACTGACGAGCCCGTCCTGTTCCCCGGACGACCACACCTGACAAGGCCAGGGGTCGTCCTAACAACCGGTGGGCTGTCGCAAGATCGCCGGCTTGGATCAGCTGGCGAATTCGCGAACTCGAGATTGGCTTTCCCCCTCGCAACACCGGAGGAATCGCCATGACGCGCATCCCACATGGGTTTCCCATCGCGCGCAGCACGTCGAGATTTCCGCGTTGATCGTTTCCGAACGCAAAGTCACGGCCAACCACCACCCATCGCGCGCGAAGCCGCTTAAGGAGAATGTGCTGCACAAACCGTTCTGGGGTCAGTTGAGAGAACCTCTGTGTGAAGGCAATCACCCAGAGCCAATCGACCTCAAACCCCCTGATGATCCGTACGCGATCCTCAAGCGACATCAAGGGAGGCTGCGCGTGCTGAGGATCGAGGACCTGGACGGGATCTGGGGTAAAGGTCATGACGACGCTCGTCCCGTGCTGCTGCTTGGCTAAGCGGACCGCCGTTCGGATAAGACGCTGGTGGGCAATATGGACGCCGTCAAACACCCCGATCGTCACGATGGCTCGACGGGGAGGACGCCGGAGTGCGTGAAGACCCTTAAGCACGCGCATCCACCACCTCGAGAGACCGCAGGGCGCTGCGGAGATCGTCGAGCGACGCACACGACAGCCACCCGACATCCAGCGCCTGGGCCAGATCCCAGGGACCAACCGACAACCGCACGAGTTCACGCACATGCCCCACCGTCCCAAGAGCCGTGGCGATGGTCTCGGCGAGGCTGCGGATATAGGTTCCGGTTGAGCACGTGATCCGGCAGCGCACGTGGTCGCCGGCACACTCGAGCAGATCCAACGAAACGATCTCGACCGTGCGTGGCCTTGCCGCCATCGGAACGCCTCGACGAGCCCACCAATAGAGCGGACGTCCGCCAACCTTGACCGCACTATAGCGGGGCGGGGTTTGGGTGATGCGACCCACGAACGACGCGAGGACGCGCGCGACGTGAGCGGCATCAAGCGCCGGGACCGGGGCCGTCTGTACCGGCCTTCCCCACGCATCACCGGTCTCTGTCGCCATCCCCAGTTGAATGAGGGTTTCGTAGGTCTTTCGATGAGCCTGGAGGAGATGTTGGGATTTGGTCGCAGTCCCGACCAACACGACCAGCACCCCGCGCGCCATCGGATCCAAGGTCCCGGCATGCCCAACCTTTCTGATCGAGAGTCTTTGCCGCATCAGCAGCACGACATCATGGGAGGTCAGGCCAGGCGGCTTGTTGACGACAAAGACGCCATCCCAACCCGCCTGGGGAGAGGGGGGATGCGGTTGAGCGTGGAACGTCTGCATGGCTCTTCCCGTGGGGGTCAGGGGGTCTGTTTGAGTTGGTCCAACTTCGTGGCCAGATCAATCGCTTGGGCGATCGTCTCGTCGTATCGAAACACCACCTCCGGGATGATTTTCAGCCGGAGGCGCTTTTTCACCAACCCGCGAATGAACCCTGTCGCACGATCTAAGGCGTCTTGGGACCGCGCGCGTTCTTCCAGCCCCCCTAAGCAACTAAAGGACACCTTCGCATGGCTGAGATCGTTCGACAGCTCGACCTTGGTGATCGTCACAAATCCCAGCTGCGGATCCTTCAACTCGCGCTGGATGATCATCGCGATCTCTTGTTGGAGCTGGTGATTCAACCGATCCTTCCGAAGATGCATCAGAGGTACTCCTGCTCCACGCGGATGAGCTCAAGGAAGCGATTGGCCTGTAACCACTCGACCACCTGGGTGAGGTGGCGTTCTACCGAGCGCCGGTCGCTTCCCACGGCAGCCACACCGAGCGTCGCCCGCTGCCATTTCTCATTGGCATCCACCTCCGCCATCGCGACGTTGAACCGCCCATGGGCCCGGTCTTTCACGCTCTTCAGGATCGAGCGCTTGTCCTTCAAAGACAACGCCTGCGGCAGATGGAGTTCAATCCGCAAGAATCCGACGACCATATCGCCACGTGACCAGAAACCAGAGACCAGTAATCAGAACACGATCTGGTGACGGTTTCCGGTTACTGGTCTCATGTTTGGTAGAGAGAGCCACTGCCCCAACCGCACCAGACACGCATGGGGATTTGGCTCCTGAATCATGCGTTCCAATTCTTTCCGCAGCCGGCCTCGGTTCAGGCGGGTGACCGCACCATCGGCCAGCGCAGCCTTGAGGCAGCGGGCGGTCGCGGGATCGAGGCGCAAGCCAAACCGCTGCGCGAATCGCACGGCACGAAGGATCCGGCTGGGATCGTCGATGAAGCTGCGCCGATGGAGAATCCGAAGCCGCCTCGTCTTGAGATCGCGGCTTCCGTGAAACGGGTCGACCAATTCGCCAAAGCGCGGCGCGTGAATCGCCACCGCCATCGCGTTGATCGTGAAATCGCGCCGGAAGAGGTCCTCCCTCAGCGTTCCCGCCATCACCTTGGGATAGGCTGCCGGCGTCGCGTAGACCTCCTTGCGACACGTCGCGATATCAATCCGACGGCCCGCGCCGACGTTCTGCCTCGCGCGCTTCCCTGCCCGACTGGTTCGCGCCGAGGGACGGCGTGATGCGACAACCCAAGATGCCGGCAGTTCAAGGGTTGCCGTCCCAAATTGCTCATGCACCGTCAGACGGGCTCTGAGAACCCTCGCCAACTGTTTCGCAAACGCGACGCCATCACCTTCGATGGCGATATCCAGATCGGTCACGTCCTGCTTGCCAAGCCACCAATCCCGAACGCACCCCCCGACCGCATAGGCCCTGACCTGTGCACGCTCAGCGACACGACCAACGGCCCGCAGGAGCGCCTCCACCCGCCGCGGAATGACGACGAGGGGGGGACGTCGGCGTCGTGGGATGTGGGGCGTCTTCATGCGATCAGGGGCGAGGATGGTAGCGCTCATGGATCTCTTTCAACCGCCCGCGATCCACCTGCGTGTAGCGCTGGGTCGTCACGATATTCGCATGCCCCAAGAGTTCTTGGACCGTGCGCAAGTCGGCACCCCGCGCAAGCAGGTGGGTGGCAAAGGAGTGGCGCAGGGTGTGCGGACCGATGGATTTTGTCAGATGGCTTTTTACGGCATAGCGCCGAATCAGTTGCCAGATCCGTTGGCGGCTGAGCCGGTTCCCTCCGCGGTTGACGAACACCGCTTGGGCTTTGGGGTTGCGACGGATCAGCGTCGGGCGAACCGTGTCAAGATACTTCTGGAGCGCCGCCTGGGCGAACTTCCCGAGTGGGACAACCCGTTCCTTGTTGCCTTTGCCCACGCAACGCACAAACCCCACTGTTAAATTCAGCTGGCTCACATCCAGTGAAGTGGATTCGGAGACCCGCAACCCTGTTCCGTAGAGCAGCTCGAGCAACGCGACGTCGCGCAGGCCAAGCGGGTCTTGAGATGGACTTGCGAGGAGCTGGGCGGTTTCTGGTTCGCTCAGCGTCTGCGGGAGCCGGCGCCACAATTTCGGGGTTTCGATGAACGCGGTGGGGTTTTGGGCCATGACTCCTTGCGCGACCAAAAACCGAAACAATCCTTTGAGGCACGCGAGCTTCCTGGCGACGGTGGACGGGCTGCGGTCCGTCCTCAGCCACTGGAGGAATTCGCGAATCATGAGCGGTCGGATCCGCGACAACGACGCCGCCCGGCGGGTCCGGCAAAACCGCTCAAAGAGTTTGAGATCCTCCGTGTAACTCGCCACGGTCGTCGGGCTCAAGCCCCGTTCTAATCGCAGATACGCTAAGAAATGCTCAATGTGGGCTTGCATCCGACGGCGGATTCTCTTTCAGGTGCTCGGTGATGTTCTTCCAGAAGAACTCCCGGTGGATCTGCCTCGTCTGAGTTTCAAGGACGCGCTGCATAAAGGCACATTGCGGAGGGCTCGCGCTTCCTGTGCCAAGCTGTTGGTCGATCCGTGTGCGCGTTTGGATCAGGCGACCCATTTGAGCCGTCAGCGGATCTTGGAGCAAACCTTGGAGCGTCTGGAGTTCCTTCAGCGCCTCCCCAGAGGCTTCCCGGAGACGCTTCAGGTTGGCGGATTGCGAGGCCAGCTCATCCACCAGCTGCCCGTTCCAATAGTCAAACATCAGATAATGTTTCCGGTAACGATCTAGTGGGGTCATCGCGTGGGTATAGTCTTGAAAGTGAATAACCGGGGTTGGCCGAACGTATGGCTTCGGCTTGCGGGTCAATTTTCTCTGGAGAGACTCACACCCTGTCAGCCCCATTATGAGGAGGCCCAGCGCCGCCGCGAGGCGAACAGAGTCCAGAACACGCACGAAAAGCCAGTGCATGCGTTAACCCTGCTGGATGAGTGTTTGGAACTGGGCTTCGTCGAGGAGCTTGATGCCTAAGGCCTTGGCTTGTTGGTACTTTGAACCGGGATGAGTCCCGACGATGACGTAATCGGTCTTTGCGCTCACACTTGAGGTGGCACTCCCCCCCAATTTGCGGACCAGCGCTTCAGCTGCCGAGCGGCTCAAGCCGGAGAGCTCCCCGGTGAAGACCACGGTTTGCCCGGCCAATGGCTGAGGACCTTTGATCACCACTTCCGTCAGCTTGACTCCAGCCTCATGCAGTTTCTCGATGAGCCGCTTGGTCGTCGACTGCTGAAAGGCGCGCGTGATCGCCTCCGCCATCACTGGACCGATTGCTGGAATCGCGCGCAGTTGCTCTGCACTCGCCCCCATGACGCGCTCGATCGAGCGAAATTCCTGGGCCAAGATCATCGCGGCCTTCTCACCCACGTGGCGGATGCCAAGCCCATAGATGATGCGGGCAAGCCCCCGTGATTTACTCGCCTCAATGGCGGCAAGGAGGTTGTGGGCTTTCTTCTCTTTGAAGAGCTCAAGCTCAAGTAACTGGGAAGCCGTCAAGCGGTACAGATCAGCCAGATCGTGGACAAACCGTTTAGCAACCAACTGCTCGGCGACCACGTCGCCTAACCCTTCAATGTCCATGGCTTCGCGGCCCGCGAAATGGATCAGCCGGCGGACCACCTGCGCCGGGCATGCCGGGCTCACGCAGCGGTAGGCAACCTCCTCTTCCTTCTCTTTTGTGATCGGCCCGTGGCACTCAGGACACGCCGTGGGGATCTTCACAGGTTTCTCCGAACCCGTTCGCTTGCTCATCACCACCTTGATCACTTTCGGAATCACCTCGCCAGCCCGCTGGATGATGACCCAATCACCAACCCTCACACCCAGCCGTTCAATCTCGTCATAGTTATGAAGCGTCGCACTTGAAATGGTCACGCCTCCGCAGGCGACGGGTCTCAGTTTCGCCACGGGTGTCAACGTCCCCGTGCGCCCCACCGAGGCGATGACCTCGAGGATTTGTGTGGTGGCTTGATGCGCGGGGAATTTGTAGGCCATCGCCCAGCGCGGGGATTTCAACGTCATCCCAAGCTGCTGTTGCAGCGCCAACTCGTTGACCTTTACCACCATCCCATCGACCTCGTAGTCGAGTCGGTCGCGCTGCGTCTCCCATCGCTTGCAGTGGGCGATGACGTCGTCAAGCGAACGGCACAGCGCCGCGTGTTCCGTGATCGGGAGCCCCAAGCGTTGGCAGGCGTTCAGGAATTCCCAGTGCGTCTCAAAGCGCATCCCTTCGACGATGCCGTAGGAGTGCACGAAAAATCGCAAGGGGCGAGCGGCCGTGATCCGAGGATCCTTCTGCCTCAGGCTGCCGGCTGCCGCATTGCGGGGATTCGCAAAGGTCTCCCCGCCCTTGCGGCTGGCCTGGCGATTGTGTCGGGTAAACTCGGCGATGGTCATGTACACTTCCCCGCGAACCTCCAGGGATCGTGGTGCTTCACCGCGGAGGGTCAAGGGGATGGCCCGAATGGTTTTCGCGTTTGCCGTCACGTCCTCGCCGGTTTCCCCATCGCCCCGCGTGGCGGCTTGGGTGAGGCGTCCGCGGGCATAGGTGAGCGCAAGCCCCACCCCATCAATTTTGAGTTCCACCGTATAGGTGTGCGGGGCTTGGCGCAATCCTTTCATGACCCGTTGGTGCCATGCCGTCAGCTCCTCAGTGGTGTCGCTGTTGTCCAGGGAAAGCATCGGCACGCGATGACGGACGGATCGAAACGCCTCCTGAGGAACGCCCCCAACCCGCTGGGTCGGCGAGTCGGAGGACGCCACGTGGGGGAAGCGTGTTTCAAGAGCTCGAAGGCGCCGCATGAGCGCATCGTACTCGGCGTCAGACAGCTCAGGCTGGTTGAGCACGTAGTAGCGGTAGTCGTGATGCCGGATCTGTTCGCGCAATGCCTCGACCTGGCGGCGAACCGCATCGAGACTCGATTTCCTCGTCTTTGGCATGAGGAGGCGACGCCTACCGCCCCACAGCGAGTCGGTCAGCCAGGAATTCGGGAAGCTGCGCCTGGCGGATCTTCCGCTGTGCCACGGCGATATCATACGGAATCCGCACGATCGCCAGCCGCCAGGCCTCCGTGTCAAGCACCGCGACGCTGGAGCGTGGATCCCCATCGCGGGGCTGGCCCACGCTGCCCGGGTTCATCACGTAGCGAATCCGGGCAGGGTCATGCACAAGGCGGACCTCTGCAAGCTCCTCGGACGTGGTCAGCACCCGATTCACGCGTCGTTGTTGCAGATCATACTCATACAGAGACGGGATGTGGGTATGCCCGATGAGGCAGATCCCCGTCTGACAGGCTTTCGCGGTATCCACGGCCTGCGCCAGATCAACGAGGTAGTCAAATCGCTCAGGATGGATGAGGGTCCCATGGACCAACGTGAGCGAGCCCTCAGTGGTCACCAGCGGAAGCCGTCGCAAGAAATCGAGATCCAGAAAACTCAGCTGATCCTTCGTCCACATGACCGCTCGCCTGGCGGCCTCATTGAACCACCGCACATCCAGTTTTCCGAGACACGCCCAATCGTGATTGCCACAGACGCTGAGGGCGTCACACGCTTGCAGGCGCGTCAGACACTCGCCAGGATCCGCCCCATAGCCGACCAGGTCGCCAAGACAGAGGTAGCGATCGATGCGCTGGGTCGCCAGATGCTGGAGCACCGCGGAAAGCGCCTCGAGATTGCTGTGGATGTCGGACAGGATCGCATAGCGCATGCAGGATGAACGGTCGGCTGCTCAACTAATACCGAATCTCGAATTCGTCGAACGTATTCCCCGCCTCAGACCAGGAGAGCTCGACGCGTTTGATGAAATTGCGCATCGGGCCCTGACGGATTGTATCCAGGAATGTCTGGAGGATCTGTTCTTCCGCTTCAGCCACGAGTTCCACCCGGCCATCCCGCAAATTTTTGACCCACCCCACGACGCGCAGTTCCCTGGCAGTTTCTTCCGCCGTCAGTCGAAACCCCACCCCCACGACGTGCCCTGAATAGAAGACGTGAACCTGTTTTTTCATCCAGCAGAAGAACGTGCGTCTTGCGAAATGTGTAATGTGAAATGTGTAATGGAAAAACTCGCGCCCATCCTTTTTCCGACATTACACATTACACGTTTAACATTGAACATATTTCATTGGTCGGGGCGGCCCCGCAGACAAAGGCCACAACTGGTCGGGAAGGCGGGATTCGAACCCGCGACCTCCTGCTCCCGAAGCAGGCGCTCTAGCCAAGCTGAGCCACTTCCCGGATCTTGCTGTCTGCGGGGCGACCTTCTGGTCCCGAACCAGACGCTCTACCAAGCTGAGCCACGCCCCGATGTCGAAATTAGTTACCGTCAGCCAACTACGAACCAACTCA
>CAYJTP010000013.1:0-35899 GCA_964373175.1 uncultured Planctomycetales bacterium
CGCGTGCTTGCCTTCATCCGTCAGGTGACACAACCGACCTCCTCCGCCTCCTCGGGCCTTGCGGTTGAATAGGCGGCTGCTGTGCCGCTGCTTGCGCCTGGCTGCGGCACATCCGGTTCCACGATCTGCGGCACACCTTCACGACGCTCCTGATCGCCCAGGGTGTGAACGTGAAGGCGATCCAGGCGCAACTGGGTCACGCGTCGATTCAGACGACGCTGGATCGGTACGGGCATCCGCGGTGATTGAAAAAGACCTCGCAAGCGCCTCCAGACTGTGTTACGCTAGGTGCACGAGGGTACGGAGTCGAGCACGCCACGCGTTCAGCGAATTCGAGGAAGGTCACCACATGGAATACACCTTGCGGGCCATCGAAACCCAGGTCAACGGGCAACTCTCTGGCAATGGGGATGAGATGATCTCAGGCATTAATGCGCTGGGGGTGGCCCAACACGGCGAGCTCGCCTTTGCGGAGCATGACAAATATGTCACGCAGGTTCGGGATACGCACGCCTCCGCGGTCGTCGTCTCCAGACAGTTCCCTTCCATGGTCGAGAAAAACCTCCTGCGGGTGGCGAACCCCCGCTTGGCATTTGTCAAAGTCATGCAGCTCTTTCAGCCGCAGCGGCCCGCGTCTTCCGGCATCCATCCGACGGCAGCGGTGTCGTCTGAGGCCACCCTGGGAAGCGGCGTGACGATTGGTGAATGCGCCGTCATTCGAGCTGGCGCGCGGATCGGACGGGGGACGGTCATCGAATCGGGGGTCCATGTCGGGGGGGATGTGACCATCGGCGAGGACTGCTCCATTGGTCCGAACGTCGTCCTCATGTATGGAACCCGGCTGGGCAACCGGGTGATTGTCCACGGCGGAACGGTGATCGGCGGGGATGGGTTTGGGTACGTCTGGGCGGATGGCCACCACGTGAAAATTCCACAGCTCGGGAATGTCTTTATTGAAGACGATGTCGAGCTTGGCTGTAACGTCTGTGTGGATCGCGCGACGTTCGGAACCACCGTCATCCGGCGCGGGACGAAGATTGATAACCTCGTGCAAATTGCCCATAACGATTCCATCGGGGAGCATGTGATCATCACCGGGCAGGTGGGATTGTCCGGCAGCGTGACGGTCGGCAATCGCGTCATGTTTGGCGGGCAGTCGGGGGTCGTGGACCACATCACCATCGGTGATGACGCGCGAATCGGCGCGGCCACCCCGGTGACGAAAGACGTCAAGGCGGGGGAAATTGTGTGGGGGTTTCCAGCCCGCCCCATCCAGCGCGTGAAGCAGGAGCTGGCGCATCTGGCTCGTTTGCCGAAGTGGATCCAACAACTCAAGCAGTTCGGGACGCACCTGAACCGTTTAGAGACTCACGTGAAATCGTTGGACCCTCCCCGTTCTTCTCCTCCGGCTCGCGACGCATAACGCGACGTCCTGCCCACGGTGGTGTCTTACTTTGACCACACCGCAGAGCCCGCAAAAGCACCGCAAAAGCGCAACGGGAAGTCTCCGAGAGACTTTGCGTCTTTGCGGATTTTGCGATTTTGCGGTGTCAACGTCAAATTGAGACAGTACCCTGCTCACCGGCTCATTGACGGAGAAACACGCCTGGGATACAATAGCGCTTTCTCTCGTTGAACAGGTTGTTCCCTTGTGAGGCGTTGTCGTATTCATCGAATCAAGCGATCTTCCCTCATCTGCGCAGGGATCCTCGGTTTCCTGAGCCCTGCCGGTGCGGCTGAGCGTCCCGCCCCGGATCTCGCTGTTGGCAAAGCCGCCTACGACCAGCAGTGCGCCCGCTGCCATGGCATCACCGGAGGGGGCGATGGCCGCGATGCGAAGCGCCTCTTCCCACGACCCCAGGATTTGACCGCTGGCACGTTCAAGTTCCGCTCAACCGCCAGCGGGACGTCACCGACGGATGACGATCTCTTCGAGACCTTGACAAACGGCTTAACCGCCGGCGGGATGCCCGACTGGGGTCATCTCGATGAGGCGTTGCGCTGGCAACTGGTCTCCTACCTCAAGACGCTCTCACCGAATTTTGAATCGAACCCTCCCCAGCCCGTCCCGCTTGGGCAGGACCCAGGGATCAAACACGCGGACTTAGCGAGGGGCAAGCAGGTGTACGAAAAACTGGGCTGTGCCGCCTGTCATGGGATAAGCGGACGAGGCAACGGTTCGTCCGCGGCCACGTTGGTGGATAACTGGAATCGGGCCAGTCGGCCGGCCGACCTGACGCAAGGGTGGAACTATCGCGGCGGAAGCGACCCGCGTGCGATTGCCCTGCGGATCCTCACCGGAATCGATGGGACGCCCATGCCCTCGTATGCCGAGGCGGCGTCCACCGATGAGGTCTGGCAGCTGGCCTATTACGTGCGGTCGTTGCAACAAGAGCCCCGATGGACGCTGATGGCCCGTGCGGCACATGTGGCAGGGAGTCTGCCGAAGACGTCCGATGATCCGCGGTGGGCGGCTACCGAGCGTGTGGATGTGCGGCTGCACAGTGTCATCGATGCGGCCGGGGAGCGCAACGCTCCACAGACCGTGAGCGCAGTGTCGTTCCAGGCGATGTATAACGAGGAAGCGCTGAGCGTGCGGGTTGCGTGGCACGATCCGAGTGAAGATCGTGAGAATCCCTCGGACGCCCTGGCCTTGGCGTTTCGGCCCGTTGGGGTCGCGGGGGATGTCGTGAGCCTGCAGACCTGGCCCTTCCCTGGTGCTCCCAAGTTGGATCTGTGCGTGTGGTCAGCCAACCAGCCTGAGGCACGCGAGGCCATCGCGGGTCGCTACGAGTCGGTCCTCGACGCACAGGTCTCGATGAGTCCGGTCGCAAGCCAAGCGGTCTATCACGATGGCGAGTGGAACGTGGTGCTCACCCGTCCCCTCACCGTGTCGAATGTTCCGGGCGCTGCCCAGCTCGCCCGGGGTCAGTTTGTACCCGTGGCCGTTGTAGTCTGGGATGGGGGCAATGCAGGACAACAGGCGGTTTCAACCTGGGTGGACCTGATCCTGCAGGCACCTCGTGGGGAAGCCGCTGCGAAGCGAGATCCTTCGATCTATCTCGTGTGGGCGCTGTCAGGCGTTGTGCTCATGGTGGCTTTGGGGTTTGTCTTCAAACGGTCCTCGACAGACTCGCAATAGGAGGGGGAATCCCATGAAACATGAACGACAAACCACACTGGCGTCAACGGCGCTAGGCATCTTGGTGGCCGTCGGCTGTGGTGGCGGACGACCGCAGGATGCCTCAGCGAAGATGGACGAGTCCTCAGCAGACTCAGCCCCGCTGCAGCTGGCTCAAGCCACCCCGGCTTCCACGCAGCCTACCGCAGACCCAAGTGGATCCGCCACCATTCAGGGGACGATCCAATTTGCTGGTACGGCTCCGGTCAAAGACAAGATCAAAATGGATGCCGATCCGCAGTGCCTCTTACAACACAAAGAGGCCGTGCACAAGCAAGAGGTGGTGGTCAATCCGAATCACACCTTGAAACACGTCTTCGTCTACGTGAAGGAGGGACTTGAGGGAAAGGCGTTCCCGGCATCCACGCAACCAGTCGTGCTGGATCAGCAAGGCTGTCTTTACCATCCCCATGTCTTTGGGGTTCAGGTCAACCAGCCCATCGCGATCACGAACAGCGATCCTACGCTCCACAACGTCAACTGCAGACCGACGAAGAGCAAGCCGTTCAACATCGCCCAACCGACCAAAGGGATGAAGACGACCAAGCAGTTTACCGCGCCTGAGATTATGGTCAAATGCTCCTGCAACGTGCATCCCTGGATGGCCACCTACATTGGCGTGGTGGGCCACCCGTACTTTAGTATTACCGGCGATGATGGGAGTTTCATCCTCTCCGGTCTTCCGGCTGGGCAATACACGATTGAGGCGTGGCATGAGAAGTACGGGACCCAAACCCAGGCGGTGAGCGTGGGGGATGGGGAAACGAAACAAGCCAGCTTCACGTTTAAAGGCGAGTGAGCTGTGGCGCAAGACGGCAGACTCGAGACCTCAGCGAAATTTCGGATTTCGCCTGCCTGCCCCTCGCTCCTCTTGGCAGGCAGGCGGGCACTATCCACAATTAGCCTGAGCCTCGTTCTTGTTGGTCTTTTTCCTCCGCTGGCCTTTGGGCATCCCGGGCTGCGCCTGTGGTTTCCGGAGAACGTCTCAACGTACGGCGCGCAGATCGACCGGCTGTTCACCATCATCCTGTGGATCACCGGATCGATCTTTGCGCTGGTGGAAGGGGCGCTGGTCTGGTTTCTCATCCGCTACCGACATCGGCCAGGGCAGCGCGCGACCTATCTCCATGGCAATCGTCTCGCCGAACTCATCTGGACGGTCATTCCCGCTGGGATTGTCATTTGGCTGGCGTTCTCAAGCCAACGCGTGTGGTCATACATCCAAGGCCCTCCCCCGCCGCATCAGCTCGAGGTCGAGGTGAACGCGGAGCAGTTTGCCTGGAACATCCGCTATCCCGGTCCGGATGGGACATTGCACACGGCCGATGACCTCGAGACGATCAACCAACTCCACATCCCGGTGGGCGAAGTCGTCCTTGTCCAACTGACATCGAAGGATGTCATCCACAGTTTTTTCCTCCCGCAGTTTCGGCTCAAGCGCGATACCGTGCCGGGGATCATCGGGCGGGTGTGGCTTGAGGCGACCAAGACGGGTGCGTTTGAGATTGTCTGTGCGGAGCTGTGTGGCCTGGGACATTATCGGATGCGCGGATTTTTGACGATCGAATCACCGGAGGCGTTTCACGCGTGGCTTGACCAACTCCGATCGGAGCAGGCAGGATGACCACCCCCCACTCCTCAGGGCATCGGGAACTTGGGTTTGTTCGCAAGTACATCTTCTCGACGGATCACAAGACCATTGGGCTGCAATTCTTGTTTACGAGTCTTTTCATGTTGTTCTTCGGCGGACTCCTGGCCATGCTCATGCGCTGGCAGCTCGGCTGGCCGGGGCGGGCGCTCCCCTTGATGGAAAAGGTTGCGCCCAGCGGGATGCCGGGCGGGGTGATGGTGCCGGAGTACTACAACGTGCTCTTTACGATGCACGGCAGCATCATGATTTTCTTCGGGATCATCCCGATCCTCGTCGGGGTCTTTGGCAATTACTTGATCCCGCTCAAAATCGGCGCGCCCGACATGGCGTTTCCGAGGATCAACATGGTGTCGTACTGGCTCGTCCCCCCGGCGATTGCCGTCATGCTCTTAGGGTTTTTCTTGGAAGGAGGGGCGGCTGCGGCCGGCTGGACTTCCTATGCCCCCTTGAGCGCAATCCTGGGTCCGGGGCAGACGTGTTGGATCGTCAGCGTCATCATCCTGGGATGCTCCTCGATCATGGGGGCGCTGAACTACATCACCACCGTGATTAATCTGCGTGCCCCAGGGATGGCGTTCTTCCGGATGCCGCTGTCGATCTGGGCGTTGTTTATCACCGCGATCCTGACTCTCTTAGCAACCCCGGTCCTTGCGGCGGCGCTCATCCTGTTGTTGCTGGATCGAGGGCTGGGGACGAGTTTCTTCCTTCCAGCTGGCTTGATCGTGGATGGCGTGCCACTGGCCCACAGCGGGGGACAGGTCCTGTTGTGGCAACATCTGTTCTGGTTCTACTCCCATCCGGCGGTGTACATCATGATCCTCCCGGCGCTGGGGATGATCTCAGATATCCTGCCTACCTTTGCGCGCAAGCCGCTCTTTGGCTATCACTCCATGGTCTATGCGCTTTCAGCGATTGCCATCCTCGGATTTCTCGTGTGGGCTCATCATATGTTTGTCAGCGGGATGAACCCCGCGCTGGGCACGAGCTTCATGCTCGCGACGATGGTCATTGCGGTGCCCACCGGGGTGAAATTCTTTAACTGGTTGGGGACGCTCTGGCGCGGGTCGATCCGGCTGACCACTCCGATGCTCCATGCCTGCGCCTTCCTTGCGTTGTTCCTCATCGGGGGCCTCACGGGAATCTTCGCGGCCTCGATGCCCGTCGATATGTACATCCACGATACCTATTTCATTGTCGGGCATCTTCACTACGTGTTGTTTGGGGGCTCGCTGTTTGGCACGTTTGCCGGGATCACGTTTTGGTTTCCCAAGATGTTCGGGCGACAGATGTCCGAACGGTTGGGAACGCTCCATTTTGTCTTGACGTTCATCTTCTTCAATGCGGTGATGTTTCCGATGTTCATCTTAGGCGTCGGCGGCATGCCCCGCCGGATTTACGACTGGTCACAGTATGCGTATCTTGCCCATTTCGGCGGTCTGAATCGCATGATGAGCGTCAGCGCCTTTTGCCTTGGCACCGTGCAACTCCTCTTTGCGTTCAACTTCTTCTGGAGTCTCTTCCGAGGCAAGCAAGCCCCCGCGAATCCTTGGGAGGCGACGACATTGGAGTGGATGACACCCTCGCCTCCCCCGCATGGGAATTTTGAGACGATCCCCACGGTCTATCACGGTCCGTACGAATACAGCGTCCCCGGACGCACACAGGACTGGCTGCCACAGCACCAAAAAACCTAGCGTCCATTTCAAAACGTTCGATGTCGCTGATGGTCGCTGATATCCACGCTGATTCACGCAGATGGCTCGTCGGACATCTGCGGCGATCAGCGTTTCGATCAGCGGGGATCAGCGTCTCTCTAGGGTTTTGAAACGAGTTGTAGCGTGGTCATGGCGTTGCATCGCTTCGCACGGCTCACTGCCGTGATGACCTTCATCCTCCTGATGGCCGGGAGCCTGGTGACCTCAACCAACTCCGGCTTGTCGGTGCCTGACTGGCCGCTGTCCTATGGCACGTTCTTCCCCCCACTGGTGGGTGGAATCTTCTATGAACACAGCCATCGCCTGGTTGCGGCGGCGGTCGGCGTGATGATGGCCGGTCTTGCCGGATGGTTGTGGCTGAAGGAGCCCCGTCGGTGGGTGAGGCGACTTGGATCCCTCGCGCTTGCAGCGGTATTCGCGCAGGCGATCCTCGGCGGACTCACAGTCCTCTGGGCACTTCCTCCCCTTGTTTCTGTGGCGCATGCGTGTTTGGGGCAGGCGGTGTTTTGTCTGATCGTCTGCATTGCCGCCTGCACTTCACCACGGTGGGTGGATCAGCCGGTTCGCGCTGACGATCCTTCCGCGCCTTCCCTCCAGACCGTGAGCCTGGCAGTAGCAGGTCTTGCAGGACTGCAACTGGTCCTCGGTGCGGTGATTCGGCACTCTGGGGCCGGGGTATCGTGGCATCTGCTTGGGGCCAGTGGTTTGCTCGGGACCGTGGCGTGGGTGGTGGTGCGAGTGCATCGTGCGAGCCCAAGGCCGGTTGAACTCGTCACCGGCGCTCGGCATCTTGCCCTCCTGCTTGTGGTCCAAGTCATCCTTGGCGGAGTGACACTCTGGCACCGTGACGTCGTGAGCGTGAAGACGGCGCATGTCCTCGTCGGGGCCCTGGTGCTCGCGCAGGCGGTTCTCCTCGCATGGCAGGCCCAGCGCTTCACGCAACCCCTTCGGGTGATGACGCGTCTTCGAGTGATTCCTGAACAGGTTTCCCCATGATCTCCTCGTCGTCCGTCCTCAGCAGTCTCACGCTCTCGGTCGGATGGCAGCGTGTTCGGGATTACGTGGCACTGACGAAACCTCGCCTCACGGCACTCGCGTTGTTGACGACGCTCGTCGGGTTCCTCATGGGCTCCTTCCACTCGTTTGATGGGCTCCGTGTGCTCTCCACGCTGATGGGGGCCGCCTTCGTCGGCGGTGGGGCGAATGCCTTGAACCAATGGTGGGAGCGGGAGGCTGATGCGCTCATGCATCGGACGCAGTCACGACCCCTCCCGGCGGGACGTTTGTTACCCATCGAAGCGTTGGTGTTTGGCCTGGTGGCTTCTGGAGCGGGGGTCCTGATGTTGGGGATGTTCGTGAATCCCTTGGCGAGCCTCCTTGCGCTGATCACGCTGGGAGTCTATGTGCTCCTCTACACGCCGCTGAAGCGCAGGACCTGTTTATGCACCCTCATCGGGGCGATTCCGGGCGCGATTCCTCCTATGATCGGCTGGGTTGCGGCCCGCGGGCATCTGAGCCTCGAGGCGTGGATCCTGTTTGCGATCCTGTTCTTCTGGCAGCTGCCCCATTTTCTTGCGATCGCATGGCTCTACCGAGACGAGTATGCGCGGGCCGGGTTTCAGATGTTGCCCGTGGTGGAACCGGATGGTGCAAGTACCGTGCGGCAGATGATGGTGTACAGCGTAGCACTCTTCCCAACCACCCTCCTGCCCGCGGCGTTGGGTATGGCGGGGTGGGTCTACGTGGTGGGAGCGGTGGTGGTCAGCGGATGGTTTTTACGCACCGTCATCTTGATGGCGCGGGGACGATCCGGCGCCTTAGCGAATCGCGTCTTCCTTGCGTCGGTGGGCTATTTGCCGATCCTCTTATGCCTGATGGTCGTAGACAAGATTCCACTCTGATGCCGTTTGGGATGCGTCTTTCTGATCGCCTGGCCTTGTTGTCCTGCTTGGTTTTGGGGGTCGGGATCACGGGCGCTCTGTTCAGGGAGGTCGCTGCGGCTCGACCGCACGACGGCCTTCCGCTGTATGGGCACGTCCCAGCGTTTACGTTAGTCGACCACCGAACACGGCCGGTGTCTCCAGAAACCTTGCGAGGCAGTGTGTGGGTCGCCAACTTTATCTTTACTCGCTGCGCAGGGCAATGCCCCCCCATGTCCGACGAGATGGCGAGACTGGCGGGTGCGTTTCAGCGGGTGTCTTCGGTGCGCTTTGTGTCGTTTACGGTGGATCCTGAGCATGACACCCCGCAGGCCCTTGCCCGCTACGCCAAGCGCTATCCGGCGGCCAGCGGCCGCTGGTTGTTTGCGACCGGCAGCAAAGACGACATCACGCAGCTGGTCCGGCAAGGGTTTCGGCTTGCGATTGGCGAGGACGGAGGAACCGTCGCTGAGCCAATCACGCATAGCGTGCGATTCGTGTTGGTGGATCGAGGCGGGAACATCCGGGGCTATTACGATGCCACGGACGCGAGCCAGCTCAAACGGCTCCAGCGAGACATCAAGCGGCTGCTCAAGGAGGCGTCATAATGGTCACCGTGGCGACCCTCCCCACCCTGAATGCCCTGCTCAATGCCACTAGCGCTTGTCTCTTACTGCTTGGGTACGTCTTGATCCGAGCCAAGCGGATTGCGCTCCATACGGTCTGTATGCTGATGGCCTGTGTGACCTCGACGGCGTTTCTGGTCTCCTATGTGACGTACCATGCGCAAGTCGGGTCCGTTCACTTCACGGGGCAGGGATGGGTGCGGCCAGTCTATTTTTCGATTCTGCTTTCGCACACGGTCTTGGCGGTCCTGATCATTCCCCTGGTCGCGCGAACACTGTACCTGGCCATTCGTCGTCGATTCGTTGAGCATGAGCGCCTGGCGCGGGTGACACTCCCGCTGTGGTTCTACGTGTCAGTGACAGGTGTCGTGATCTATTGGCTGCTCTATCACTGAAGATGAGAGAGCGCGACAACTCAAAAGGAAAAAGGCAAAAGGCAAAGCGACAATTCAAAATTCAAAATTTTGCCTTTTACCTTGTCGTTTTACCTTTTACCTTTTACCTTTTACCTTCACTCTGGTCTCCTGATGTCGCAGCGTGTCCGTGGTGCAAAGGCGCGCTGTTTTCGCCAGGTGAAGCGGCGGCGAAAAGCGGGTTGGCGAAGGGGTATGCGCTGAGCATCGCGGCGTTGCTGGGGATTCCGCTCCTCTTGGTGGGGGGGATTGCGTTTGCGGTGATCCGATCCATGCGGCACGCGCCTCGAGAGACTTCCCGTTGACCCCGCCCCTTTGAAAGCGGCGGCCGGATCAGCATATGCGAACAGCCGCACCTCATCGGATTAGGCAACGGGGCGGGGTTGACAGTGTCTGTGGTTCTCGTTACACTGCCTCTATCCACACAATCACACGGAGGTGATGCATGAAGAAGCTTGTGGTGATTCTCGCGACGCTAGTGATCCTTAGTCCATCGGCGTGGGCCACGAGAACCGCCGTCCATGAGGCGGCCGAATCGCCGGATTATGGACGGAAGTTTGGCGGGATGATCGGACGGGGTGCCTTGAATGCGGTGACGTGTTTTGTGGATGTCATTGTGAACACGGTGAACGAAACGAAGGCTGGCCCTCCCTTTGTCGGAACCCTGACCGGCCTTGCCAGAGGCACCGGGTGTGGTGTGTTACGGCTTGGCTCAGGAGCCGTGGACCTGGTGACGTTCTGGGTCCCTGGCTTTAACGGATTTCCCGTGTCTGATTCCTATGAGGATTGCTTTGCGATGACCGCTGCGCCTGCGTCCACCGCCCAGCCCTCTGAAGTCCCGGCCTACGTGCCGACGAACGAACCTGGCGCGGTGCACGTGGTGAGCCCGACACCAAAAAAGCCTCGGTATACCAAGTAGCGCACCAGGGCCCTTGAACAATCGGAGGTGAGCGGCTGGTGAAAACGTACCGGCGGTTTCGCCGTGAACGTTGGCACGCAAAACTCCTTGAGGCCCTCCGTCAGCAATCCCCCCAGTGGCGTCAGCAGCTCCTCGCCAAACTTCACGATGTCGCCACGCAGCACGCCATCGTCATCTATACGGATACCAAGACCAGCCAGCCGGTCCGGATTCAACTCATCCCCTGGCTGGTCACGCGCGCCCAACGCCAGTACCTCCAAATCCTCGGCGTTCGCTTGCGCCGAGGGCTCAATCGCCTGTTGCGCACCTACCCTGAGGACCCGGCACTCCAGGCCGTCCTGCCGCTGACGGACGATGAGCGTGCGTGGCTGACCCAGCTCGCCCCCAACGGCATGCTTGAGCCGGCCACCGTCTTTGAGCGATCCGACACCAATCTCCTCATCGACGATCCCCAATGGTTCAGCACGTTTCGGTTCCTCGAGTTCAATTCCGTGGGGGTGGGATGCCTGCATTTTATGCCCGTCGCGAACGCCCTCATTGAGCAAGAACTCCTGCCGATGTTCCAAGAGGCGTGCGGCCCGCTGGCCTGTCAACCCACCGCCGATCCGCGCGTGCTGTTACGCCGGACGCTGGAGACCCACGCCAAAGCCATTGGGCGGCAACACACCGTGACAGCCTTCGTGGAACGACGGGAACTCTCGACGGGTGGCGCGGATGAGATGCTTCATGTCAGTCAATGGCTCACTGAGCAGGGGTTTCCGACCGTGCTGGCTGATCCACGCGACCTGGAAGTCCGCAATGGGGAGCTCGTCTACAAGGACACGACGATCGACCTGGTGTATCGCGATTTCACGTTGAGTGAAATCCTCTCCATTGAGAAACACGGCGGGCAGGTGCAGGCCATGAAACACGCCTTCCAACACAACCAGGTGGTCTCGTCGCTGGCCGGCGAGTTTGATCATAAGAGCCTCTTCGAGTTATTCTCCAATCCAGCGTTTGATCGATATTTCACCCCGTCGCAGTGGCGGACCCACCGCGCCGTGATTCCCTGGACCCGCCTCATACGGGAACGCAAGACCCCGGATCCCGACAGCCATGAGGTGGAGCTGGTGGACTACGCCCGTGCGCATCGGGAGGCCCTGGTGTTGAAGCCCAACCGGGCGTATGGCGGTCAGGATGTCGTGGTGGGTCTTGACGCCACGCAGGCTGTTTGGGAAGAGGCCATCGCCCGGACGCTCACCCATCCCGACACGTGGGTCGTCCAGGAAATCGCCCCGCTGCCCCAGGTCGAATTCCTCAAGCCTGACGATGCCCACACCGTGGTGAAGGAGTTTGTGACGACCGGGTTTATCGCCACGGCGCACGGGATCGCGTTTGTCGGACGGTCCTCGCCGGAGCGCATCGTGAACATTTCACGCGGTGGCAGTCTCGTTCCCGTGTTTTTGCTTCCATAACGAGCATCCGACCCGCTCTTCTCGCCGCGACACTCCATCAGGTACACTGATGATAAGAGGACCACATGCCTGCTCGGACTCGATGGCGTGCCAAGGATCGGTTTATCGGCGTGGTGTTTGGTTTGTCTGTGACCTGCCTGACGCGATCTCCTACCGCACAACCGCTGCATGTCTTCGACGCTTCTGGGTTTTGGTGGCCTCGGATCGGCTTGGCCTCGTGGTACTCCGAGCAGGATCCGGGCATCCATCCCTCAACGGCGAATGGTGAGCTGTTTCACGATGGCGCCTTGACGGCCGCGATCTGGGATCTGCCGTTTGGCTCGTGCGTCGAGGTGACGAATCTCCGGACCCTTCGGCACGTGGCGGTGCGCATTAATGACCGAGGTCCCCATCCCCGTCTCGTGGCCCAGGGACGAGTGATCGACTTGAGCCGCTCGGCGTTTGAGCAGCTCGGGGATCTTCAGGAAGGGCTCATGCCTGTTCAACTGGAATTGGCGGATTCGCACCGCTGCATGAACCCGACGCCTCAGATGGCTGTTGCGCGATCACCGGAAGGTATCGGTGAGGTCTTCGCACAAGGCCAGCCCCTCTCCCCGCAAGTGCCTGACGAAGCAAGCCCATCGGTCGAGCAGGATTGACCCCGCCCCTTTGTCGTCGTCGGTCCGAAATGGCCATTCCCCACCGTCACTGCTGCAGCGAATTGTTGCCGAGGAAACGGCGCTCTAAACAAAGGGGCGGGGTTGACAGCGTTGTTCGGTCTGGGTAAGCTGATACAGGCTTCGAACATTTTCTGAACCTCCCACACGCTGAACAGATGACGGAGACGTATCTCACCAAAGAAGGATTGAAGAAGCTCCAAGCGGAGCACGCGGCACTCCTGAAGCAGAAGCGCGGGCTGACCGAAGAGGTCAATCGCGCCGCGGCCATGGGGGACTTGAGCGAGAACGCCGAATACCATGCGGCACGGGAACGGCTTCAGCACGTGGCGTCTCGACTGGCGGAGCTCGATCAGAAACTGACCAACGTCCGGATCATCGATGACCTGGAAACCAAATCCGGTGAAGCGCGGCTTGGCGTGAAGGTCACGTTGGAGGACGAGCAGACCAAAGAGCGGTTTAGCTACATTCTGGTGGGACCCGATGAAGCCGATCCACCGAACGGCAAACTGTCGATTGCCTCCCCCCTGGGCAAGAGCCTGTTAGGAAAAAAGCAAGGGGAGCGCTTTACGTTGACCCTGCCGAAAACGCTGGTGCCCTACCGGGTGATCGACGTCGAGCGGGCGATCTGATGGGTTCTCCCCTGACGCAGCGAAAGTGCCACCCGTGTGAGAAGGGAACCGACCCCCTCCCGCTCAGTGCGGCCCAGACCTTGTTGCAGGATCTCAGCGGGTGGGAGCTTATCGAAGGGACACGACTCCGAAAGGCCGTGAAGTGCAAAGATTTTCTTGATGCCATCAGCGTGATTCAACGGATCGCCCCCATCGCGGAAGCCGAAGACCACCACCCGGATTTGCATCTGACCGGCTACCGTCGTTTGACGATTGAACTCTCAACCCACGCGATCGGCGGCCTGTCCGAGAATGATTTCATCCTCGCCGCTAAAATCGATCAGCTGCTCACCCACGCTCCGTGAGCCGCAAGGCGTAACACCAAGCACTTCGCCGAGCCGCCAGCCTTCAAGAACTCCGACAAATCCAGTTCAACGAGTTCAAAGCCGCGCCTTGTGAGTTGCCTTCGCAACGCGCCGGACACCCCACGGTGCAGGACGACCGTGCGATTCACCACCACGGCGTTGCAGCAAAACCGCAGTGCATCGGCTTGGGAGACCGCGATCAAGTCCTGCACATGCATCTCGATCACTTTGCGGCCGTAGCGGTCAAACGCCTTGGGATACCACAGGACGGTCGCTCCATTCAGGGGACAGAAACAGGTGTCTAAGTGATAAAACCGCCGATCGATGAGTTCGAGGGGCAGGACGCGGCACCGTACTACCCTCGCCAGCAACTCGTGAGCTGTGGCATCGGACCGGAACCGAAACCCGAAGAACAGCGTTTCCCCGACAAAGAGCGCATCCCCTTCCCCCTCGAAGTTAAACGATCGGGGCAGCCGCACGATTCGCAAGCCCTTCCGCTTGAAGTATCGCTCGACGATGGACTCTTCTCCTTGCCGCTGCGGGTGGCGGAAGTTGCTTCGGATGAATGTCCGTCCGACCACCAGTCCCGCGTTCGCGGTAAAGATCAAGTCCGGCAATCCCTCAACCGGTTTCAGGAGCCTCACCGAGACCTTCAACCGCTTGGTGAGGAGGGTATAGAGCGCCTGCCACTGGCGAAGAGCTGTCCGCTGAGCCACCTGTCGTGTGAGGTTCATCCAGGGATTGATTTCATAGGCGATGGTGTAGTAGGTGGGACGGCACATGAGAAAAGACGGTGATGGGTGATGCCCGCCTGCCCCGTGTTCCAAGTGGCGGGCAGGGGTGATGGGTGATGGGGAGAGAGGCATGACTCAAGCGTTGGAGAGCTTAAGCGCAACGCACAGCTCTCGGAGGAACGATGCCGCATCGGAGACGACACCGATACCTTGGAACGTGCCTCGGTCGGAGAGCTTGGTGACCACAGCGGGATTGATGTCAACGCAGATCGTCTTGACAGTGGCAGGAAGCAAATTGCCCGTCGCAATCGCATGGAGGGTCGAGGCGATCATCAGGGCCAGGCCCACCCCAGGGATGTGGCGGCGCATCTCATCCTGCGCCTTCAGGACATCCGTGATCACGTCAGGAAGCGGGCCGTCGTCTCGGATTGATCCGGCCAAGACGAACGGCACTCGCCGGGTCACGCACGCATGCAGGATGCCTTTTGTCAACACGCGCTGCTGCACCGCGTCGCGAATGCCCCCGCAGGAGCGGATCGTATTGATCGCCCGCATGTGATGGTCATGGCCGTCTTTCGCCACGACCCCGCGCGTCAGGGACACCCCCAGGGACGTGCCGAAGAGCGCCGACTCAATATCATGAGTGGCCAGCCCGTTTCCCGCAAAGACCACGTTGACAAAGCCGGCTCGAATGAGCCGTTCCAGGGAGGGCCCCCCGCCCGTATGGACGACGGCAGGTCCCACTACGATGAGGATCTTCTCGTGTTGACGCCTGACGGCTCGCATCGCCAGGGCCACGTCGTTGATCAGCTGAGCCTTCGGCTTTTCTGAGGAGACCGCGCTGGTCATGAACTGGAACACCTCTTTGTGCCGGGCTCGCTCAAGCGGCATGACACGAACGCCCCCTGAGCCGCAGACGACCCACTCCCCCTTCTTGACATGCCCGAGGGGAGTGCAACGGGCACGGCTGGTCTTCGGATCGATGACGATGCCACAGTCCATCTCGATTCGCTCAACGGGTCGCCAGCGCCCTCGATCACGGATGAGGGTCGGGAGGTTCGTCGTGGAGTAAAACGGCGACGGGAAGACGCCATCCCGTGGTGCACGCACCAGTTGGACGTCCTTGAGCGATTCAGGGGTGGCGCCCAACCGAGCGAGTCGCTTCAAGATCATCTGGAGTTGCTGTTGGGACGCGGCGGCGACCCTCAGACGGGCCCGTGAGGGATCGGTCTTCCGTTTGCCGATGGCGATCTCCAGGATCTCGAAGGTGCCCTCGAGGTCAATGATCTCATCGAGAATCTTGGGCAGGATGAGGGAATCGATAATATGTCCACTGAGGTGGATGATCTCCGATGGCATCGCGCGCTCCCGGTTCCTTGATGTTAAGTGTACCGCATTTTGGCTTGCGGTTCGAGCCTGTCGAGTTGGATAGAAGATGCGAGCCGCAAGCCGAGCGCGGTTGGCAGTGCTATACTAAGGGCTGGTATGGGAGCGCCCATTCAGACGGTACGCCTTGACGCCCAGGCGCTCGAAGCGCGCACGCAGGCGATCGGCCGGGAACTGTTCCATCTGGCGAAGCGCGAGCACGAGCATCTGACGAGCGTGAATCGCTGGACCCGAGAGGTCCTCAAGTGGTGCCTGGCGGATCCCCAACTCAAAACCCAGGTCCTGCGGTTCATTGACTGTCTGCCGAGCCTGCAAAGCCCCAGAGCCGTCGCCCGTCATCTGCGCGAATACCTTCCCACCCACCAGCTGCGGTTGCCCTCGGCCCTGCGCCTGGGGGTGTCGCTCTCCCGCCCAGGACTGCTCACCGCTGCGGCCGCGTCGTTGGTGATTCATGAACTGGTCGAGCAGGTCGCCAGGCAGTTTATCGCCGGGGCGAGGATCGACGATGCGATTGCTGTCTTGCAGCGCCTCGGTGCGCGCCGGGCGATGGTCAGCTTCGATCTCTTGGGCGAGCAGGTCGTCAGTGAGCACGAAGCCGACCAGCAGGCGATCCGCTACCTCACACTGATCAGGCAACTGAGCGAGGCAGGTCAGCAGCCGGAGGTGGTGCGTGTGGTGCCGAAGGTAAGCTCCAGCGTCCATGTGTCCGTGAAGCCTTCCAGCCTCGCAGCGCGTCTTGATCCCCTGAGTCTGGGAGAGAGCGTCGAGCGTGCCTTCAGCCGTTTGCTGCCCATCGCCAAGGTGGCGGCCGATGCGGGCGCGGCCATCACGCTCGATATGGAGCAGGCGGAGTTGCGCGAACTGACGCTCGCCCTGGCCAAGCGCCTGCTGACTACCCCGGTCATCGGCGAGCGCATCCAGCTTGGGATCGTGATCCAAGCGTACCTGCGGGATTCAGAAGAAGTGACGATGCGCCTCATCGAGTGGTTGGAGGCCCAGCGCCGGACCCTGTCGATCCGATTGGTCAAGGGCGCCTATTGGGATCATGAAGTGGCCCAAGCCACGCAACGAGGGTGGACCATTCCAGTCTATCTCGAAAAATGGGAGACCGATTCCGCGTTCGAGCGACTGACGACACACCTGTTGACGGCGTCTCCGACGGTGCAGACCGCGATTGCGTCACACAACATCCGCTCCCTCGCGCACGCCATGGCATCCGCAGAGATGCTGGGGCTTTCCAAAGCGCAGCTTGAATTCCAACTCCTCTACGGGATGGGCGATGCGATTCAGGGGGCGATCAGCCAGTTGGGGTATCCTGTGCGCATCTATACGCCGGTGGGGGAGTTGATCCCTGGCATGGCGTATCTCGTCAGGCGCCTCTTGGAGAATACCGCCAACGAATCGTTCTTACGACAGGACTTCTTGGGCACGACGCCAATCGAGTCTCTGCTCCAAGCTCCTGAAGAGATCCGCGATAACCTCTCCATCACCTCCGAGGCGGTTGAGCAGCCGGGGGCCCGATGACGTTTACGAACGAGCCGGTTGCCAATTTTACCGAGCCCAGTCAACGCGAGCAATTTGCCACAGCCCTTAAGGACGTTCGTCGGACATTGGGCAAACGGTATCCCGTCTTGATTCAGGGCCATACGATTGAAACAGATCGCTGGCTTGTCTCGATCAACCCCGCTCGTCCCACCCAATGCGTCGGGCATGTGGCGCAGGCAGGGCTGCCAGAACTGGAACGGGCGGTGCGCGTCGCGAAGGGCGCGCAACAGCGATGGGCACGGACCGCCGTTGCCAAACGAGTGGCACTCCTTCGCCAGGCGGCACAGTTGGTGCGCAGACACCGGACGCGGCTGGCGGCCCTGGAGGTGTTTGAGGTGGGAAAACCTTGGCGCGAGGCTGACGCGGATGTGGTCGAGGCGATCGACTATCTGGACTATTACAGTGCGTGCATGCTCGAGCTCGCAGCGGGAAAACCATTAGCGCAGCGACCCGGTGAATCGAACCGGTATCTGTATCAGCCGCGAGGGGTGTGCGCGGTGATCGCTCCCTGGAATTTTCCGTTGGGGATTCTCACGGGGATGGCCTCAGCCGCCCTCGCGGCGGGCAATGTGGTCATCCTTAAGCCAGCCGAACAGTCCCCGGTGATGGCCTATGAGTTGACGCGTCTCCTCCACGACGCGGGTGTTCCGCCAGAGGTCGTCCAGTACCTCCCGGGGATTGGCGAAGAGATCGGTTCTGCACTCGTGCGGCATCCTGACGTTGCGCTGATCATGTTTACCGGCTCGAAGGCGGTCGGGCTGTCTATTCTCGAAGCGGCCTCACGGGTGGCACAAGGCCAGCGCTTCGTGAAGCATGTCGTGACCGAGCTGGGGGGCAAAAATGCGATCCTCGTGGATGACGACGCGGATCTGGATGCGGTCGTGAACGGCGTGCTGGCCTCGGCGTTCAGCTACCAGGGACAGAAGTGTTCCGCAGCCTCTCGCCTCATCATCCACGCAGCCGTCTATGAGCGGTTGGTCGAGCGGCTCACCGCCGCCGTGGATAGTGTCCGCGTCTGCGATCCTGTGCAACCAGGTTGTGACGTGGGACCGCTCATTGATGCGGAGGCGCTCCGACGAGTGACGACGGCAGTGGACCGAGGCACGCAGGAGGCGACGTTACTCTATCGCTATCCACGCGAGCGTCTCCCCGAAGAGGGATATTTCGTCGGTCCCGCGTTGTTCGCAGATGTCCCACCCCACAGCGCCTTGGCCCAAGAGGAATTGTTTGGGCCGGTCCTGTGCCTCTTTCGTGTCCATCGCTTCGATGAGGCGCTGGCGCTGGCCAATGACACCGACTATGGGTTGACGGGCGGGGTGTATTCCCGATCCCCCTCGCATATCCAGCAAGCCATCGACGCGTTTGAGGTCGGCAACCTCTATATCAATCGGCCGATTACCGGATCGATCGTCGGTCGGCAGCCGTTTGGTGGCGGGAAGCTCTCAGGGCTTGGCACGAAAGCTGGCGGCCCCGATTATCTCTTGCAGCTCCTCATCCCGAAGACGGTGTGCGAAAGCACCACGCGTCACGGAATGCCCCTCGAGTAACTCATGCTGGTTCACGGAAAGATCTATCGGAGTGTGTGGCTGGAGGGGTCCATCGTCAAGATGGTGGATCAGCGCCTCCTCCCGCATCGGTTTGAGATCCTCAATTGCCCCACCTATCGCGAAACAGCCCAGGCGATTACCGACATGGCGGTTCGTGGTGCAGGGGCCATCGGCGTGGCTGCGGGCTATGGTATGGCTCAGGCCGCGCTCGAAGCACCGGGGACAACCTTTCGGTCGTTCATGGAGCACGCGGCCAAGACCCTTCGCGCGACCCGTCCGACCGCACAGGATCTCTTCTTCGCCATCGAGGAAGTGTCTCGGGCCGTCCTGAGCGCTTCCACTCCCACGAAGGCGAGGGAGCGCGCGGTCCGCGTCGCCACCCAGCTTGCGGATGACAATGCGAAAGCCGGCGAGGCCATCGGTCAGGTCGGCTTGCGCCTGTTTCGAGACGGGATACGGATCCTGACCCATTGCAATACCGGGTGGCTGGCCTTTGCGGATTGGGGCAGCGCCCTGGCGCCGATCTATTGTGCCCATCGGGCCGGGATGCGACTGTTCGTCTATGTGACCGAGACGCGACCTCGGTCACAAGGGGCGAAACTGACCGCGTGGGAACTGGGCCAAGAAGGCGTGCCCCACGTCGTGATTGCCGATACGGCAGCCGGTTCCTTCTTCCAACACGGGGAGATCGATTGCGTGATCGTGGGGGCGGATCGCATCGCTGCGAATGGCGATGTGGCGAATAAAATCGGCACCTATACACTGGCCCTTTTGGCTCACCACCATCGCGTCCCGTTTCATGTCGCCGCGCCTCGCTCCACCTTCGATCTTGCCACTCCGAACGGCACGGCGATTCCCATTGAAGAGCGCAACCACGATGAGGTCCTGTCGGTCGCGGGGCTTGCCCCCGACGGGACGTTGACACGGGTACGTGTGGCTCCTGCGTCTTCTCCGGCGAAGAATCCCGCGTTTGATGTCACCCCGGCATCATTGATCACTGGCTTCATTACCGAGGCGGGATTCATTGAGCCCAACCCGCGCCAGATTGCCCAGGCGATCCAGCGCCCTCGCGCCTAACCCATGCCCGCTGATGAACTCTTCGAAGCCGTGCTCATCCATCGCGAGGTCCCGGAGGATCCTCGCATCCCTCTCTTGATCTGGTGGGCGGCCCGGTTCGCTGAGCTCGGGTTCATGCCCTCGTATGGTCCTGGGGATCATGGGAATCTGAGCTGTCGCACGCCGAGCGGGCTGCTCATCACGGCTCGAGCGACCTCGAAAGCGAGGCTCCACGCCGACCACATCGTCGAAGCGCTCGGGGTTGAACAGGACGACAGCATTCAACTACGCATCAGATGTCGCGGTCTCTTCCTCCCCTCAACCGATACCCTGCTGCATTGGCAGATCTACCAGGCGCATCCTGGAATCCAGGCGATTCTGCACGGCCATGACGAGAACGCCTTAGCCAAAGCCCGGGAACTGAACCTGCCGATGACAACGCGGTCAGCCATGAAGCCGTCGCGTGACCTGCTCGAGGAGGTCTGTCGATTGGCGCAGTCCCACGCCTACGTGCTGCTGCGGGACCACGGATTTTTGGCGTTGGGCCGGTCAATCGATGAAGCGGGGGAGCTTGCGCGGCTGGTCTGTCGGAACGCGCGATCCCTCTAGAATGGGCTAACGGGGCTTGTTGCGGTCAAGGGCGTCGAGTTGCTGCTGGAGATTGTTCCAACTTCGTGACCCCACCGGATACAACCTCTGCGCTTCCAGGAGTCGCTTGCGCGTCTCTTGGTTGGAGACCTGTGCAGGGCGCATCGGTGGGTGGGGAGCGGCGGCTCCTGATTCGAGGAGATACCGCTTTAGGTCTTCGGCTCGTCGCTGGATATACGGATGCGTTCTCAGGAACGGCCACGGGACATCAAACCGGGTGAAATCCTCAAGCAGGGCGACCGCCGCCCACGGATCATAACCTGCCCGGATACAGTAGCGAATCCCCAGTTGATCCGCCTCCAGCTCTTGCTCCTGGCTGTAGCTGCTGGCAATGACGTCGTTCACCAAGGAAGCGACGTTCTGAACGAGCTGCCCCACTTCTTGACCTCCGCCGTCGCCTCGGGTCACCACGGCCGTGCCTAATCCCACCACGGCAAGCATCATCTGCTGCTGTTGCAGTTGGCGGTATCGCTTGACCAGATGCTGAGCGACCGTATGGGCCAACTCATGGGCGATGATGAACGCCAGCTCGCTATCCTTGCTGCCGCGGGAGGCGAGATACTTGAGCATCCCCGTTGTTACGTAGACGCGTCCATCGGCGAGCGCCACTGCATTAGGGTCGGGATCCTCCAAGAGTCGTGTCCGGTAGTGCAGAGCGGAGCGCTCCGTGACCCGACTCAACGTATTGACAACGCGTTGGAGATCCAATCCCCACAACGTCTCTCCGAGACGCACCGGCCTAGCACCTTGGCGTTCCAACTCGTGGGCTTGATAGGTGCTGATGGTGCGCTCAAGCTCATGAGCCCAGGGCGACTCTTCAGGCACCGGGGTGGGCCGGACGGTGTATTGCGGGGTCGCGCAACCTGCAAGCAAGGTCAGGGTCAGACACGCTGCCGGAGCAGAGGGGCGGGTCCGTATCTGCCCCTTAGCCAAGCCGAAGTTGTTGTTCGGCATCGACCACATCGCGGTTGATCCGGGCGAGTGCCCCCTGGGCTTTCCTCCGCAACGCCGCATCGGCCGCCGGGCTGTCCAAGAGCTGGCGCAGGAGCTGGACGGTCATCCGGAAATAGCGCACGATTTCTCCTTCATCCACTTCGCAGAGTTTCGTCAAGCGAGCAAAGGCCGCTCCGTGGAACCAGGCTTCCATGGCGGCCGCGAGTTGAAAATGGGGCGCCTTGGATTTCGGATGAATCCGAAACGCGCCTTCGACCTCATGGATCCTCGCCAGCGGCTCTTCGCACAGGTCCTCGAGGCGTTTCGTGAGTCGGTGCGTCTTGGGAAGACGCAATCCCGGGCGCGGCTCATAGACGATGGCCGACAGCAACACGGCCAGCGTCGGTGGATCGAGCGCCTCAAGATGCTGCTCGACATGCAGTTCGGTGAGGAGGAGTTCGTAGCCATACAGCACCGCGGCAAATTCCCCCTTGTCGGTCAGCCCATGGTCGGTCAGATACCCCAGCTCATCGAGGAGGTCGAGCTTGCGCTCCATGAATTCGAGGCCGGCCTGGCGTCTGGTCCCGGTGGTCTGAAAGTAGTAGAACGTCTGGGGAAACAGCTCAAGCAACCCGCGTCCATGCCGTCGATACAGGTTCAGGAGCGTGGCATACGCCGTGTTCCAGCGGCTCTGGACAGACTCCGGTTTGGTGTGGAGCACGCGCATGACCTCGTGGTAGGTGATGGTCGCGGGGTTGACGCGCAGGTACACAAAGCCGGCTTCATCCATCCCCCGTCTGCCCGCGCGTCCAGCCATCTGGAGAAACTGGCGGCTGCGGAGCAGCTCGATGTGCCCGCCCAGGCGTTTTTTGAGCGTGTCGATGACGACGCTGCGTGCGGGCATGTTGATGCCCAACGCGAAGGTTTCCGTGGTGACGATGAACTTCACCAGCCGGCTGGTGAAGCACTGCTCGACGACCTCCTTGACCGTGGGGAGCATCCCGGCATGGTGATAGGCGACGCCGCGTGCCAGGAGGTGGGCGAGCGCTTGCATGGTGTGATCGTGCGTGAGTTGGTATCGAGCACAGAGCTGATCGAACAACGCCAGGAGTTGGTCCCGCTGGGTGGCATCAATCAGGGGAAGCCCTGACGCCTCCCAGGCGAGATCCTCGGCTCGTCGCCGGCCAAACGTGAAGAAAATGCATGGCAGCCGATTGGCATCGAGGAGGTGCCGAATGAGCGTATCCAGCCGATTCGGCTTGACCTGCCAACGATCACGATGCCGGGACGCCCCTCGTCTGAAGTTTCGCCAGTCCTCCCGCCCTTGGTAGCCGATCTGTTTGAGGTCGGGGTGGCTGTCCAGGACGTGGTTCTGACACTGGAAGGCCATATGGAGGGGAACCGGCCGCTTCGTTTCCACGATGACCTCAACGGGCCGGTTGTGGATGTCGCGAATCCACGTCGCCAGTTCCTCGACGTTCGGAATGGTCGCGCTCAACGCCAGCAGATGAATCTGGTGAGGGGTGAACAGAATCGCCTCTTCCCAGACGGTCCCGCGTTCCGGGTCATCGAGGTAATGGATCTCATCGAAGATGATCCACGAACACCGATTCAAACGTCCGGGGTTTTCCAAGAGGGCGTTGCGGTAGATCTCCGTCGTCATGATCAACACCGGAGCGGTCGGGTTGATCGTCACATCACCGGTCATGATCCCGATCTGATCCCCGAGGCGCGCGGTGAAATCCCGGAATTTCTGGTTGCTGAGCGCCTTGACGGGCGCGGTGTAGATAACCCGCTGGCCCTCTTCCAGGACCTTGGCGATCGCGTAGTCGGCGATGACCGTCTTACCCGCCCCGGTGGGGGCGGCGACCAAGACGGACACCCCCCGATTGATCGCGTCGATCGCGTGCTGCTGAAACGGGTCGTAGGTGAACGCGTGGAGTGCTGGGGTTGAAGTCATGTCCCTGTATTGTATCGTAACAGGATGCGGCTGTCAGACTCCCCGAAGGCGTCCGGGTGCGGGTTGACAACCCTCCCCTGTTCTTCTAAGCTGGGCCTGTGTCTTCACCGCGCATGGCCCGTGCTGATCAGTCGATGTGGCGATCGTGGTTGATCCTGGGAACCCTGGTGCTCGTGTGCGCTGCACTCGCATTTCGAAGCGGGGGCATCGCGCGAGTCGGTGAAGCCCTGACGAGCGGCACCAAGCTGTTCCTCAGCGTCCTGCCAAATCTCGTGCTGGGATTTGCCCTCGCGGGATTTCTTCACGTCCTGTTACCAAGCGAACTGATTGTGCAGTGGATGGGTCAGAAGTCCGGCGTCAGAGGACTCCTCGTTGGAACCGTCGCGGGCACCCTCACCCCTGGCGGCCCCTTCATGCATTTTCCCATCCTCGCGTCGTTTCTTGCGAAAGGGGCCGGGGTTGGGCCGGTGTGCGCGTACATCGCGGCGTGGGCCTTGTTGGGGTTGAACCGTTTTCTCGTCTGGGAGCTGCCGATTTTAGGATCACAGATTGCGCTCGCCCGGCTGATCGCCTCGGTCTGGTTTCCTCCGTTCATCGGCTGGTTTGGGCAAACGGTCTATCGGCTGATGCGCCCCTCATGATCCCACCACCTGCCACAGTCTGCCTACGGCAGACTCACGCCGTCTCGAGAAGCCAGTTATTTGACACTTGTACTCTTCCTTGTGTAGGTATTATTCAAGAAGGCGGCACGACCCGCCGCCGAGAGAACTCCCGCCGGATCGCGGCGGGGTGGCAGGTGGTGGGATGACGAGTCTTGCGCCCGTTGACCTGAAACGACACATCCGTGATGTCCCCGACTTCCCAAAACCGGGGATTTTGTTTCGAGATATTACCCCGCTGCTCCAAAACGGTCCGGTGTTCCGCACCGTCATTGATCAGCTCGCCGAGCGCTATGCGACGAAGCCCGTGGATGCGGTCGTGGCGGTTGAGTCGCGCGGGTTAATCTTCGGCGCCTCCCTCGCGTATCGACTGGGAGCCGGGTTGGTCCTTGTCCGCAAGGCAGGAAAACTCCCTGCCAAAACCATTCAAGCGACCTATACCCTCGAGTATGGGGAAGGGACGTTAGAAGTCCATGACGACAGCCTCTCGCCTGGGAAACGGGTGTTATTGGTGGATGATCTGTTGGCGACCGGCGGCACCATGAAAGCCGTCGTGAAGCTGGTCGAACACTTCAACGCCCAGATCATCGAAGTGGCCTTCCTCGTTGAGCTGGTGAGCCTCGGTGGGCGAGCCAGCGTGCATCCCCATCCCGTTTTCTCCCTCATTCAGTACTGAACGCCTGTTTCGAAAACTGCCGCTATTGCAGATTGTCGATTTCTGATTGCGGATTGCCCTGTTTGATAATCCGCAATCGCCAATTCTCATGCGGCCTTGACGCGCGCCCACAGAAATATGCTATACTTGCACTGATCCTTGACAAGCAGGCATCATCGCTCAATCCGCCACACAGCGTGGCGGACCCCGCCGATGGCGGGGGGCAAACTATCCGAGAGGGTAGGGCGCAAAGCCACCGGCCCGGAAGGGCAGTGGAAAGTGTAAAGTGGAAAGTTGAAAGAGCCGCTTTCCACTTTCAACTTTGAACTTTCTACTGCTTTTAGGGTAGCGGGGCTGCCGATGAATCGGTCACTTCGGCATTGCACAAGCCCATCGTGTTCGGATGGGCTCTTTTTTTGTCTTACGAGGCAAAAAAAGACATGACCACGCCAGACAATACACAATCACGCGATACGACGACGGCACACGACCGCCAAGGGGACGTCCCGCGCGCCCCCACCTGGCAATGGCTGACCGTCATCGAGGTCGCCCGACGCATTGGCCTGACTGAGGAGCGGGTGCGCCAGCTCATCCGCGAAAAGAAAATCCGGGCCACGAAAATCGGCGGGTGGCTCGTGCGGCCGGATGACCTGGACGCCTTTATCCGGTCTCGGACGAATATCTGGGAGCGTCGCGATGCTGCAGGTTGAGCTCTTTCACGCGACCCATCCGCTCTATCGCGGGACCGCCCGTCAAGTGGTGCTCCCGGGCGAGGAGGGGGAAGTGAGCCTGCTGGATTGCCACGCCCCGATGCTGTGCGCCTTGCTGCCCGGCGTCGTGGAGATTGATGAGCGGCGCTTTCCGATTCGCGGGGGTCTGGTGCGGGTGTTTCGCAACCACGTCACCATTCTGGGGGTCTAGCGATGGAACTTATCGGCCTTGCGGTCGTGTTTGTGCTGGTCGTCGGGGTTGTCCTCCTGACCGTGCGGGGACTCTTTGCACGCGATCTCACCCAGGCGCTCAAGCGGGTCGCCCACCAAGAACAGGAGCTCCAAGCCAAGGCGGAGATCCTGGAACAGCGGTTGAGCCAGCTCGAGAAAGAACACCAGCTCAAACTCCAGCAGGCGGAGGCCGAAGCCCAACGCCTCGTCCAGGAAGCCAAGCAGCAGGCGATGAACATTCGCACGGCCGCCATTGAAGAGGCGAAACACCGCGCTCGTCAACTCGTGATGGAAGCCGAACAGCTCCGCGGTCATCTGAAGCAAGAACTCCGACAAGAGCTGAATGGGCGAGCGCTGGCACGGGTCTGCGAAGCGATTCAGACGCTCTTGTCGTCCGAGGAGCAGGCACGCCTCCACCATCGGTTGGTGGCCCAACTCCTGGAGGAACTGGCTCGGGTCGAGGTAGCGCATATCGGGGGACCGATCCACCACGTCCAGGTCACTGCCGCCCATCCCTTGAGCGCCGAGCACACGAAGGCGCTTCGGGATCACCTCCTCAAGCACCTTGGACCGTCGGTGGGGTGTGAGGTGAAGACGGATGCCACGCTCATCGCCGGATGCGTGGTCCAGCTTGGTGACCTGATGCTCGATGGCAGCTTGAAGCATTACTTGAGACCACGAGACGCCAATGGCTGAGCCACCTTCGATCATTGACGTGCGACAAGTAGGCACGATCACCGAGATCAAGCGGGGGATCGTGAAATTGCAGGGCCTGCCAGGCTGCGTCATGGGCCAGCTCGTTGAGCTGGGGCCGCTCACCCAAGGGCTCGTCGTGGGGTTTACCGATGAGGACGTCTCCTTACTGGTGTTGGGGGCGGAAGCCGAGCTCTCCGTCGGACAACGGGTGGCGGTGCACCAGCAACCCTGGCGGCTTGGTGTCGGCGAGGCCCTCATGGGGCGCATCGTCTCTGCGCTGGGGGAGCCGCTCGATGGCAAGCCCGTGCCGGTGACCGACACCCTGCTGCCAGTCTTCCATGACGCCCCGAGCGTCATGCAACGCATCCCGATTAGCCGTCAGCTCCTGACCGGGATCAAGATGATCGACACGATGATCCCGATCGGCCGGGGGCAACGCGAGCTCATCATTGGGGATCGGATGACTGGCAAGACTTCCTTAGCGCTGGATACGCTCCTCAATCAGCAGGGCCACGGGGTGGTGTGCATCTACTGTTGCGTGGGGCAATCCCATCACAAGCTCGCGCAGTCGATCACCCTGCTCAATGACCGCGGGGCCCTGGACTACACCATCGTGGTCGCGGCCACCGCGTCCCAGGTGGCCAGTGAGCAGTTTCTCGCCCCCTATGCCGCCTGCACGATCGGGGAGTTTTTTATGCAGCGGGGCCGCGACGTGTTGGTGATCTTTGATGATCTCTCCAAGCACGCCTGGGCGTACCGGCAGCTCTCGCTGCTCTTGGAGCGCTCGCCAGGTCGCGAGGCCTATCCCGGGGATATGTTCTTCATCCACGCGCAGTTCATGGAACGGGCCGGGCAACTCCGCGAAGAGCTGGGCGGGGGCTCGATGACGTTCCTGCCCATCTGCGAGACCCAACAGGGCGACGTCACCGGCTACATCCCCTCGAATCTCATTTCCATGACCGACGGGCAGTTGTATCTCTCAAGCGATCTCTTCTACGAAGGATTCAAACCGGCGGTTGACCTGGGGCTGTCCGTCTCGAGGATTGGAAACAAGGTGCAAAGTCCAGCCCTTCGGCAGGTGAGCGGGAGTTTGCGCCTTGAGGCGTTGCAGTACCGAGAGCTCAAACGGTTGGGGCAGTTTGCCACGCACACCGCTGCGGCGCTGGCGGATCGGGTTCGCCACGGAGAACTCTTACGGCGCTTGCTCGTGCAACCCGTCCATCAACCCATGCCGATTGAAGAACAGATTGTCCTGTTCTATAGCTTTCAACGAGGCTGGCTCGAACGATTGACCGAGGAAGGCATGGCGTTGTTCCAGATGGGGATCGTTGCCAAGCTTCCGCAGACCGTTCAAGACCTGATTCGGAGCGGGGAGCCGCTCACAGCCGCTGCCCGGGCCAGTCTCGATGCGGCCCTGCAGACGCTCGTCGGACCCTACCTCCAGGCGTCGGGAGATTCGCCCGCCCCCCCTGTCCGACACGGGCGACAGCCGGGGCGGGCGGCAGTCGTTCAAGGCGGGCCGGGGAAACCTGTCGAGCTGTTCACCCAAAAGGCACCCCATGCGATCCCTGAAGCAACTCAAAGATGACCTGGCGTTTGTGACCGAGTGCCGGAGCCTGTTTGAAGTGATCCAACAGGCGGCCCTGTCACAGCTCCAGTGGTATGAGGAGCGCGCTCAGGCCTTTCACCCGATGAGCCGCATCATCCAGGAACGGTGTATGCCCATGCTGCCCGCCGAAGCCGCGAAGCACCCGCTGCTCAGCGGCGGCAAGCAAGGGAGTCTGGTGATCGTGTTCACGGCTGACGAGGGACTGGTGGGAACGCTCTATACGGACGTAGTGCGCCAGGCCTTGAACCACGCCACTGAGCCCAGTCACTGGATGACGCTGGGCGAGCGGGGGGCTCGGCTGCTGGCCGATCGAGGTGTGATGCCACAACGGCTGGCCATGCCGTCGGATGAGACGTCGATGGCCGCCTTCTGGCAGATGAGCCAGCGCGTGATCCGTCACATGCTGCGGGACGGATTGCGCACCGCGTGGGTGGTTTTTCCGCAGTTTGTGTCGAAGACGTCCCAGGTGGCGACCGCCACACCACTGATTCCTCTGCGCGTCAATACCGCTCAGGCCGTGGAGGATCTCGTCATCGAGCCCTCCCTCGAACGCGTGGTGGAACGTCTCATCCAGCTGTGGGTCTGGTACAGCTTGATTGAGGCGTTTTGGTCAAGCCGGCTGGCCGAGCTGGCCGCTCGCGCCCTCCATCTCGAAGAGGCAATCGATGAACTGAACCAGCGGGGCAAGCGGGCCCATCGGGAATTCTTCAAGGTGATGCATGAGCGAGCTGATGTCATGGTGCGTGAAACCTGTCTGGTGAAGCGATGGCACTAAGTGGACGACTCGTTCAACTGACCGGCCCGGTCGCGGAGGTCGCGTTCCCTGACGGGATACCGTTGCCAGGAATCGGGGAGATCCTGCACGCGACGACGGTGGATCAACGTCCCGTAGCCTTTGAGGTTGTGGAGCACCTCGCCACCCACCGCGTGCGGGCGTTTGCGTTGTCCCCCACCGTGGATCTGCAACGCAACAGCCCAGTGCATGCCGGAGGCCGGCCGATTGAGTTGCCGGTTGGCGAAGGGGTGTTGGGTCGGGTCCTGAATGTGTTAGGCGATCCCATTGATGAGCAGGGCCTGGTCCGGGCCGAGCAGTATCGGCCGATTCACCGATCACGCGCCGCACAACGGACCGTGATGAACGGGCTCACCCCGGAGATCTTGGAGACGGGGATCAAGTTCGTGGATCTGTTTTTCCCCCTCATCAAGGGATCAAAAAGCGGGATCTTGGGCGGGGCGGCGCTGGGCAAGAGCCTGCTCACGTTGGAACTCATCCATAACATCGTCGTGCGAGCCAGCGGGGTGTGTGTGTTTGCGGGGGTCGGAGAGCGGATCCGCGAAGGGAACGAACTCCTCCACGCCTTGGTGGAACAGCAGTTGATGCGCAACGTCGCGTTTGTCTTTGGCCAGATGAATGAGTCACCCGGCGCCCGCTTCAACGCGGCCTTTGCCGGGGTCACCTTGGCCGAAGAATTCTTGCACCAGGGGCATGATGTGCTGTTGTTCGTGGACTCAGTGTTCCGATTTGTCCAGGCAGGATCAGAGCTGTCCGCGTTGCTCGGCCGCATCCCCTCCGAGACGGGCTACCAACCCACGATGGCCGCGGAGGTGTCGAGTTTCCATGAGCGGATCACCACGTATCTGGGCTCCGCGATCACGGCGATCGAAGCCGTGTATGTCCCTTCGGATGATCTGACCGATCCGGCGGTCGTGTGTATTTCCAGTTACCTTGACCAAGTCCTGGTCCTCTCGCGGGAACGGGTGCAGTTGGGTCTGTATCCAGCCATTGATCCGCTCCAGTCCGCCTCCTCGCATCTCGATGAGGCGATTGTGGGCACACGCCACTATCGGATGGCGCAGGATGCCCTGGCGCTCCTCAAGCGCTATGAGCAGTTGCGTCGGATCGTCGCCGTGATTGGCCTAGAGGAACTGCCCACCGCGGATCAGGTCGTGTTCAATCGGGCACGGCGCCTTCAGAATTTCCTCACCCAGCCGTTTTTCACTGCGGAATTGTACACCGGCAAGCCCGGCCAGTATGTCAGCCTGGAGGACACCCTGGCTGGGTGCGAACGGATTCTCACGGGGGAATGGGACACGCGTCCTGAGGCACTCCTCTACATGGTGGGGGCATTACCGGAGGGATGAGGCGATGATCACACGACGGCTTGGAGAGATTCTCTTGGAGAAACAGCTCATCAGCCCCAAGGCCCTGGAACATGCCTTGGCGGAGCAACAGCGCAGCGGGGAATTGCTCGGCAAAACCCTGATTCGGCTGGGCTATCTCAGCGAGCGGCAGCTCCTTGACGGACTGGCGGATCACCTGCAGCTGTCGATTGTGAGTCTGAAGCAGATGGAGATCGACTCGCAGGCGGTCAAGCGCATCCCGGTCAAGTTCGCCTGGCACTACCACTGCATGCCGGTGCGACTGGCCGGCAAGCGGCTGACCCTGGCGATGTCCGATCCCCTCCAGATCAGGCCGCTGGATGATCTCAAAGTTCACTATGGCCTTGAGGCGAATATCGTGCTGGCGACGGAATCCGAGATCCACGACGCCATCCAGCGCTACTACGGGGTGGGGGCGGATACCGTCGAGCAAATTCTTGGCGCAGCACCCCCGGCGCAGCAACCCACCAACAACGTGGCGGGGTCCCTGGAAGAACCGCCAACCGACCTGGAGCGCATCGCGGAAGATTCGTCAGTCATCCGGCTTGTGAACCAATTCCTCCTCGAAGCGTATAAAGCGCGGGCCTCGGATGTGCACATCGAGCCGTTCCGCGATGAGCTCAGGATCCGCTACCGGATTGATGGGATTCTGTACGAAGTCCCGACCCCGGAAGACATCAAGCGGTTCCACCAGGCGATCATCTCCCGGATCAAGATCATGTCGGGGTTGGATATCGTTGAAAGACGACTCCCGCAGGATGGGCGAATCAAGGTGACGGTGGGCTCGGAGGAAGTGGAGCTGCGGGTGTCAATCATGCCATCCCTCTACGGGGAAAACGTCGTGTTGCGTCTGCTCCCGATCAAGATGCTCTTCAGCCTGGATCAGTTGGGCATACTCCTCGAGAACCAAAAAGTGCTGGAACGGGTGATCGCCAAGCCCCACGGCGTGATCTTCCTGACCGGACCGACCGGATCAGGCAAAACGACGACGCTGTACGCGTGTCTGTCCCGGCTCAATACCCCGGATCGCAAGATCATCACGATTGAGAATCCGATTGAGTACGAGCTCAAAGGGGTTACCCAGATTCCCGTCGCGCTGAAGCTTGGGTTTACCTTCATGGAGGGCTTGCGCAGTATGCTGCGGCATGATCCCGACGTCATGATGGTCGGGGAGGTCCGCGACCAGGAATCCGCGGAAATCACGATCCGCATGGCGCTCACCGGGCATCTCGTCTTCTCGACCCTGCACACGAATGACGCGCCCGGCGCGGTGACCCGGTTGCTTGACATGGGCATCGAGCCGTATCTGATCTCCTCCACGGTGCTGGCCTTCATCGCCCAACGGTTGGTTCGGGTGATCTGTCCCCAGTGCAAAACCCTTGAGCAGAATGCCCTCTCGACCCTCTTAGACACGAAGGGCCACACCCCGCCTGCTGTCTATAAGGGACGAGGATGCGAGGCGTGTCGCATGACGGGTTACCAGGGACGAACCGGGATCCATGAAATCCTCGTGGTCAGCGAAGACATCCGCAAGCTCATCGTTGCGAAGGCTCCTGCGGATGCGATCAAACAGAAAGCCCTGGAGACCGGGTGGAAGACGATGCGCCAGGACGGGTGGCAAAAGGTCGCCGCCGGGATCACGACGCCCGATGAGATCCTGCGCGTGACGATGGAAGACTAACTCGCGGATCTACGCTGATTGCGACGCTGATTCACGCTGAACTCGGCGTTGATCAGCGTAGGCATCCGCGTGAATCAGCGTAAGCAACGATGCCGACGTTTGCGTATCAAGCCAAACAAGGCCCGACGAACCTCATTCAGGGAACGATCGAGGCGCCCAGCCAAGACGAGGCTGTTTCGCGTCTGCTCGAGGGGGGGCTGGTGCCCGTGATGATCATCATCAAGTCGGAGGACACACAGGCTCCTCGGCGGACCCGTCAGCGGCTCTCCGCGAAAGAGCGCCGGATGTTCATCCGACAGCTCACCAGCCTCATCCGCGCGAAAGTTGAGCTGGTCCCGTCGATCGGCATCCTGAGGGACCAGAGCCCCTCCCGTGCGATGGCCCGCGTGCTCGAGGATCTCGAACGCCATATGCGGGATGGCCATCCGTTTTCGGAGGCCCTCAGCCGTCATCCGCAGGTCTTCAACGCGCTCTTCATCACCGCCATCCAGGCCGGTGAGGCGGCCGGAAAGCTCGATGAGATTTTGGAAAAGCTCGTGGAGTTCGCTGAACAGCAAGAACTCATGGAAAGCCGTTTCAAAAGCGCGCTGGCCTATCCCGTGCTCTTAGGGCTCGTCGGGATGGGGTGTTTGGGCTTCTTCGTGTGGTTCGTCGTGCCGCGGATGGCGTCGTTGTTTACGAATCTGGGCGGGGCCTTGCCATGGCCCACGCGATTCCTGATGAACGCAAGCGCCGTCCTGTCTCACGATTGGGCGTGGTTGCTTGGCGGCATTGGGGTGACGGGGATGGGGCTTCGTCTGCTCAGCCGTGTCCCGTTGGTGCACGAGTTCATGGAACGTCTCACGGGACGCCTGCCGATTGCAGGGGAGATCCTCCGTGCCCGGCAGGTCGGCCGGTTTACGCGCACCCTGCAACTGTTGCTGGAGAGCGGCCTGCCCGTCTTTCAAGCGCTTGACGTCGCTCGCCCGACGGTGTCGAGTCGCCTGCAAGAAGACAACCTCCAGCGCGTCCAAGAGCGCGTCAAGCAAGGGGCGACCATCTCCGAAAGCCTCCGCGCAGTCGGGTGTTTCCCGCCCCTGGTTCATCATCTCATCGGGGTGGGGGAACGAGGCGGAAACCTCACGCAAGTCCTCGATGAGCTCGCCCGATACTACGAACGCTATCTCGATGAGAGCCTGCGGATCATCAGTTCACTCCTGGAGCCACTCATGATCGTCTTGATGGGGCTCGTCGTCGGATTTTGCGTCTTGGCGATGGTCCTGCCCATCTTTCAGTTAAACCAGTTGATTCGATGAGCCCCCACACCAATTCGCGAATCGCTTGCGCCAAGAGATGCGGATCCCCTTTGTCACACCCTACTCGCACGCCACGTCAAACCGAGTGGCGAATTGGTGTGGGGGTGAGCCGAACATCTCACATCCATCAGGGCGGCTTCTCCCTCCTGGAAGTGTTGATGGCTGCTTCGCTGGTCGCTGCGGCAGCCGGGTTGTTATTTGGGGGCCTGTTTCAAATCTCGCGCAGCCAACAACTCAGACAAGAACAAGCAACGGTGATCCAACTCTTAGCCAGCCGCTTGGCGCTCCTGGATCAGGTCCCCTCGCATGAAGATTCCGCCGGGTCATTCCCGACACCGCATGAGGCCTTCAGCTGGCATCTCCAGAGCCAAGCAACACCCTTGCCATCGCTGGCCCGCGTGACCTACGCGATCACCTGGCAGGGCAAGACCCTCGACGTGACCACCTACCGTCCCATGAATCCGAGTGATGAGTGATGAGTGATGAGTGATGGGTGATGGGTGATGGGTGAAACAACTATGAAAAACCAGTGCAGCGCCAATGCCAATCAGGGACGCGAATCCTACTTTTCGCTGGCCACTCGTCACGGGTCACTATTCACTCGCGTGAGCGATTTCACGAGATGAACCACCGTGCGTTGACCCTCATCGAGCTCCTGATCGCGATCGGCCTCTTGTCCGTGCTCACGGCGTCGGTGACGGGTCTGATGCACGGCAGTGCGCAACTCCAAGAAGGCTTTGATCGCCTCGATGTCACCACCCGATCGCTCGAGCAGGCGATGGAGCAGTTGTCGCAGGACGCCGAGCAGGCACAAGGATTGTTCGGCATCCCGTTCGTGGGAGACACCCAGAGCCTGCAGCTGGCTCGCGTCGATGCCTCCAGAGCTCCCGAGGATGCGACGGGTCGCGACTGGTTCAAAGTCGTGTATCGCCTCGAACCCTCAGGGACGGGCCTTGCGCTTGTCCGCGAGACGTTCACATTCCGCACACCAGATGCGACCGCGCCAAGTGAAAGCCGGGTGCTGCTGCAGGGCCTTCAGGAGGCGCGCTTTGAGTTCGGATGGCGCAATGCCACCACCCACGAGATCGTCTGGAGAGCGCCGTGGCCAGAGCTCGAGGGGCATCCCGTTCCTCAACTGATTCGATTCGCTGGGGCATTGACGATTCCCCAAGGCCAACAGCCGCTTTCCATCGAGCGGGTCGTGCGAAACCCGACAGGCGTGCTGCTGACGGAGGAATCCTCATGATCCGCTTACGGTTCGCCCAGCGCCTCGGTCCCGCCATCGGGCCGCCCCGCACGCTTTGCGAAGCAAAGCGAAGCAGCGGGGTGGCCCAGTCGGTCGTGCTTGCTCGTGCAGGGGGGCGGGATGTCGCCCCCCCGGCCCGCCTTGTTGCGCTCACGCCGGGGCGGGCACGCAGTGGGGCATTTGATGGTGCCACGCCCGCCTGCCCCCTGTTTCGCCTGGCGGGCAGGGGCAAGCCCGTGGGGCTCCACCTGAGGGGACAGATCCTCCCGGTGATCCTCTGGATTATGGGATTGCTGACAATCGGCGTTGGAACAGTGAGCCTGCGCGCGACGCACGAGTTGCGCCTCGGGCGCATCCTCTTTGACCAATTTCAGCGCAAGGCAATTGTCCAGGCCGCGGTGCAACAAGCCATCGCGGTGGTCACTCAGGACGATCCGGCCGTTGATCATCGGCAGGAACCGTGGGCGACCGGGAGGGATCCTCATCTTGAGCCTCCCCTGTTTGAGCAGGTCGAAGTGGGACGAGGGTCATTCTCCGTCGGCGTGACGGATCAGAGCGGCATGTTGCACCCCGGTCTCGTTGATGAAGAGCGCAAGCTCAACCTCAATACCGCGTCTGTGGAAACGCTCCAGCGGCTGATCGAACTGGTGCAACCCGAGCACGCTGCGCTTGCCTCGGTCAACCCTCAAGCAGTGGCGCAGGCTATTGGTGATTGGCGTGATGAAGCCATCGGGACGCCGTGCCAAAGCTCGCCCTATCCGTGCCATAATGCCCCGTTGGCGTCGGTTGACGAACTGGTGCTCGTCCCTGGCATGACCGCTGCGCTGTTTCAAGTCTTGGAGCCTGCTGTAACGGTCTATGGGAATGGACTCGTGAATGTCAACACGGCGGATGCCCTCATCCTGAATGCCGTTGGCCTGCCAGGCCAGCTCATTGTGCAGGCGCGAGACGGCAATCCTGCCGATGCGACTGATGATCACCCCTTCAGCGCGGACTTCACGTACGAGCTCTCTGCGCTCACCGGGCTTCCCGAAGATAGCCCGCTGTTTGCCCAGCTCACCATCACGTCCAGCGCATTTGAGGTGCCAGCCCGCGCGGTGCTTACTGGAGATCCACTCGCGGTCCATCTTCGCGCGGTCATCGATCGCACCGGAAAAATTCTCCGCTGGTCCTACCTGCCTGCTGCCTAGCAGGAGTAAGCCGTCAGTCATCCTGCCACGGAAGTAGCAATTCTTTTGTGGACTTGAGAAGGCTTCAGAAGGCTTGAGAGGAGTGAGAGGGCAAAGAGGGCCACGAGGGCTCTGTGGTCGGTATGCCTTCTGCTGCCCTTGCATGCCTTCCGTGCCTTCTTGGTCTTCTTGAGCCTTCTTGAGCCCTCTCACCCGCGCGGCGTCCACAAACGTTTTGCTACTGCCTCCTGCCACGTTTCGCCTTGACACAACATCTTGGACTGCCTACAATTGAGAGTGTCACACTCGGCGTGGGAGCCTTGTGAGACCCGGCAGACCGCAGGCAGCCCGGTGAAGGTGTGGGGGTGCCAGCGGCAGGGATGTAGGCGTGTCGCGAAGACGAGGTCTGACGGGTGAGTTATTATAAACTCCTTGGCTTAGCACGCGAGCCCTTCTCCACCAGCCCCGA
>CAYJTP010000014.1:0-34419 GCA_964373175.1 uncultured Planctomycetales bacterium
ACAAACGATTACAGATGGTGACTTGCACAGCGTTTTCATAAGTGAAATGGACTCTTAAGCCTTCTTGAGCCCTCTCACCCGCGCGGCGTCCACAAACGTTTTGCTACTACCGCTGTTGTCTTTCTGCTTGACGTCCGTCGAGGAATCCTCGTATAATACTCTCCTTCTCGTGGTGTGGGAGAGAATAACTCGGCGGCATGCCAACCTTTAATCCGCGCTTACCTGATTTGCTGCTCGGTCTGACGATCGGCCTCACCCTTGCGCTCACGTGGCATTGGGTGAGGTGGGTGATCTACTAGGTCGCTGACCGGGATCCTCCCGTTCGTCCGTGTGATGTGAGAGACGGACGTCACGTTCGTCGTCTCGCCCGTGGTGTCATTCCACCAGCCGCTTGTCGTCCTCGGGTTTCGTCAAGTTGGGCAAGAAGGGTTTCACCCCGTTACCAGGAAGCCACCCCGCCGATGGCGGGGTGGTAACGGGGTTCACGCTGCTTCGCGTCCTGCCAGTACCGATAGGCCTCGTGGGCGGAACAGGCCCGCGGGGCGCGCAACGCGGCTCGCGCGGATTTATGAAGCCGGTTCTAAGAACAGCACGGTATAGAGCACATCGCCCAGCTCTTCCTGCAGGTGAGCGCGATCGCGCTAGCGAGCTGCGCAAAACACTCCCAGGTTTTCTTCCACCAAATGCGGCAGGAGCGAGCGCACTGTCTGGGCCCGATCCCACGGACAGCCGTTGGGTCCCTGGAGCTGTCGCGCGGTCGCGACGAGAGTCCAAAAGGGATCATCGGCAATGCGCCGGGAAGAGGTTTGACCCCTCTTGGAAGCTATGTTATGATACCTCATACGATGCGACAACGAGGTCGGAACATCCCGTCGCTGCGGCAGATCTATCGTCGGCTGTTTGCCTCATTCGGTCCGCAACATTGGTGGCCAGCGCAACGCCCGTTTGAGGTGATGGTCGGCGCTATTCTAACGCAGGCGACCGCCTGGCACAATGTGGAGCAGGCGATCGCGCGGCTGAAAGGAGCCCGTGCCCTCTCTGCTCATGGGCTCCTTCGTCTTGGCGTCGCCCGGTTGCAGCGGTTGATCCGTCCCGCGGGGTATTTTCGTCAGAAGGCGATGCGCTTGCAAGCCTTCAGTCGCTGGTATGTGACCCGGTATCGAGCCGACGCTCGACGGATGTTCCGGACCAGCTCCGCCATCCTCAGGAACCGGCTGCTGGACCTGCCAGGGATCGGCCCTGAGACAGCCGATTCCATCCTCCTCTACGCCGGGCAGCAACCGGTCTTTGTCGTGGATGCCTACACGCGACGGATTTTCAGTCGACACCATCTGATGCAGGGGGACGAGTCCTACGACGCGATCCAACGATTCGTCACGGACCAGCTCCCACGCGACCCCCACCTCTTCAACGAATTTCATGCGCTCCTTGTGGCCGTCGGGAAACAACACTGCCATCGGCGTGATCCTGATTGCCCAGGGTGTCCCCTTGACCTATTTCCCCATCACACGGAGGTCACCAGTCAACCCTCGGAGGGGGAAACCGAGGTCGGACCCCACGCGTGGGGTCCGACCTTCCGACGCTCCCCCGATCTTTGCTCGGGGTCGCTGCCTCCCCCTTCCGAGGTGTCCTCGGGGTGCGGCATGAACCGCACCCGTCGGACGGCTCGAACACCGCCCCGCCGAGCGGGGCGGCATGTGGTGGTTGACAGTCATGGCTGAACGTCCAGCCGCGTGTTCTTCATGCGGCAAGCGCTTGAGCAGAAAACAGTGGTATTACCGCAACGGGCAGTTTTTCTGCACGAAGCGATGTTGGAAAACCGCAAGCCAAAAGGCTGCGAAGGAAGCCGCCCCGGCCGCAGCGAGTGAGGTCAAGCCGGCTGAGCCTGCCAAGGATGCCGCATGAGTCCCGCCCCTTTACAGGTTACAGAACGCCGCTCCAACCGCCAGAATGCTCATACCAAAGTCGTCACTCGTTGCTGTATCGAACCGACTGTCAGGAAAGGGGCGGGATGAGCGAATGCCTCTTCTGCCGGATCGTGCAGCGCACGCTCCCTGCAGACATCGTGGCAGAAGACCCTGAGGTGCTGGCCTTCAAGGACGTCAACCCTCAGGCGCCCACCCACCTCCTCATTGTCTCCAAGACGCATATCCCGACCGTCTCAGCACTCACCGACGCAAACGCCTCGCTCATGGCTCAGGCGGTCCTGATGGCCAATCGCCTTGCCGACCGGTCGGGGATCACGCAGACCGGCTATCGTCTCGTCGTGAACTGCGGCCCCCAGGCGGGGCAAAGCGTCGCGCATCTGCATGTCCACTTGTTGGGTGGACGCCCGATGAGGTGGCCTCCGGGATGACCCCCCACCTATCGATCCGCCGATCACGACTTCGGCGGATCCCGCCAAAGGCGGGAAGGCGGATCCACGTTGGAGTACAAAGCTGATTGGCCCTGCGGGCCAACGACAGGTGAGGGGATGAGACGGGCTGAACGACGCAGCGCCCCACGGATCACGAGCCGGCTGCCACTCACGTTAGCGGATCATGCGCACGAGTTCGTGGCCCGGACGAAGAATCTCAGCGCCTCGGGGGCGTACTGTACCGTTCGCCAATTTGTCCCGCCCATGACCAAACTCCAGATTCGCCTGGAACTCACGCCATCTTCTCGACCGGTGCACATCGCCTGTCTCGGCGTGGTGGTGCGGACGGAGCCCGCGAGTCCCCGCCCGCAGGCGTCAGACTACCATATTGCCATCCTGTTCCAGGATCTGACTGAGCGAGAGCGTTCTGCGATCGCCCGCTACGTCCAGCAGCAACTCCACACATCCTCACTGAGTAGCTAACCGGTGGTCTGGTGGTGCCTTGGTCTCGGGGGGCTGGTGCTAAGCGGGTGGGGCATCCTGTCAACCAGGCGGATGCTCTATCCCCGGCCGAAGCCCATTGCCGCCATCAGGGTGTCACCGCCTGTCAAGACGGTTTCCTTGGTCAGTCATGACGGGGATCCCTTTGAGGTGTGGGTCGTGGACTCGCGTGAGCCTCGTGGGATCCTTGTGGCCTGCCATGGCTACTCTGCGAATCGGTTCCAGCTGGTGGACATCGCTCAGGGACTGCGCCAGCGGGGCTATACCGTGCTGGTCTTTGATCTCCGGGGGCATGGGATGCGTCGAGGACCTTGCACGTTTGGAGTGAAAGAAGCCATGGACCTTGAGGTCATCCTCCGCTGGGTTGGCGAGCAGCCTGACTATGCGGCGCTTCCAGTTGGGCTGTTGGGATTCTCCATGGGTGGCTCCATCACCTGCCAAGCCACGGTCACGTTTCCACAAGTCGCTGCGGTGGCGCTCGACTCCACCTATGCCCATCTCTTTCCCGTCCTGGCTGCCGCCATTCTCCGAGACTATCACTTGCCAAGCATTCCCTGGGGGTGGGTGACGTGGCTTGGTGTGCAAGTCGCTCTCGGTCGATGCCTCATCACCAAGGATCCCGCCGTCTTCGCGACGCGGGCTCACCAGCCGCTGTTCCTGATTCACGGCAGAGATGATCGATCCGTGCCGCTGGAGCAGGCCAACCTCCTCTATGCCAAGTGGCATGGCCCGAAAGCCCAATGGCTTGAGCCGCATGTGGGCCATGTGGGGATGTATGCGCACGATCCGACACGCTACTGTGATCGGGTGGCGAGCTTCTTTGACCGATGGCTGCACGCGCCTTCCCCCTGATTGCCCTCATGACGGATTTTGGCACGACGGACTGGTATGCGGCCTGCATGAAGGCCGTGATGCTGGGGATCTGCCCTCAGGCCCGTGTGGTGGATATCACGCACGACATCTCGCCACAGGATGTCCTGGGTGGGGCCGTGACCATCGCCGCGGCCTGTCCCTGGTTTCCTCATGGCACCGTGTTTGCGTGCGTGGTCGATCCTGGCGTGGGGACCTCCCGACGCCTGATCGCCGCACGGGCGGATCAGCACTGGTTTGTTGGTCCGGATAACGGCGTGTTTGGCTTGGTCTTTCAACGGGCGAAACGCTTGTCGCTTGTCCACCTCACCAACCCTCGCTATTGGCTCCCAGCCATCAGCCAGACATTCCATGGGCGCGACATCATCGCGCCTGTGGCGGCTCACTTGGCGCGCGGGCGAGCCTTGCAGGCGCTTGGGGTTCGACAGGCCCGGTACCAGTCGTTGAGTCTGCCGCCGCTTCAGCGGACTCGCCATGCGCTTCGTGGACGTGTGATCTACATCGATACCTTTGGCAACCTCATCACCAATCTTCCTGGAGACCTCCTGTCTTCCTCGATGGCGTGTCGGGTGCGTTATCGCACCACGGCAGCCCGTGCGGTGTCCTCGTATGCGGAGGGGAGACGCGGAGAACTCATTGCGCTGATCGGATCGAGCGGGTATGTGGAACTTGCAATTCGAGAGGGATCGGCGGCAAGACGATTCCACGCACGTCGAGGTGATGGTGTTGAGCTGTCTCGGGGATGACGGTGAGGCGGCGCGTCATCATGATTGCCCATCGCGGGGCGTCGGCGGATGCGCCCGAAAGCACGCAGGCCGCCATCCGAAAAGCGTTCCTGCTTGGGGCGGACATGGTGGAACTGGACGTCCAGCTCACCAAGGATAAACGGCCCGTCGTCTTTCATGATGACCGGCTCGAGCGGACCACCACGGGAACGGGCCGCCTTTCAGACTGGCGCTACCGGGATCTTGCGCGTCTCGATTGCGGGACGTGGTTTGCTCCTCAGTTTGCCGGTGAGCGGATGTTGCTTCTCTCCCAGGTACTTCGATTGGCCACGCCCCCTCACGGGATCAATCTCGAACTCAAACGCACGAGCCATCCCACCACCATGGTCCGGAAGGTCGCGCAATGTCTCCATTGGACACGGACCGTGTCTCGGGTTCTGGTCTCCTCCTTTGACGTGCCTCTGCTTGCCCGCCTGAAGGTGATGTCCCCCCGCGTCGCTCGAGCCTTGCTCTGCCGCCGGAGACCCACCCGTGCCTTACGACAGGCGATTGCGCTGGGCTGTGTCGCGCTCCATCCCCATCGTTCACTGGTGAGCCCCACATTGATCAAGCAAGCCCATGCCTCAGGACTGCGGGTGCACGTGTGGACGGTGGACCGCCTCGATGAGGCTCGACGATTTGTTCAGATGGGCGTGGATGGACTTGTGACCAACGTCCCAGACCGGCTCCGAGACCTCCGATGATCCCCCCACCTACCTGCCCCGCCGAAAGGCGGGGCCAACATCGAGAGCACCGATCTCACTGTCTGAGGAAATGGTCCCGCCTACTGGCGGGACCAAGGCAGGTGGGGGGATGACCGTGACCGACTTTCCGCGACCCCAAGACAAGCTGGCGATCTTGAGAAAGATCCCGCTCTTTGCTTCGTGTACCGAGGAGCAGCTCCACCTGGTCGCGCAACGCACACGGCTGGTGGAGTACAAAAAGGGGGAGCGTGTCTATCAGGAAGGGGATCGCGCGGATGCGTTCTACATCGTGGCCTCCGGGCGCCTTGAAGTCTTCACACTGCTCAACGGCCAAAAGCAGCTCTACACCGTCCTCCATAACGGGGATACCTTTGGGGAGATTTCCATGCTCACGGGCGAAGTGCACTCTGCGACGGTCGAAGCCATCAATGACACGCTGGTCCTCGAACTGGAAAAGCAGGATTTTGATGAGCTCATCAATCGCATCCCCTCCCTCGTCCTGTATCTGAGCCGTCTCCTCTCGAAACGGCTGCGCACGAAAGGACAGGTCGGTGGGGCCGGCGAAGCGACCGTGGTGGCGATCTACAGTGCGGCCAAAGGGGTGGGGCGAACGTTGTTCACCATGGCGCTCGCCACGGCGTTGCGTCGGGAAACGCACCACGACGTGATTGTAGTTGATTTCAGCACGCCGGAAGGCGAGCAGAATCGCGTGTTTGGGATGCCCATGCATACGCGGAGGCAACCTGAGCCTGCGGGGAGTCTCTGGACCGAGGAATCCCTGGCGCGCGACATCCTTGAGCATCCGTTAGGGTTTCAGTTCCTCTACGCCGAACACCGCACGCGTCAGGAACAAGGAGACCATCTGATCGCCCCTCTCATTAGCGGGCTGGCGAGGCAGTACAGCTATATCCTGATGGATTTACCTGCCGAGGTGGACACGAAAGTCTTCAAAGCCATCACCCAGGCCGACTGGATTTACCTGGTGACGGACACGTTCAAGGAACACCTCATCCGCACAAGCGCGCTGATTCGTCAGATCCGAGAATCCGTCAGCCAAATGGATGAGCGTATCAAGGTGATCTTGAACCTGATGGAACGGACAGGCGAACGTGCGAGCGCCGACGAAGTCATCCAAACCCTGGGGCGTCCCATTCGCTACACCCTGCCGCACATTGAATCTCCGATGGGGGAGCTCACCGCTGAGGGTCTCGTCCGACTCCTGGAGAGTCGTGGATCGCCTTACACCATGATGGTGAGGCGCATTGCGCGAGAACTGGGCGGCATGTTCGTGGGGTTAGCCCTTGGATCTGGCGCCGCGCTGGGGCTCGCGTACATCGGTATCCTGAAAGTGATCGAGCGAGAAAAAATCCCCATCGACATGATTGCAGGCTCAAGCATCGGGGCATTGATCGCGGCGTTATGGGCGTCTGGCAAATCAGCGCAAGAGCTCGAGGATATCTCCAGACGCTTTGAGCATCCCTGGAAGGTCCGAGGGCTCTTTTTGGATATCGGGATTCCCTTGACCAGCGTCGCGGTCGGTCTTGTGACATGGGTGGCGGTCGCTCCGCTTGCGGGTATGTGGACGGGACTGATCTTTGGATCCGTGGTGACGATTGGAATCGGGCTGGTCTTTGGTCCGTTGGTCGGCGGTCCGCTCCAAGGGGCCCGGGTGAAGCAGTTTCTCGATGAGGTGTTGGAAGAGAAAACCTTTGAGGATACATGGTTACCCCTCAAGATCATCGCCTCAAACCCTCCGCTGCGTGAGGAAGTGGTCTTTGAGTCCGGTCGGTTGGTTGACGCGGTTCGCGCCTCGATTGCCATTCCAGGGATTTTCAAGCCCGTGCGGCTCATGGGCAAGCTGTGTTTGGATGGAGGCGTGATCAATCCTATCCCGGTCAGCGTCCTAAAACGCGCGGGGGCGAGGCGGGTGATCGCCGCGAATGTCTTTCCAACCACCCCTGAGCTGGCGGCGTATGCGCAGGAGCACCAACAGCGACGGGCGCAGCGCGAGGCGCAGCTCGCTTCGAAGAATCTCTTCGTGAGGCTCGTGATGGTGTTGCGCCGTGAGCTGCTGCGATCCCTGTCCCCCATCGTGTTTGATGTGATTATGCGATCCATGCAGTCGATGGAGTATCAGATTGCTGAGGTGGCTTGCCACGAGGCCGACTTAACGCTTCGGCCCACCCTTCCAGGGTTGCATTGGCTTGACTTCCATCATCCACAACGTTTCATCCAGCGGGGGGAGGAGGAAGCCTTGCGGCATCTCCCAAGCCTCAAGCGCCTGGTCGGTCTTGACGAGACCCCTGCATTGACAACCTCTCCACAGCCCGGTACGATACTCAGCTAATGGCGACGGAAGTGGTCATCGTTGATGGAGTTAGGACGCCGCACGGAGTCTTTGGCGGAGCCTTGAAAGAGTTCACGGCCCATCGCCTTGGAGAGCTCGTCGTCCGGGAGTTGCTCAAGCGGACCCGCCTGAATGCTCGGGAGGTCGAGGAGGTGATCTTTGGCTGCGTCGGGCAGACCTCCGATGCGCCAAACGTGGCTCGCGTGATTGCCTTGATGGCTGGGATCCCAAAGGAGGTGCCAGCCTATACGGTTCAGCGTAACTGCGCTTCCGGCTTACAGGCGATCATCAACGCCACCCAAAATATTCTCTGCGGTGATCGTGATCTACAACTCGCCGGGGGAGCTGAATGTATGAGCGCGGCTCCCTATGTCAGCCGGGATTTGCGCTGGGGCAAGCGGCTCCGCCACTCTGAGATGGTCGACGCCATTTGGGAAGGCTTGACTGACCCCATCTGCGGGCAGATCATGGGCCGCACCGCAGAAAACCTCGTGGAAGAATGTCAGATCTCTCGGCAAGACCAGGACCGGTTTGCGCTCCTGTCCCATCAGCGGGCATTCCGGGCGACCCGGGAAGGGCGGTTTAAAGACGAACTGGTTCCGGTTATGATCCCCAAGAGGGCTTACGGCAAAGAACTCCCTCCAGAGCCCTTTACGCAGGACGAAGGGATTAACCCCGCCCTCAACGAACAACTCTTGAGCCAGTATCCTTCGGTATTTAAAGAAGGTGGATCGGTGACTTCTGGAAACAGCTGTTTCAACGCTGATGGGGCAGCGTGTGTCCTGATCATGTCGCGGGAAAAAGCCAAGGCCCTCGGCTACACGCCCTTCGGGACCATTCGTGCGTATGCTATCGTCGGGCTTGAGCCGGAGCGGATGGGACTTGGGCCGGCGTTGGCGATCCCCGCCGTGCTGAAGAAAGCGGGCCTGGCCCTGAAAGACATCCAGCTGATGGAAATCAACGAGGCGTTTGCAGCGACGTTGTTAGCATGCGAGAAAGCGTTGAGCCTCAATCGGGACATCACGAATGTGAACGGGGGAGCCATTGCGTTGGGTCATCCGGTTGGGCAAAGCGGGACTCGGGTCGTGGTGACCCTCCTCCATGAGATGAAGCGGCGCAATCTCAGCCTCGGGCTTGCAACGCTCTGTGTCGGGGGTGGGCAGGGCGCGGCAGTGGTGCTGGAGCGCACATAAGCCTCCTGAACGGCTCGTGAGCGCAGATCTGACGGATGTATATCTATAAAGCGGCAGTGGTCGGGGCGGGGGCGATGGGTGCTGAGATTGCGCAGACCATCAGCTTTAGCGGAATTCCTGTCATCCTCAAAGATGTCGACCAGCCCCGGGTCGCGAAAGGTCTTGAGGTGATTCGGAAAATTTATCAGCGTCGGGTTGATCGTGGGAAGATGACCCAAGAAGAACTGGACCAAAAGATGGCGCTGGTCACTGGGACGACGACCTTCGACCCGTTCCGTGACGTGGATCTGGCGATTGAGGCGGTGCCAGAGAACCTGGAGTTGAAACAACGCATCTTCAAAGAGCTCGACGGCGTGGTTCCCGAGACCTCCATCCTGGCATCAAACACCTCGTCGCTGTCGATCTCCGCATTGGGGGCGGTGACGAAGCGGCCCCATAAAGTCGTCGGGATGCATTTCTTTTACCCCGCGCATATCATGAAGCTCGTGGAAGTCATCCCCGGCTTGGAAACCTCCGAGGAGACGGTTGGCGACGTGACGGCGTTTTCCGAGAGTCTGCGCAAGCTGCCCATCCGGGTGAATGAGTGCCCCGGGTTTTTGGTCAACCGGATCCTCATGCCGTACCTGAACGAGGCCGCCTGCTGTGTTCAGGAGGGGAATGCCACCCCACGCCAAATTGATGAAGCCATCATCGCCTTCGGCTTACCGATGGGACCGTTCACCCTGGTGGACAACCTCGGCTTTGATGTGTGCCGTGAGGTCGTCCAGGTCCTGATCGATGCCTACGGGGATCGCATGCAGCCAGCCGCGCTGTGGGAACGGATCTACGCCAAGGGGCGTTACGGGGCGAAAGTCGGCGCGGGGTTTTATCTCTATGGGGACCGGGCTGGGCAGCCCGATTCGGAACTAGAGGCGATCATCAATGATCTCAAAACCCACACGACTCCCCAAGGCGAGTTTTCTGTGAACCGAGTGGTCCTGCCCATGGTCAATGAAGCGATCCGCTGCCTTGAGGAGCAGGTTTGCACGGCTTCTGAGATCGACTTGGCTGTCGTGGCGGGGTTGGGGTTTCCTCCGTCGAGAGGTGGGATCTTACACTATGCGGATGAGCTCGGTCTTGACACGGTGTTGAACGAGCTCGTGCGCCTGACGAAACAACTGGGTAGCCGGTTCTGGCCCTCCCCGTTGCTCAAACGGAAAGTCGCAGCCGGCCATCTGGGAAAGAAAACCAAGAAAGGGTTTTTTGACTCCACCGCCTAGTGCCGTTCCAACTATTACGGTACTAGCGGTGTGGCACACCGTACCGTCTTCTCCTCGTGGTCTCGCAGCGACGAAGGCATAGGGAGAGATAGTTGGAACGGTACTAGGAGCGTCGATGTCATCCCAAACAGCCGGACAGCTTGTCAAGGTGTCAGTGGAAGACGGTGTGGCGATCATCACGATTGACCGCCCCCCGGTCAATGCGCTCAGCCGTCAAGCTGTGGAAGAACTCGATCAGGTGGTCGCGGCGGTGAGAGTCGACCACGCGGTCAAGGTGGTCATCCTGACGGGCGGAGGGTCATTTGCCTTTGTGGCGGGGGCAGACATTAAAGAGATTGCGGCATTGTCCACTGGCCAAGAGGCTCAACGGGTCGCCGCCCAAGGGCAGGCGGTCATTATGAAGATCCAGCGGCTCGGCAAGCCGGTCATCGCCGCCATTAATGGCGTGTGCCTGGGCGGGGGCAACGAGCTGGCGATGGCGTGCCATCTTCGGGTTGCTGGTGATCGAGCCCGGTTTGGCCAGCCCGAAATTAATCTGGGGATTATCCCAGGGTTTGGAGGGACTCAACGGCTCCCTCGACTGATTGGCAAAGCCAAGGCGACTGAGCTCATCTTAACCGGGGATCTGATCACCGCTCAGGAGGCCTATCGGTTGGGGCTGGTGAATCAGGTGGTTCCTCAGGACCAGGTCATGAAAGCGGCGAAGGATTTGGCACGCAAGATCGCCTCAAAAGGCCAAGCGGCCGTTCGGCTAGCGCTTCAGGCGATCGAGGACGGCCTTGAGCGGTCCCTGGATGAGGGGTTGGCAAATGAGGCCAAAGCCTTTGGCCAAGTCGCGGACACCGCGGATTGCAAGGAGGGCATCAAGGCGTTCCTGGAGAAGCGACAGCCGAAGTTCATTGACCGATGATCCCACCCACCTTCAGCGGATAGACAGGTGGTGGGATGAAGGCGGTGTTCTTTGAGACAGCGGCGTGGGAACGTCGCTACCTCGCTCGGGCGCTCAAACCGACACGATTGAACGCCCAATTTATCACCGAGCCGCTGACCGAAAAGCTCCTGCCGAAGACCCGGGGGGCGGTGGTGCTCTCGGTCTTTATTTATTCGAAGCTGACTCGTACGCTCCTTGAGCGTCTACGGGGCGTGCAGTTCATCGCGACCCGCTCGACCGGTTTCGATCATATTGATCTCTCCACCTGCCGCCGTCGGAAGCTCTTGGTCTCCAACGTCCCGGCATATGGGGAGAACACCGTCGCGGAGCATACCTTTGCGCTCATCTTGGCCTTGTCGCGCAATGTCCACAAGGCTTATGTGAGGACTGTGAAAGGTGACTTTTCGTTGAAGGGGCTGCAGGGGTTTGACCTGAAGGGAAAGCGCATCGGGATTGTGGGGGCCGGCCGGATTGGGATGCATGTGATTAAGATGGCGAAAGGATTCGGCATGGAGGTGCTGGCCTACGATACCCACAAGGACCCCTTCCTGAGCGAGGTGTTGGGGTTTCGATATGTGTCACTGACCGAGCTCCTGCGGCAGGCCGACATCGTCAGCCTCCACCTCCCCGCTACCTTGGCGACCCATCATCTGCTGAACCGCGAGACCTTTCGCCTCATGAAACGGGGCGCGCTTCTGATCAACACCGCACGTGGCGGTCTCGTCGACACCAACGCGCTGGTATGGGCGCTTGATACCGGGATTGTGGGGGGAGCGGGGCTCGATGTGCTGGAGGGTGAGGAGCTGGTGAAAGAAGAACGTCAACTGCTTGAGAAAGATTTCTCGAAAGACCGGCTCATTACCGCCTTGAAGAACCACATCCTCCTGCACCGTGAGAATGTGGTCATCACCCCGCATATCGCCTTCGACAGCCGGGAAGCCCTGCAGCGTATCTTAGAGACGACGGTCGCCAACATTGCGAGCTTCCTCAACGGCTCTCCGATCAACCTCGTGTCCAAAACGGCGTGACGTCCCTGCATGGTTGACCCAAGCCCCGCGCCAGCCTCATCCATGAGAAAAGGGGTGAGTCCTGAAGCCCTGGAAGTGACCGAGGCCGCTCGGCAAACAGAGTGGCATTCCCCCAGCTTCGTGGCGGGGTTGTTCATGGGGCGCTTCCGGTCAGACTTTGCCTTCCCCTATCCTGAGCAGAGCCCAGAGGATCGGCGGATTGGGGATGAATATCTGCGCACGCTCGAAACCTTTCTGCGGGAGCAGGTGGATCCCGATGCGATTGACCGAACTGGAGACATCCCGCCGCACGTCATTGAAGGCCTGGTGAAACTCGGCTGCTTCGGGATGAAAATCCCGACGGCCTATGGCGGGCTGGGATTGTCTCAGGTGAATTACAACCGGGCGATCTCGCTCGTCGCCAGCTACTGCGGGTCCACTGCCGTCTGGTTGAGCGCGCATCAAAGTATCGGCGCCCCACAGCCCCTGATGCTGTTTGGGACAGAGGAGCAGAAACGCCGGTATCTCCCACGACTGGCCACGGGAACGGTCTCCGCGTTCGCGCTGACAGAGCTCGGGGTGGGATCTGATCCCGCCAATATGCAAACGACAGCCGACCCAGTCAATGGAGGAGAAGCGTATCTCCTCAATGGTGAGAAGCTGTGGTGCACCAATGGGCCGGTTGCCGACGTGGTGGTTGTCATGGCCAAAACACCGTCCGTCACCGTCGCTGGCAAAGAGCGCAAGCAGATTACGGCCTTTATCGTGGAGCGCTCCATGCCAGGATTTGAGGTCGCCCATCGCTGCCGGTTCATGGGGCTTCATGGGGTCCAAAACGGGGTCTTGCGATTTCACAATGTCAAAGTCCCGAAAACCAACATCCTCTGGGGTCTTGGGCAAGGGCTCAAGCTTGCGCTCATGACCCTCAATACCGGACGGATGACCTTGCCGGCGGCGTGCGTGGGGGTGGCCAAACGGTGCCTGCAGATCTCCCGCGAGTGGTCGAAAGAACGCAAGCAGTGGGGCAGTGCAATCGGGAAGCACGAAGCGATCGCCGCTAAGTTGTCGCACATGGCGGCCACGGTCTTTGCGATGGATGCGATGGTCTGGTTCGCCTCTGCGCTGGTCGACCGCAAGACCGCCGATATCCGCCTCGAAGCGGCCATTGCGAAGCTGTTCTGTTCTGAAGCCTGCTGGCGGATTGTCGATGAGACGGTCCAGATTCGAGGGGGCCGTGGCTATGAGACAGCCGATTCCTTGAAGGCACGCGGCGAAGCGCCCTATCCGGTCGAGCGGATTCTGCGTGAAAGCCGCATTAACCTCATCATCGAGGGAACCAGCGAGATCATGCGGCTGTTTATTGCCCGTGAAGCCCTTGATGCCCATATGCGCCTGGTGGGTCGCGCCCTCGATCCGCACCAGCCTCCTCAGGTCAAAGCCCGAGCTCTCCTGCAAGCGACCGCGTATTACCTGGGGTGGTGGCCCCGTCAATGGCTCTCGTTACTCGGAACACGCTCCTATCGAGCGCTCGGCCCACTGGCCGGTCATCTCCGTTTTGTGGAACGGACCAGCCATCGCTTGGCCCTGGCGCTCTTTCATAGCGCTGTTCGCTACCAAACCCAATTAGCGTATCGGCAACAGCTCCTGGGTCGGTTGGTGGATATCGGGGCTGACCTCTTTGCGATGGTAACCGCCTGCGCCAAAGCTCATCGCATGGTCGAGCAGGACCCTGCTCACCGACAACCACTCGAGTTGGCGGATCTTTTTTGCCGGCAGGCTCACCGGCGGATCCGCGCAGCCTTTCAGAGCCTGCGGGATCATGACGATCACCGAGCCTATCGACTCGCTCAGGCGGTGTTGAACGACCAGTACCGCTGGCTGGAAGAGGGCATTGTGTGAACGCTGTGCAGACGATCCCCGCGCTATTTACAGAGCAAGCGAAGCGTTATGGTCAACGCCCGCTCTTCTGGGTGAAGCAGGAAGGCCGCTACCGGCCCATTTCGTGGGACCACGCGCTTCAGACGGTTCAAGCCCTCCAGGCGTTTCTGGTGCATGCCGGGATCAAGCCGGGTGACCGGGTCTTGATTCTCTCGGAAAACCGACCCGAATGGGGCATGGCGGATCTCGCCATTCAAGCCGCCGGGGCGTGGACGGTGCCCATCTACGCAAGTCTCACGGAACAGGAAATCCTTCACATTGCACGCGACTGTGAACCTGTTGCGGGCTTCGCCTCAAGCCGTGAACAAGCCAAGAAGCTCCAGGGGATTCGCGAGCAGGTCCGGTCGATGCGTCTTCTCATCATCATGGATCACGTCACCCCTGAACCTCAGGGGACACTCACCTGGACCACAACGCTAAAGCAGGGGAGGGAAGCCCAGGAGCGCCTGCGCGACCTGATGGCGCAGCGTCTTCAACAACTCACGCCAGAGGAGACAGCCACCATCATCTACACCTCGGGCACGACTGGAGAGCCCAAGGGCGTGATGCTCTCTCATCGCAATTTCCTTTCCAACGCAGCGTCATGCCTGAAGGCGATTCACATCCGATCGACCGATCTACACCTGTCATTCCTCCCCTTAAGTCACGTGTTCGAGCGCATGGCAGGATGGTATCTCATGGTGATGGTGGGGGCGTCGGTCGCCTATGCCGAGTCGATGGACACCATCCCGCAGAATATGCTCGAGACCCACCCCACGGTGATGCTGGGTGTCCCGCGGTTTTTTGAAAAGCTCTATGCCCGCGTGCAGGAAAGTCTCAAAGAGGCTCCGCCCTCGAGACAGCGAATCATCCAGTGGGCTTTATCCGTTGGCCAACGCGCAAGCCTGTTTCGGTTGAAGCACCACACCCTTCCATTTGGGCTATGGGTTCAGCACGCGCTTGCGGCGCGTTTGGTCTTTCGGAAGTTTCACCAGCGTCTGGGCGGACGGCTGCGGTTTTTTGTCTCAGGCAGCGCCCCGCTCCCAAAGGCCATCGGAGAGTTTTTTTACAGCGCGGGGATCGTGATCCTTGAAGGCTACGGTCTGACTGAAACCTCTCCAGTGATCTCAGTCAATCGCTTCAAGGCCGTGAAATTTGGCACGGTCGGGCTGCCTCTTGAGGAGGTGGAGGTCCGGATTGCTGAGGATGGAGAAATTCTGACCCGAGGACCTCATATCATGCAGGGCTACTATCGCAAGCCTGAGGAAACGCAGGCCGTCTTGACCGATGGGTGGTTCCAAACAGGTGACATCGGTCACCTGGATGAAGAGGGCTTTCTCACGATCACCGATCGTAAAAAAGATCTCATCAAAACGGCGGGTGGGAAGTTTGTGGCACCGCAAAAACTCGAAAACCTCTTCGTCACCGATCCGTATATCTCGCAAGCGTTTGTCTACGGGGAACGGGAACGGTACTGCGTGGCCCTGATCGTGCCGAGTTTCCCCCGCTTAACCGAATACGCCAGGGAACACGGGATTCCGTGTCGCTCACCGAGTGAACTCTGCCGGTCCCCACTCATCCGTGACGTGGTGTGGCAGCGGATTCAACATCTGCAGCAGCAGCATCTGGCGAGCTTTGAACAGGTGAAGGGTATTGCGCTCTTAGAGCAGGAATTTACCCAAACCTCTGGAGAGCTGACCCCCACGCTCAAGGCGAAACGGGCCATCATCGCAGCCCACCATCACGATGTCCTCCACCAGCTCTACCAGCAACCGTCCTCATGAAAGCGGTTCCATGCTATGAGGCGACCTGGAGGAATCCGGCGAACGGTCATGCGTTGTTCTATCAGGTGTGGGAGCCCGAGCAGCCGAAGACCCTCATGGTGCTCGTGCATGGCTTTGGGGAGCATGGGGGCCGCTATGAGGCTTTTGGGCAAGCCCTCGCCCAGCAAGGCCTTGTCATCGCGTGTCCTGACCTGTGGGGCCACGGTCGTTCAGGAGGACAGCGAGGGGATATGGAACGCGTGAGTCAGTATGTCGATGATCTAGAGAACCTCATGGCTCACGCCGTTCTCCCTCGGACGCAACAGAAGAGCATGATGGTCTTTGGACATAGTTTTGGAGGGCTTGTCGCGATTCATTGGGCCCTGCGTCATTCGCCGTTCCTCCGATCATGCGTCCTTCAAGCCCCGTTGTTAGAAGTCGCTTTCCCTGTCCCTCGATGGAAGGCATCGCTCGCAGCGTTTCTGAATCGCGTGTGGGGACGGCTTGCGCTTCCGATTGGACTCAACCCGGCGTGGCTCAGTCATGATCCTGCGGTGGTCCAACGCTACCAGCAGGATCCCCTCGTGCATCATTGGATCACACTCCGGGGCTTCGTCGCCCTCCAGGATGCGATGCGGCAGGCCCTCGAGGATGCCCCGCAGGTGGCCTCTCCAACACTCGTGTTGTACGGGGCTGAGGATCACGTCGTCTCTGTCAAAGCCTGTCACGCGTTCTTTGAACGGTTGCCAGGCGAGAAGCAGTTGATCGGGTTTCCTGGCTGTTACCATGAGCTCCATCACGAGTCAGCGTTTGCCAATGTGGTGGAGACCGTTGTCCGGTGGGCCGAAACACATGCGTAAGACGTGCTGGATCATTGGGCTGCTGCTGACGGTGGGAACGATGTGTGAGGCGGGGTCGGAGGAGTCCTCTCCCGATTCCTCGAAGCCGAACTGGCCTCTTGTCATTGCTCAGCTGCGGCAACAACTTGACCGGATGCCCGGCCATGCCCTCACGCGTAAACAGCTGGCGGTCGCCTATAATAACTACGCGGTTGAACTCGCAGGACAGGGGAATCTCTCAGACGCAGCGCAACAATTGGAGGAAGCCCTGCGTGTTGATCCCTCCAATGCGCAGTTTCGGACGAACCTGGTCATGCTCCATCTCCAAGCGGCCCAGGAAGCCTATCAGGTCAACCGGATCCAAGACGCTAAAGCAGCCGTCACAAGGGCGCTCGCGCTTGAGCCCAAGTCGGCCCCAGCCTATGCCCTCCTCGGGGAAATTGAATATAACAGCCAGCACTTAAAAGAGGCGAAAGCGGCTTGGCAACAAGCCCTCACCATTGATCCCACGCTGAGGACGCTTCAAGAAAAGCTCGACCAACTCAATCAAGAGCTCCCGGTTGAATCGAAGTTTGAACGGCTTTCGCAGGCCTACTTTGACATCCGATATACGGAGGTCATTGAGCGCTCAACGGGCTTTGACGTCCGCGATGCGTTGCTTGAGGCCCGCCGCATGATCGGTTCAGATTTCGCCTATTGGCCAACGCGCAAGCTTGTGGTCCTTGTGTACAGCGCTGAGCAATTCCGGCGGCTCCGTCAGGATACGCCCGATTGGGTGGGCGGGCAGTACGATGGCAAGATTCGAGTCCCGTTGCCAAGCCAAGATCTGGATAAAGACACCGTGACGAGGACGCTCTATCACGAGTACACGCATGCGATCATCCATGATCTCACCGCGACGCATTGCCCGACCTGGCTGAACGAGGGCCTTGCCGAATACGAAGGGTGGAGGCAGCAGAAACCGACCTGGCCGCTCTTGCGACAGGCGGTTGCCGCTAGGCGTCTCATTCCGTGGGCAGAACTTTCAGATCACTTCTCGACGGCCTTACCGGCCCAGGAGGTGGCGCTGGCCTATGAGCAAGCGCACAGCATCGTGCGCTACCTCGTTGAACGCTACGGGTTTTGGCGGATCCGCCGCCTCTTAAAAGCCGTGGCCGTTGGCACGCCACTGGACACCACCTTCACCCAAGAGCTGCATATCAAGCCGCCTCGCCTTGAAGCCGACTGGCGAGCGTGGCTTGATGAGACCCTCGCGCCATCGTCCTAACGAGCCAACCCATGCGCCTGCTCCTATGGGCGCTCTATGACCTCGCCAATACCTTCTTCGCGGTGGCGATGCTGTCGTTCTATTTCCCATTATGGGTGGTCGAAGATCGCGGCGGCAAGGAGCTGCTGTTTAGCACCGCCTTGGCCATCTCCATGATCTGCGTGGCACTCGCCATGCCGATCTGTGGAGCCATTTCTGATGCGACCCACGAGCGCATGCGATATCTCCGTTGGACCACGTATGGATGTGCCGTTGCGACAATGCTCATTGGCATGCTGGATCACCTCTGGCTTGCTTTGGTGCTGTTTGGCTTCGCAAATGTTTGCTACCAACTCGGCACGGTCTTCTACGATGCGTTGCTCTGGCAGCTCGCTCGTGCCGGGCAGTTAGGACAAGCTTCGGGGATTGGAGCCGCGTTTGGCTATTTGGGGAGCATGGTGGGGTTGTTGTTTCTCTGGCCGTTCGTGCGAGCGGGAGGCCATCATGCGGCGTTCATCCCCTCGGGGGTCTTTTTTCTCCTCTTTGCGCTTCCGAGCTTTTTCTGGATTCGGGAACCACGGTCTCGAGAGCCGACGGCGTGGCGTCCCATTATCCGGGACGCGATAGGACGACTGGCTCAAACCGTGCGCTCAGCACGAGCCTATCCCGGATTGTGGCAATTCTTCATCGCCTCATTCTTCAGCTTGAATGCGATCAACACGGTGCTGGTCTTTATGGCGGTGTATACCAAGACCGTCCTTAGGTTTCGGGAGGTTGAACTGCTCCGGTTTTTCTTGTGGGGACAGGCCTTTGCGGTGGTCGGGTCGCTGGTCTTTGGCCAAGCCGTCAAATGGCTAGGGTCCAAGCGGACGCTGGCGCTCATTTGGACAGGCTGGATGGGTGCACTGCTCCTCATCAGTCTCAGCCGGGAGGCGCGCTGGCTGTGGGCGATCGCGCCGGTGATTGGTTTCTGTCTGGGATCGACGTGGGCGACCTCGCGCGTGTTGATCGTGGAGCTTGCTCCAAAAGATCGACTCGCCGAGTTCTTGGGGATTGCGGGGCTCTTGGGGCGAGCCGCGTCAATCCTTGGCCCCTTGCTCTGGGGTGTCATCGTGTGGGATCCGTCCCGGTATCGACAGGCCGTGCTGGCTTTGGTAGGCTTATTAGCGATTGGCTTGTGGTGCTTGCGACGAGTCCCGAATCCCCGCCACGCGGTTGTGTCATGAATCCCGCCCCTGTACGATGGATGGAACGCATTGATGGCATCGATTCAGTCAATGCCGGACGATTCTTTGATGACCGTTTTGAACTCGTGGTAAGACCAGGGGCGGGATGAAACAGCACGAGCTCGCTGCGCTCTTTTCTCAGATGGCTGACCTGCTCGAGTTTCGTGGGGACAACCCCTTTCGGATCCGGGCGTACCGGAAAGCGGCCCAGAATCTTGAGAGCGTGACCGAAGATCTTCAGCGGCTGAGCGACGAGGATCGGCTCACAGAGATTCCAGGGATCGGACAGGATCTTGCAGGAAAGATCCGCGAGTATCTGACACAGGGGCGTATTCGAGATGTCGAGCAGCTCAAGCGGACCGTGCCATCGGGGGTCCTCGCGCTGCTTGAGATTCCCGGCATTGGCCCCAAGACGACCAAACTCTTGTATGAGCGGCTCCGCATTGCCTCGGTCAGTCAACTCGAAGCGGCGGCCCGCGCCCATCAACTCTGTCAGCTGCCGGGGTTTCAAGAAAAAAAGGAGCAGAACATCCTCAAGGGGATTGAGATCGTCCGGAAGGGCCGTGAACGGATGCATCTGGGGCTTGCCTGGCCCTTAGCCAACCGGCTCCTTGGGATGTTGCGAGAGGTCCCCGGGGTGAAGCGCGCCGAGATCGCCGGCAGTCTGCGACGGATGAAAGAAACGATCGGGGATTTGGATCTCCTGGTCGCGACCCAGAAACCGGGACAGGTCATGAAGCGCTTTACGACAGCGCCCTTCTGCGCTCGTGTGCTTGCCGCCGGGAACACGAAATCCTCGATCCTCACCTCGGAAGGGGTCCAGGTGGACCTTCGGGTCGTGGAGCCGGCGTGCTTTGGGGCTGCCTGGCAGTATTTTACCGGCTCCAAAGAACACAACGTCCATTTGCGCGAGATGGCTGTCCGTCAGGGGTTGAAAATCAATGAGTACGGGTTCTTCCATGCCAAAACAGGGAAACGCCTTGGGGGCAGGGAAGAGGAGGAGATCTATCAGGCCCTTGGCCTTCCCTGGATCCCTCCCGAGATTCGTGAGGATACCGGGGAGATCGAGGCTGCCCTGCAAGCCCGATTACCGAAGTTAGTGACCCAGGCTGATCTGCGCGGCGACTTTCACATTCATACGAACTGGTCCGATGGGAGCCACACCCTCGAAGAAGTCGCGAACGCAGGAATCAAACACGGGTATCAATATCTGGTGATCTGTGATCACTCCAAGTCACTCAAAGTGGCTGGCGGATTGAGCGAACAAGAACTACGCGAGCAGATGGCGCAGATTCGTACCCTCAACAAGCGATGGCAACCGTTCCAGCTGCTCATGGGAGCAGAAGTGGACATCCTGGCTCGCGGGGTCATGGACTATTCAGATGGGGTCTTGCGTCAACTCGATTTTGTGATCGGCTCAATCCACTCCGGGTTTAAGCAAGATGAAACTACCATCACCAACCGGATCATCCATGCGATGCGCAATCCCTATGTGACCATGATCGCCCATCCAACGGGACGGCTCCTCGGGCAGCGGGAGCCCTATGCGGTCAATTTCCACAAAGTCTTTGAGACGGCAGCCGCCACGCAGACTGCCATCGAGATCAACGCCTACCCGAAGCGGCTCGACCTGAATGACCTCGCAGCCCGACAGGCCCGGGAACAGGGGGTCTGGCTCGCCATCTCTACAGATACCCATAGCCTGGATCAGCTCGAGAACATCACCTTTGGGATCGGGGTCGCGCGGCGGGCCTGGCTTGAGCCGAAACACCTCTTGAACTGTTTCACTCGTAAGCAGCTCCTGGCTTGGATTCGACAGAAGAGACAACGAGCACGCTAATATGTCGCCATGACCCCAGATGACACACCACCACAGGGCTTTCGATCCGGCTTCGTCGGATTGGTCGGGAAGCCCAACGTCGGCAAGTCGACGATGCTGAACGCCTTCCTCGGCCGGAAGGTCTCCATCACTTCCTCAAAGCCTCAAACGACCCGTCATCGAATCCTCGGGATTCTCACCAAGCCCGAGGCGCAGGTGATCTTTATCGATACCCCGGGGTGGCATAAGTCCCAGCATCTCTTGGGACGCCACCTCGTCAAGATCACTCGAGGGGTCGTGGAAGAAGCTGATGTACTGGTGGCAGTGCTGGATGCCACCTCCGGCGTGACCCAAGAGGATGAATGGGTGTTCGAGACGGTGCGGCGGACGAAGCGCCCAGCGATTCTCGCGATCAATAAAGTCGATGCGGTCCACAAAGCGCGCCTCTTACCGCTGCTTGAGGAAGCGGCTTCCGTGAACTTGTTTGACGAACTGATTCCTGTGTCGGCGTTGGCTGGTGATAACATGAAGGTGCTGCTGGCCCAGCTCATCGCACGGCTTCCGGAAGGCCCGCGATGGTACGGAGCGGATCAGCTGACGGATCAATCCACCGAGCAGGTGATCCGAGAGTTTATCCGGGAACAAGTGCTCTTGGTCACGCGCCAGGAAGTGCCGCATGCGATCGCCGTGCTTCTTGACGAGGTGACCCCGAAAGCGACTGTCACGGTCATTCACGCCACGATCCTTGTTGAGCGGGAAGGGCAGAAGGCGATTGTGATTGGCAAGCAGGGGCACATGCTCAAGCAGATTGGCCAGGCCGCCCGATTAGACTTGGAGCGGTGGCTCGGCCGGAAGGTGTTCTTGGAACTGTGGGTGAAAGTTGCCCAGCGGTGGCGGGAAGATCCGAGGATGTTGCGTCAACTGGGTTACGAAAGCTAGTGCTTCGACAGGATTGACATGAGGGGTCCAGAGGCTCCATCCTGTCGAAGCAGTCCATAGAACTCGTTTCAAAACCCTAGAGAGACGCTGATCCCCGCTGATCGAAACGCTGATCGCCGCAGATGTCCGACGAGCCATCTGCGTGAATCAGCGTGGATATCAGCGACCATCAGCGACATCGAACGTTTTGAAATGGACTCTAGTCAAGAGTCCAGAGTCGATAGTCAGACGAAACAACCATGGCGGCAACTCGTTGTTTACTATGGACGACGGACTATCGACTGCTCCGTCCACTCCAGCGCACGACCCTCTACCGAGGCAAGATTATTCACCTCCTCCGCGAGGTCCTCCAGATTCATGGCAAACGGCTTGAAGCTCTGGAAGAAGTTGTGTACACTGATTCCCAATGGCCACCCTCATTGAACGGCTTGAAGCGGACTACAAGACCGCGTTAAAAGCGGGCGACCGCCTTCGCGTGGATACCTTGCGCTTGATTAAAGCGGCGATTCAGCGCCTGGCGATCGACAAGTGCAAAGACACCCTAGACGATCAAGAGATTCTCCCAGTGCTCACCCAGCAAGCCAAGCAACGCCGAGAAACCATTGACGCGTCCAAAGACACAAGCCGCCAAGACGTTGCCAAACAGGCAACCGAGGAACTGGCGATTATTACTTCCTATCTTCCGCAGCCGCTTAGCCCAGAGGCCATCAAGCGACTGATCGAAGAAGCCATCCAGGTGGTCGGCGCCAATCAGGGCCAGATCATGAAGTTTGTGATGGGCAAAGCCGCTGGAGCGGCCGATGGGAAGCTCGTCAGCCAATTAGTCAGCGAGCGCCTCAAGAAGCCGGCCCCCAGCGCGTAACGACCGCCATGGCAGCCGCGGTGCAACCACGCAAAGGTCGTCCGAAAGCCGTCATCAACCCGGACAGTTGTTCAGGATGTGAAGTCTGCATTGCGGTCTGCCCGGTCGATTGTATCAGTAAGCTCCCAGGACCTGAGATTGCCAGCTTGAACGCCACCTGCGTCATTGAACAACCCCGTTGTATTGGCTGCTTTTTATGCGAAAAGATTTGTCCCTGGGATGCGATCACCATGGTGCCACCGCAAGAAGCCCCGGCAGTCGTTCAACCAGCGCCGGTCGCCTCAAGAGGAATAAGTGCAGATGGCTGAGGCAGGGAAGGAGTCATCCGCTTTACCCCCTTCCTCTCCTCCCCTGATCTCGCTTGAAGAGTTCCAAAAGGTCACCTTGCGAGTGGGGGTAGTGGTCTCAGCCCAGGACCATCCGAACGCAGATCGTCTGCTCGTTCTCAGCGTTGACCTTGGCGAAGGGGCGCCACGCCAGCTCGTTGCAGGCATCAAAGGCCCCTATCAGGCCTCAGACGTCGTCGGCAAACGTGTCGTGGTCGTTGCCAACCTGAAGCCCGCGACAATTCGTGGGGTCGAAAGCCAAGGCATGCTCTTAGCCTCTCACGACGGATCGCAACTGGCCATCCTCGTGCCCGATCGCTCGGTCCAAGCTGGCAGTCCGGTCAAGTAACCTTAAAAGCGCCCTCGTGGTGGTGTTAGAAACCCTCTTTCTCATCCTCTTCTGGGCGTGGGTCGTCTCGGCCGCGTTGTTCCTTCGGAACACCATCCTGCCTCGGATGCCACTCTCAAATTCCCCGTCATCCTGGCACATCCCGTTTGAGACAATCCGCTTTCAGGCCACTGACGGCCTTCGGCTGTCCGGGTGGAAGCTTGTGGCAGATCCCAAAGCGCCCTGGATTATCTTGTGTCATGGTCTTGGGACCAACCGAGCCGATCTGCTGGATATCGCGGCTGCGCTCTACCAGGCCCGCTACAACGCGTTCCTGTTCGACTTTCGCGCCCATGGCGAAAGCGCTGGACGGACCACCTCCTTTGGATGGCAAGAACAACGCGATCTCGAAGGGGCGCTCGCCTTCCTCGGCAATCAGCCGGAGATCCCCGATCAGCCATACGGGGTTCTGGGGATTTCCATGGGGGGAGCGGTCGCGATCATGGTCGCTGCACGGGATGAACGCTTGAAGGCGGTGGTCGTGGATAGCGTCTATCCAGACCTCGAAGCATCCATTGCCCACCACCTGAGGTTGTTGTATCGGCTTCCTCGGGTTCCGTTTCTCTGGTTTGCCAGTTCGGCCTACCGGCTTCGATTTGGAGTCTGGCCAAGACACGTGTCTCCTCTTCATATGATGAGTCACATTAGTCCTCGGGCCGTCCTTGTGATTAATGGAAAACACGATCCGCGAATGCCCGTTGAAGGAGCGATGGCGCTTTTCGAAGCGGCGAAACCTCCAAAAGATCTTTGGATCATTGAGGGAACCGAGCATCTTGGCGGGTTCCAAACCGATCCAGAAGCCTATCTGAAACGCCTGCTTGGATTCTTTGATTCTCACCTAAGGTTTTGAGTTTTTTCCCTCTAACTCCAAGAAGCCAAAGGAGAAGCAACTATTTAACAGAATAGACCTTATAAGACATTATAGAGAGCACGAATACGCTCTCCGAGGGGGCTTAGGTAAGGTTAAGAACCTATCGCAACGAGGACTTTAGAGTCCTCAATTTTGACAGGAAGTTGGGTCAGGTGGAAGGCGTCATGGTCTGGCACGGAACATCCGCTGAGGAGATCGAACGTCCAGCCGTGCCAGGCACAGGTGAGCTCGGTTCCCCGGAGTTTGCCGATTCGCAAAGGGGCCCCAGCGTGTGGACAGCGGTCAACATAGGCAAAGAGCTGGTTGTTGAGACGGCCAACCAGGATGGCTCGTCCCTCAGCTTCGACCGCTGTAAACCCAGCCGCCGGCAGGTCTGCGAGATCCAGGACTGGGATGAACCCTGACATGACGGGTTTTAGGATTCGGTTTTTGAGAGGGCTTTGAGGGTGTCTTCGAGGGCTTCGAGGCGTTCTTCAAGCTTCTGGATCCGCTCGAGGAACTTTGGGAGCAGCGCTAATGAAGCGAGTATCCGTTTTGTCTCTTCAAGGGGTCTGGCAGGGATTCCCCAGACGGTTTGGTGAGACTCGACTTTCTGGCCCGTCACAATACCCGATTGGCCTCCCACCGTGACATAGTCGCCGATGGTCGCATTATCCGCGATGCCCACCTGACCCGCGAGCGTCACGTAGCTGCCGATCTTTGAGCTGCCGGCGATTCCCACCTGTGCCACCAAGATCGAGTGCTCCCCGATGGTGACGTTGTGCGCGACATGCACGAGATTATCCATCTTGGTACCCTTCTTAATGAGGGTCGATCCAAACGTCGCCCGGTCGATGGTGCAGTTCGCGCCAATCTCCACATCATCCTCAATGATGACGTTTCCCAGTTGGGGCACTTTGAGATGCTGTCCACCTTCAAAGACAAACCCAAAGCCATCAGCGCCGATCACCGTTCCGGCATGGATGATGACCCGTGATCCGATCACCACCCCATGGTACAAGGTGACGTTCGGATACATCAGCGTCCCTTCGCCAATACGGACCTGATCGCCGACGACCGTCCCTGGACCAATGATGGTTTTGGGACCAACGACAGCTCCCTTCCCGATGACCGCCAACGGGCCGATAGAGGCCTCAGGACCGATCGTGGCAGACGAATCGATTGTCGCTGTGGGATGGATGCCGGTTGCGACATACCGCTCTGGATGGAAGAGCCACATGACCTTGACAAAGGCATGCTTCGGATGGTCAGCCACGATGACGGTCTTGGTGGATGAGGAAAACCCCTCAGGCGCGATCACGCAGCCAGCGCGAGAGTGTTCGGCTTCGCTGAAGTGTTTGGGTGAGCTAATGAAACTCAGCTCGTCGGGGCCCGCCAGCCCTAAGCTGTTGACGGCCTTTAAGTTCAGGGTGGGATCGCCGATGAGTTTGCCGCCGATCACTCGGGCAATCTCAGAGGCTTGATATGCCATCCGTTCTCTCGCCCTCCTCAGGGAGGAAAGCCTTTCTACCTTAGCAAAAGTCTCTTGGGGTGTCAACGATCCCGACGGTGTTCAAGTTTGGTGGGTGGACTCGTCTGTGGTGGTGCCGAGCACAAAGGTGACCGGTCCATCATTGTCAAGGTGAACCACCGTCTGCGCCATGCGAACCAGTTCCTTGACCTCATCCTTGGCGGTGAAGCCGAGCCCGATGCGGGTGACCTCCCTGTTCTCGATGCTGAGGGATGCTTGGCGGACGCGCTGGAGGACAAGCTGCATGACGGGAGGCTACGGGGGATGGGTGGCTGGACTTCGAATGGCTTGAAGGGACTCGGGGTCGATGAGGCCGGTGATCGGACCCCAGGGGGTGGCCACTTTGATCAACAGCGGAATGCGGAATTCATCGGCGCTCACATAGACCCACATCCGTCCGCGCCGAATCAGGATACCCTTCAAGGAGGCGCTGGGCTCAACCATCAAACATGGGAAGGTCCCCCGCCAGAGCAATTCCAGCCACAGCGTCTTGAGCGGTGTGATCTGTGTCTGATAGATTTTCTCATCCGAATACACATCAAGGACGATGGGACGAGTGATATCGACCGGATGAGTCCGAAGCCAGTAGAACGCACTGACAATATCGTGGACGCCAGGCGGGATGGGAATCTCCTTGGTGGATCCGTTCAGGACCGATTCAAAATGTGCCACCAGGCGTTCATAGTCAAACGTGACAATCTCCGCAGCCCGATAATGCCCTTCCCGGAGCACTTTTTCAAACCGGAGCGGGTGGAGGGTCTTTGCGTCAAGGTAGGCGCGGATCTCATCGTGAATGGGATAAAAGGTCGAGAGGAATTCATTCGAATGGCCCTGCGCTTCGATATAGTAGGCCGGGTGCCCATTGACCGCAACGCGGGCTTTGACTTCAATCCATCCCTTGCCGACCGGGATCCCGAACCACCGTCCATGGAAGCTCAGTCGCTCCCCCACCTGAACGGTCGGCCTCGGGGGTGCGACGGTGATGGCCTGGTGCGTAGACTCTCGGACCTCCTCGAGAGGGACCGGCTGCGCATACAGCGGGAAACACCTCGAGGCAAGTCCCAGGAGACTGCACACGAACCAAAAGGCCCTTGGGAGGACGCACCCCAAGGGCCCTAGGGCAATGGGTCGGAACGGAGGCGGGTTATTCCCACGCGTAATCAGGCAACTCCATCCCTTCATACGGCGAGGCAAACCCTTTAGGATACGGGACGAAAAATGTGACCGTCTCATAGGCCCCAACGGCCAGCCGTGTCATCGTTAACCCCCCGCCCTTTAGGAGGCCCCACCCAACGCCCAGCAAGGGATTTTCCTCTTGAGTGCCTTGGTGAAGATTTTTCGGCAGTTCGATCCAGCTCGTGAGGACGTTGGTGACCCCCCGACCAGCTTTGTGAATGGGATCCTGGGCTGAGGCCGACGAGCTCCCAACGGTCATGGCGAGAACCCCAAGGACCACCCAGGCGATATCTCTGCGCTGATGCATGGCTACCCTCCTTCTCCTGGTTACTTGACGTGCTTCAGAGACCATGTCGTGACGAGGTGAGGAGATCCCTTGAAAACGCTGCGTTATTGTATCGGGGATCAAATCGGCTTGTCAACACCCGCCCTTAAGATCCCAATGCCTGCGCAACTCAGCATTGATCTGTCGGGTTTCCTTGCTGGGAAGCGGAGCCCGTTCGGTTCCTCGTAAGGGTGGGGGTGGACGTTGTGGCTGGCTGTGCTCCAGGAGCCAGGTGGTTGAGTATCGCAAGGCCCCATGGGCTTTTGCGGTGTCCAGAATCTCCCGGTCGTCAGAGATGACGATGAGATGCCCCGGATCAGCGCTCTCCCGAATCGTCTGTTGCATCACGGCATCGGCCGCTGGGGCGGCGAAGATCACCCGGATTCCAGCAACAGGAGGGGACGCGTCAGTCGACCCCGCCATCGGGCCACCCCGCCACGGCGGGGTGGGGCTCCACTGGCGGCTGTCAAATATGAGGTCGATGCGAGAAACAGGAACTGGCCATCGAGTCCAGCGAAGCGTGTTGGTGAATTGCTGTCGGGCTTGGAGGAGCGGCAGCCGACGCCACGCGGGATGGCGTTTGATGACATTGTATCCATCAATGAGCACCTGATACCCCGCCCTCGCCACGAAACCTCCAGCCCAGGAAAACTGTTGCGTTCAAATTCTCAGACTCGGTATACTAGTGCCATGCCACTGACACCTTGGGACAAACGGTTCCTCGATACTGTGGATCGGTTGAAGATCTATCTGATCATCATGGCCGCTGGGGTCCTGCTGTTCTTGTTGTGCACCCCAGCCAGCCAGATTCATCTGACCACGGCCATCGTCAGTGTTGCGCTCTGCGGGGTCTTATGGCTCACTCAACGGCTCCTGACGTTCATCACTTTATTGGATCTTGAGCTCACCAAGGCGATCGAGGCGCTCAAACGAGCCGTGTCGGACGATTGGCGGCGAGATCCGCCAGGCCGGTAACGCTTACGGGACCCAATCCCCGTGCGCGTAGATGAACTCCGGTTGGATGAGCGGCTGAAAATCTTTCGGGATTGGTAGCACGCACGTCGCCGTTTCCACGACCCCCGCCAGTTCACGGACGACCGCCGCCCAGAGCCCCTTCACGATTCCGACTGATCCTCCGGCAACCGCTCCATCGCGTTGGCTGACGAGATACGGCGTGCGAATGAGTTCAAGCGGCGCGGTCACGACGTTCGCAAGCCCCCGTCCGAGTTTCCGGCTGACACCATCCGTATAGCTCGTTGGTGCGACCTCGGCGGCGGCGAGTGAGCCAGCAAGGCCGTACACCCCAAGCATGGTCATGAGTGTCCCAAGCCCCGCTCTTCCCTTCCCCCACATCATGCTTCCCATGGCTTCCCTCCTCTGCTGTTCAGATCCTCCTTCAAGGATGCGCAGCGTTGATCCCCTCGCACACCCAGGGGGCCCCGGGCTTGCCCGGGGGTGAATGGGGGCGTGGGGCTGGCCCCTGGGTGAGGGGTTCCGCCCCGCGGGCGGAAGAGTTAGGTGCCGCCCCGCCACGGCGGGGCGGGGCGGGGCTCCACTCGCGGCATGTATGGCCTTCATGCGGTGGCTCGCGTCCGGCGAGCAATCACCCACCCGACGCCGAGCAGGACGAACCACGCAATCACCCCGTTCACCAGACGATTGGATCCTACCAACCACTGGAGCGAGGGGTTGGTAAACTCAACGAGCAGCTTGTTCACCCTGGCGAAATAGGCCAGGGCTGCGTGGAGGCCCACCGCCAGATACAACTGTTTTGTTCGCAGATAGCTGGCGGCTAAGACGAGCCCTAAGATCCACAACCCAATCAGCTCAAGCGCTGTCCCAGGCCAGATCATGCTCGGTCGTAAATGCACCAAGGCGTAGGAGATGCTGCTTCCTAACACCGCCAGCCGTCGAGAGCTCGCCAATAACTGCTGCAGGATATAGCCGCGAAAGACCAGCTCTTCAAGCACCGCAATCAGGATGGCGGCAGGGACGAACGCGACGAGCGTTCGTCCCACATGCCAGTGATTCTCATGGATAGAGATTCGGCACACCCCGATGACAAGGTACACCCCCCCAAGGACCAGCACCACTCCACATCCAAGCAGAATCCCTTGCAGGAGTTGCCGTTTCCCTTCCCGCCAGGCCCCAAGCCCAAAGGATCGGAGGGATCGGCCGTGCACCAGTCGGATGAACACCCAGAGCATGAGGGCTGCGGCGATGGAGACGCACCGCCTGAATATCTTCCACAGGGATAAGTGGACCCAAAACTGAACGATCCAACTGAGCAGGAGGCTGACGACCACGATACTGAGGGCAAACCACAGCAAGGCGTGAACGTTACTCAGACGATGGGGCTTCGACACGGTCGGTTCCATGTCAGCCAGAGGCTGATCCGCCTTTGGCGGAGATAAATGCCTCCACGAGTTCGCGGGCGTGTTCATCATCCATCGGCTTCGGAGGGTGTTTCATGGTCCATGCGCAGACCCCAAGCAGCGGTCCAGAGAGTTTCCTGTCGCGAGCCAACCGGAGGCAGCGAATGGCCTCAATCGCCATCCCAGCACTATTGGGGGAATCTTCAACCGACAAGCGCAGCTCAAGCTCAATAGGACAGTCGCCGAATCCTCGGCCTTCAATGCGTAAGAAACAGACCTTGCGGTCACGTTGCCATGGGACGTAATCACTGGGACCGATATGGATGTCCTCATCCGCCAGTCGCCTCTCCAAGACCGACTGGACCGCTTCCGTTTTTGAGATTTTCTTGCACCGGAGGCGATCGTGGTTCAGCATGTTCAAGAAGTCGGTATTCCCGCCGATATTCAGTTGGTAGGTGCGGTCGACGGCCACCCCGCGGATTTTGAACAGCTTCGCGAGGGTGCGATGGAGGACCGTGGCCCCCAATTGCCCTTTGACGTCGTCCCCCACCAGCGGAATCTTGCGCTCAACAAAGCGTTTGGCCCATCGAGGATCTGAGGCGACGAACACGGGCATGCAATTAATGAGGCTCACGCCCGCTTCTACGCAGGCGTGCGCATAGTGAGCGGTCGCCTGCTCGGAACCCACGGGCAGGTAATTGAGCAGGATCTCAGCACCGCTCTGCCGGAGGATGCGTGCGACAGGGCTGGCTTTTTGCTTGGCCACCACGAAGGTGCGATCTTTTGGATAGTGTTTCATATGCGCTGCCACGCCATCGAGGACCGGTCCCATCTGGACTCGGACATTATGCCGGGGCAGGCGTTTCGTAAACCAGGTGGTGCAGTTCGGCGCGGCTGCGCAGGCGGTCTCAAGAGGCTTGCCGACCTTGCGGGCGTCGATATCGAACGCTGCGACTACCTTGATGTCTGCCGGGGTGTACGGACCAATGCGTCTATGGAGTAGCCCTGACTGGTTTGGAAGAGATGTCTTGTAGTATTCCAAACCCAGGAGGAGGGCGGTCGCGCAATTCCCGACGCCCACGATGGCGATGCGAATAGGAGCCATGGATAGGAAGGTCTTATTATAAGCAACGAGCTGTGAAAAGGCAAGTTAGACCGACCAGCTTTCAACCTCGAAATCTGCCTGAGGGATGGGGATGCGAAAGACCCCTTGCGCTGGGTGGCGTTCCAACAACGCTCCATCCTGGTAGAGCGTGAGTCGGAGATGGCACGCCTCCCCCGGTTTCACTGGGAGGCAGGTCTTTGGCACAGCGAACTCGAGGACGCGTTGGTAGGCGCAGACGAGTTTCAGCTTAGCGTTCTGGCTATGGGCGGTCGCCTCAACAGACGCTGGCGGGATTCGCTGGATGTGGACATCAAGGTGATGGGTGAGAAATTCTATCTGAAGCTTCCACTTCGTCAACGGGGTCCATTGAGCTGGGCTGACATCGAGTCGAAAGTAATAGTGGTGACGGTCAAACCCATAGTAGAGCATCTCAAGGGCTTGCTGCGCTCGGTGGATGGCGGCATAGCCTTTGCGCAGGTCGAGCCGTCCCGCATACAACCATTCATAGTAGCTGGTGTCTCGACCATCGATGACTGGGGTGAAGAGCGCCGTCGGCTCATAGGTTGGTGCGAGCGCCTTCGTTTTGATGGGGACCTGAAGCCAGGCGGGAGCGTCTTGGCCCAGGAAGCGGTAGACGTTCGCCAGGTGCAGGCGAAACAGCCGGTCGAACTCCTGGTCCTGTGCTGAACTGTGGGTATCCCCAAACCACCACATCCAATCGCTGCCTTCCGCGATGTAGAAACTGTGCCATGCGCGCTTCAGTGGTTCTGGGTCTTGTCCACCGCGGTGCTCGGCAGTGGTGAGGTCCGCCCGGACGTTCGCCAGATGCGTCCAGGCGGTATTTTTCTCTGGGTGGCCGATCCACGTGGCAAAATTCCCATCGATCCATGATCCGGCACGCACCTCCGGAAGCGATGGGGTCTGGTCAAGCGGAAACTGGTCCAAGAACTCACTGACGGTCACCAGGCGAAACCGGCTGTCTGCCGCCAGGGCGTGGTAGAGTCCCATCAGGAACTCATGGCCATCCCGGTGGTAGGATTCCCACGCATTCTCCCCGTCGAGGATGAGACTGACCAGCGCCGGGGTTTTTTCGGCTCGGAACTGCTGGTAGATCCCCTCGAGCCGCTTCAGGAAATCCTGAATCGCCATCGACACGTTCCATTGGCTGTAAACGAACCCCAGGAGATCAGACAGCTCGCGGTCTCGAAAGATCATCGACAGCCTGCCCTCTTTGCGGCGCACCAGATGCGGTCGATACAGCAATGACAACGACCGGGGGCTGTTGAGTGTCCGCCAGAGAATCTCCTCATCAGTGGCAATCCATCGCAGATGCTTCGCCATGGCCAGCCGCACCACATCCTCGCTGACGCTGCCTTCTGAAGGCCACAGCCCTGCAGCTGTTCGGCCAAACACCGCTTCATGGCGAGTCAAGGCCTGCTGGAGATGCCAGGCGGCGTCTTCGGGATGGCGAAAGGGAACATTGGGAAGCGCAAGATGCGGCAGGGCCATCTGCGCTGAACGAAGATCGCAGAGGAGCGGCATGATCGGGTGGTAGTAGGGCGAGCACGTGAGCTCGATCTGGCCTCGGGCTTGGGCTTCGTGGTACGTTGGGATGATGCGCTGCAGGATCTCCAGCTGTTTGTCCAGGACGCGCTGTTTGTCGGCTTCGGTGAACTGGCTGCCCTTCGCTTCCAGTTGCGCCAGGGCCGGATCCTGTTGCCTGAGCCAGGGATCGATCCAGGCGAGATTAAACCACACCTGAAGGTCCAGGTAGTCCTGGGGCTTGAAGCGCTTGATGACCTCAGGCCACGCCTGCTCATGGATGGCGGATCCCCGCTTCATCAACAAATCGTAGTAGCGCGGGTAGGGCTTCACCATCCGATCCCAATTGGCCGTAAAAAACCACTCTAAGAGAAACCGCTTGTCCGATTCCGTGAGGTCGCTGACCAGTTTCCTGGAGAGCTCCAGGTAGGCGTCTGAGCGATGCTGTGGCGGCAGGTATTCTTCCAGTTGATCGATGAGGGAGGGCACGACGTTAAACGTTTGATGGATGGTTGGAAAGGCCTCCAGGATCTTGACCATATCCAGATAGTCCTTGGTCCCGTGGAGCCGCACCCAGGGCATGGAACATTCCCCACTTGCCAGATCGCGGTAGTAGGGCTGGTGCATGTGCCAGACGAAGGCGATGCAGAGGGGATGGCTCATCCTTCACGAATTTGTTTTCGTCTTCTCCCCTTCCCGCTCAGTGGGTGGATTGCGGTTCGCGAAGCCGCATGTTCGGAAATTCGAGTGGGCACGGTACCCCGCCTCAAAAATCCCCCTATGTGGGTGGCAAGGCGTCCGTGCAGCCCGCGAATTCATCCGCCATCTGAATCAGGCGTGGGCGGATGCTGAGCGGCAAGCGGATGCCTTGACGGGACCCACTCAAAAAATACCCCCCTGCCTCTTTCGAAGCAGGGGGGCACACACCCACCCAATTAGATGGGGTTAAAACTTTACACTGACGGTGCTCACAAGCTCTTGGGCTGCTGCGCCGCTCGGAGTCCGGTAGACGTTACCCGGAGCAAACAACGCATAGAGGAGCCCAAATTGCACATCGCTTGTGTAATTGTAGACGAGATTCGTATCCCACTCGCTCCCCGCGTAGCTCTTCCGCTTGGAACCTGCAACGGGGATCGCCCCGTCGTCCAGGATAAAGAGCGTGTAGCGCGTGGAGAGCGTCAGATCCTCGATGGGTCTCAGGCTGCCATACCAAGCCAACTGGTGCTGATTGGTCACCGAGTTGGTGTCCCCGGCCTGGTCTGTGGGATAGAGACCCGTCGATTGGAATTCCCGAAGGGCTGTGGTGAAGTAGCCTCGAAACATCGGGTCCCAACCATTCACTGCTCCATCCACGTCGTTCCCAGACCAGAAGATCCACTCCCAGCCTAACTTCGGGGTGGTCGCCACATTGGCCAAGGTGTACTCAATGCCAAAGTCTGTGGCCCAGGCCTGTTGCGAATCTCCAGCTAGCAAGGTCCCGGTTGGATCCGGTGCTCGCTTGCCAAATTGATACGCGACTTCACCAAATACCAGCGCTCCCTCAACAGGTTGAGCGCTTCCCCGCAAGCCAATCGTGTTCACCGTTCCCGCGTTGCTGGAACTGCTTGCCAGAGACTTGTCTTGTTTAATCCACCAGTACGTCTCTGCCTCAGAGTTCCCGGTGTTGAACTTGGTGCCCAGGTTGACTCCGACGAGATTGATGTCGTCGGATGCGCCCGGCGCATTCTCATCAATTTTCGCATACACCGCATCGGCTGTGATCGGGAGGCCAAGTCCAGCGACGTTTGACAGATCGAGCGTGGCGCGAATCGCGTCAAACGCGGTGAAGTCACTGTACTCGTCTGGCGTGATGGCAGCATTGGGATCCAGTCCGCCCAGGAGAACTCCAGGGAGAAGCGAGCTGCCCACAACGAATCCTCGACCAAACCACAACGGCTGTGTCCCAAGACGGACCGTTACGGGAGCATAGAACAGCTCTTTCAGCGTGATGTAGGCTTGACTAAGGTCAATGTCAGCCGCATTAGCGGACCCGGTTCGGTTCCAATCACGCTCATTCACGACACGCAGGAACGCGGACACATTCTCCGTGAGATCTGCGCTGACGTTCAACCCGGTGGTTTGCGTCCAGAAGGTGTTGCTGTCCTCCGGGCCCCCGTCGCCATGCAGATCGAGGTTGGTTCGCCAGAATCCCCGCAATGTGACATCCCCGCTCACCTTCACGTTCTGGACTTCGGCGAAGCTTGGGACGCTCCAGACCA
>CAYJTP010000015.1:0-26629 GCA_964373175.1 uncultured Planctomycetales bacterium
TCGCCCATTCCATTGTAGCGACTGGGGGCACAGCGTTTTCATGTTATCAAAACCCGTGGAGACGCTGATCGACGCTGATAACACGCTGATTCACGCAGATCGTCCACGAGGCCTCAGCGTCGATCCGCGTAGAGATCAGCGATCATCAGCGTCAGCGGGAGTTTTGGAACGGGCCGTAGCGCTTCCCGTCCAGCGTTCTGCAAGGCGCCGGATCGGAGCCTGGGAGGTTCTCGTGGCCGATCAGGGCACCGCGGCAGCACAGATGGCCTGTGATGAACGCCTGGCTCAACGCGGACACCCGACGCTGCGGTTCTTCCGGTGGAAGACCCCAGCGATCTCGCTGGGCTACAAGCAGTCGCCGCCTGAATGGATCACGGACCACCGGGTCGTCAGTCAGGGGATCGAGCTCGTTGAGCGACCCACCGGAGGCGGGATGGCCTTTCATGGAAGCGACGTCTCGTGTTCGATCGTCGTCCCGAGTGCTTGCGGAACGTCGCTTCGTGAAACGATGGCCACAGTCTGTGAAAGCGTCGCCCAAGCGTGTCAGTCGTTCGGCCTGCCTGTCTGCTGGACCACGGACGTCCGCCAGGCCAAACGTCTGGTCTACTGCCTCACCGAACCCAGCCCCTATGCGGTACTGGTGGGTGGCCGGAAATTGTGCGGATTGGCGATCCGTCGCTATCGAGAGAGCCTGCTGATTCAGGGTTCTGTGCTCATGCGGTCCATTCCCGTGGCGCTGTGGCGGGTCATGCCGCAGCCTGTTCAGGAGGCGCTTCACACAGAGGCGGTTGCTTTGGAAGAGGCGCTCGGTGAGCCGCTCTCCGACGCGGAACTGATGGCGCGCCTCGTCCAGGCATGGCGACACGTCTGGGGGATCCCCTGTTTCCCAGGCCCGCCTCTTGTGAGAGCCGCCCGCCCCGGCTGTCGCCGGCGTCGGGCCGGGGGGGCGGGCTGGACCACATTCCATAAGGAAGAACATGCGGTGTGACACCTGCAAGCAGGAATCCCCGATCGTCATGCGGGTGGTGGTGGCAAAATCCTACAACCGCGCGTTGGCCAGACCGTTGTATAATTGTCCGTCGTGTTTTGAGCAGAAGGAACAGACGAAGCCCTACACCCAGGAACAGGCGCAGCCACCACCCGAGCAGAAGCAGAAAAGGACGCACGCATGATCCTACCACCTCTTTATCTGCCAAAGGCAGATCGACCTGTAAACTTCACTCATGTCGGCCCTTTGGGCCGAAAAGAGGTGGTGGGATGATCACGACTGTGGTGGGGAACTTTCCCAAAGTCGCAGAAACCGGGTTTGGGACGACGCTTATCGGGGCGACGAACCGGTGGCAGAAGAAAGAGCTGTCTGACGCCGAACTTGAGCAGACCTTCCAGGCGCTCACGCGGGACGTCATCAAAGAGCAGGAACGGGCGGGGATTGATGTGGTCAGTGATGGGCAGATCCGGTGGGAGGATCTCGTCACCCCCTTGGCCAAGCAGCTCGAGGGGTTTGAGATCAATGGTCTGGAGCGTTTGTTTGATAACAATGTCTACTACCGCCGCCCGATCCTTCACAAGACGCCCATCCGGAAGAAACCGATTTTTCTTGGGGAGTACCTCTTTGCACGGTCGTGTACCACAAAGCCGGTGAAGGTCGTCCTGCCTGGGCCCTATACCGTGGTCGCCTTAAGCGAGGATCGGTACTACAAAGACGAACGGCCATTTTTGCGCAGCATCGCGGAGATCCTGAACGAAGAAGCGCGCACGCTCGCAGACGCCGGGGCCGTGTTGATCCAGTTTGACGAGCCCGCCTTGGGGTTTGGCAAGCCGCCCATCAAGCAGGTCATCGAAGCGATCAACATCGCCACCGACGGCGTCAAAGCCAAGACGTCCCTCTACACCTACTTCGGGACGCTCAATGGGATCTTGGAACCGCTGCAGCAATGCCGCGTGGATCTCATCGGCGTCGATGTGGTGTCTGATCCCAAAGCCGTTGGAGCCATCAGGCGCCAGGCGTGGACCAAGGAACTGGCCCTGGGCTGTTTGGATGCGAGGAACACGCAACTGGAGTCCGTAACTGAACTGCATGCCATCTTTGAGGTCGTGACGAAGTGTCTTCCCCAGGACCGGCTCCACGTCAATCCGAACTGCGGGTTGGAATTTTTGCCGTACGAACAGGCCTGCCAGAAACTGCAACGACTCGTCGAAGCCGTGCGGACCTATCGGCCAGCCTCGCGCGCACAGGCCGCGGGATCACCCGGAAAGGCCGGTCGTCGTTAAGATGCTCCTTACCACTTCTGTCGGGTCACTCCCCAAGCCAGAGTATTTGACGAAGGCTCGCAGCCAAGCGCGCAAAGGCGAGCTCGATCCTCAAGCCCTCGCCCGGCTTGAAGAACAGGCCACGCGCGAGTGGGTGCAGTTCCAGGACGCGTTGGGCATTGACATTCTTGTCGACGGCGAGCAGTACCGGGGCGACATGGTGGCGTTCTTCGCCGAGCACCTGAGCGGGTTTCGGCAGAGCGGGCTTGTGCGGTCCTACGGCAACCGCTATTACCGCAAGCCCATCATCGCGGACAAGGTCCGCCGCCCCAAGCCGATCACGGTCCGCTGGTGGCAATTTGCCCAGGGCCTCACGAACCGGCCCGTGAAAGGCATGCTCACCGGCCCCTACACGATCATGGACTGGTCGTTCAACGAATACTACCCGTCCCGCCGAGCCACGACGCTGGCTGTGGCGCAGATCGTCCATGAAGAAGCCAAGGACCTGGAGGAGGCCGGGGCCCAGTATCTCCAGATCGATGAGCCCGCCATCTCCACGCGGCTGGATGAGATTGACCTGGCCATTGAGGCCCTCGGGATTGTCACCAAAGGGCTGCGCGCCAAGACCATCACCCATATCTGCTACGGCAACTTCAAAGCCCTGGCGCCAAAACTCATGAAGCTGCCCGTGGATCAGGTTGACCTCGAATTTGCGAATCGGAAGTTTGAACTGCTGGACACGTTCAAGCGGATCCGATTCACCAAAGAAGTCGGGCTGGGGGTGGTCGATGTCCATAGCCATCGGATCGAATCCACCGAGGAAGTGATCGCGAATCTCAAGAACGCCCTCAAGGTGTTTCGTCCAGAGCAACTCTACCCTGACCCTGATTGCGGACTCAAGACCCGCACGCCTGAGGAGGCCAAGGCCAAGTTGCGCGTGATTGTCGAAGCGACTCGAGCCGTTCGAGAAACCTTGTGCGCCGTGGCATGATCCCACCACCTGTTTCGGTCTGCTGCAGGCAGACCGTTTTCCTGAGGGAATTCCATGGTCGCCACGCCGTTCGGCGTGGTAAACAGGTGGTGGGATGACGGCATCCCGCGTGACCATCCCAGATCTTTCGCGGATGAAGCAACACCGTCAGAAGATCACGATGCTGACGGCGTATGACTACCCGATGGGGATGTTCCTTGACCAGGCCGGGGTGGATCTCGTGTTGGTGGGCGACTCCGTGGGGATGGTCGTCCTGGGGTATGAGACCACGACCCCGGTGACGATGGAGGAGATGCTCCACCATGCCAAGGCGGTTCGCCGGGGTGTGAAGCGGGCGCTGCTCATCGGGGATATGCCCTTCATGTCGTTCCATGTCTCCTTGAACGAGACGGTCAAAAACGCCGGGCGGTTCATCCAGGAAGCGGGCTGTGAGGCGGTGAAGGTGGAATGGAAGCCAGGCATTGAAGATGTCACCAAGGCGATTGTGGATGCGGGGATTCCCGTCATGGGTCATGTGGGCCTGACCCCGCAGACCGCTCAAGCGGAGGGGGGGTTCAAGGTTCGCGGACGGGATGCGGACTCAGCCCTTCGGATCATTACGCAGGCCGTCGCGCTCCAAGAAGTCGGATGTTTTGCGATCGTGCTTGAGTGTGTGCCGGATGTGGTCGCCCAAGCGATCACCGAGCGCCTGACGATCCCCACCATCGGCATCGGGGCGGGTCCACACTGCGACGGGCAAGTGCTTGTGACGTATGATCTCGTGGGGCTGTTTGAGCGGTTCAAGCCCAAGTTTGTGAAACCCTACGCGGACGTGGCCAGCGTCATCCGTCAGGCCGCCGCGGCTTACATCCAGGATGTCCGGGCTGGTGCGTTTCCAGGACCGGAACAGACATTTTCGATGTCCCCAGAGGAACTCGCGAAACTTCAACAGGAGCTTGGGTCGCGGTGATGCCGGCAGCGTCGAAGGCCTATTACCCCTTGTTCGCCGATTTGACGAGGCGGCGCTGTGTGGTCGTCGGAGGAGGGTTGGTGGCTGAGCGCAAAGTGACCGCCCTGTTGCGGTTCGGCGCAGCGGTGGTCGTGGTGAGCCCAACCCTGACCAAACGACTCTCTGCCTATGTTCGACAAGGGGCGGTGACACACATCCCCAGGCGGTTTCGCCCGGCCGACCTTCGAGGCGCCTGGCTCGTGTATGCTGCGACGGACGATCAGCAGATCAACGAACTGGTGTTTCGTACAGCCACGCAACGTCGGATGTTGACGAACGTGGTGGATCAAAAACCGCTGTGTTCCTTTATCGCGCCAGCGATCGTTAAGCGCGGCGACTTGGTGATTGCGATCAGCACCGGCGGGGCCAGCCCAGCGATCGCCAAACACCTGCGCCGCGAGCTCACGCATGTGGTGGGGCTGCCCTACTCGCGGATGCTGAAGTTATTGCGGGGGCTTCGAGCAACAGCCAAACGCCAGCTGCCGAGTTCCCGCGCTCGCAAACGCTATTTTGACCGGCTGGTCCAGGGCCGGGTCTTTGAGCTCATCCGGGCAGGGAAGGCACGGGCCGCGCGTCGGGAGGCCTTGGCCCTCCTTGACCGGTCGACAAACGGCGCCTGATGATCGTCATCCACACGGTCTGTTCGCTCCTGAGCTACCTGGCGTTTCTCATCGCGTTTGTGTCCGGGATCTTGTTCCTGGTCCAGGAGCACCAGCTCAAACAGAAGCAGATGGGCTGGCTGTTCCATCGCCTGCCAGCGCTTGGAACGCTCGACCGCCTGAACTTCCTCGCGATTGGAGTCGGGTTTGTGCTCCTCAGCGTGGGCTTTGCCTTCGGCCTGTGGGGCGCGCGGAGGGTGTGGGGGGCGTGGTGGAATTGGGATCCAAAAGAATCCCTGACGCTCATCTTGTGGGTCTCGTATTGTGCCTTATGGCTTGTGCGACTTCGCGCCACACTCCGAGGCCGAAAAGTCGCCATGATGTCGATCCTGGGATTTACCCTCGTGTTGTTTACTTTCTTAGGCGTGAGTTGGTGGCTGCCGACTTGGCACGCGTATCTTTGAAGAATGTTTCATGTGGAATGTGTAACGTGTAATGTAAAAACCAACCCTAAGATTGATCTTGTTTCATTTTTTACATTCCACCCCGCCGGGGGCCACCCCGCCAATTGGCGGGGTGGGGGACAAGTCGTTCGCGTGGGCGGGGTGTCGCCCCCCATGGGGCGTGGTGTCAGGGTGCCACCCCGCCGTGGCGGGGTGGGGCTCCACATTACACGTTCAACATTACACAAATTCTTCGAGCTAAGATGCACATTGTGTTAGTGGGTGTCAACCATCGATCCTGCCCGATTGAGGTGCGGGAACGGCTGGCGTTTCGAACCGAACACCTGCCAACTGCCTACGCCTCGTTGCGGGATCGACTGGGATTGTCTGAGGCCTTGATCCTTTCCACCTGCAACCGGGTAGAGATCTATGCGGGCACCCCGCAGCTTGACGGGACACTGGGTCGGATGGCGGCGTTCTTGGGCGCCCACGGGAAACTTGAGGACGACACGCTCACGCCCAGTCTCTATGCGTTTGCAGAGCCTCACAGCGTGGAGCATCTGTTTACCGTGGCCAGCGGCCTCGATTCGATGGTGGTCGGGGAGGCGGAGATCCTCCACCAGGTGAAGCACGCCTACGAAGTCGCGAGGCTCCACGGCACCACGGGGAAGGTGTTCAATGTCCTGTTCCAAAAAGCCTTGAATGCCGGCAAAACGGTCCGCGCGAAAACGGCCATTGGGCGTGGGGGTGTCTCCATTGGGACGGTTGCGGTTGAGCTCTCGCAGAAGATTTTTGGTAACCTCAGACCCTACACAGTTCTGCTCGTCGGAGCCGGCAAGGTTGGGGAAGCGACGCTGAAGCGCCTGGCCACCCGCGGGGTCTGTGACATCCGCGTCGTAAATCGGTCTCCCGAACGCGCGGCAACCCTTGCGGCGCGGTACGGCGGGCAGGCCGATCGCCTTGAGCGGCTTGACGCGCAACTCGTTGAGGCCGACATCGTGATGACCTCCACGTCCTCACCATCGGCGTTGATCTCTCGCGCTCAGGTGTCCGCCTTGATGCCTCAGCGTCGGCACCGCCCCTTGTGTTTGATTGATCTGGGCGTGCCGCGGAACATCGAGCCGTCCGTCGGACAGCTGGAAAACGTCTACCTGTTTGACATCGATGATCTCCAAGGGCTCGTTATCCACCACCATGAACAACTCCAACACGCCATCCAGGAGTCCCGCGCGATTCTTGGGGAGAAGGTGGAACGGTTCCTGGCGTGGTGGCAGGAGGAGCGCAACGCATCCGAGTCGCACGGCGTTTCGACGTATTCAGCCAACCTCACGAAGCGGGACGAGGATGCCGAAGGGGTGTGGGGAAACTGTAGTGTCCCCACGCAGTAGGAGGGTAGAACCGAAGGGAACCCGGGTTCCCTTCGGGGAGCGAGCCAGGGATTTTGACATCGGCGAGCGACAGGTGCGTCCCATCATCATTGGAACCCGCGGGAGTTCCTTAAGCCTGTGTCAGACCGAGCTGGTCCTGGTCAAGCTGGAGGAACGGTTTCCGCGGTATCGATTCGAGGTGAAGACGATCAAGGCGAGGGCGGATCAGGATCCCGAGTTGCCGTTGGTCGCCATGAGCGGGGAGGGCGTGTTCGTCAAGGAATTGGAGCACGCGCTCCTGCATGAGGAAATCGACCTGGCCGTGCACAGCATGAAGGACCTTCCGCTTGCGCTTCCGGATCGGGTGACGCTTGCCGTTGTGACCGAGCGGGAAGATCCCCGCGATGCGCTCGTGAGCCGCACACGCCAAGGACTCGATGAGCTCCCCGCAGGGGCCAGGCTTGGCACCTCGAGCCTCAGGCGCAAGAGCCAGCTCTGGTTCCTTCGTCGAGACCTTGTACTCCTTGACATCCGTGGTAATGTGGATACCCGACTACGCAAGCTGGATGAAGGGCGCTACGACGCCATCGTCCTTGCCGCCTGCGGCTTGATCCGCTTAGGGCTTGAGGAGCGGATTGCCCAGTACCTCAGCCTGGATGAGATGCTGCCAGAGCCTGGGCAAGGGGCGCTTGGGATTGAGGCGAGGCAAGATGATCGAGACATCCTTGAGCTCTTAACGTCCCTGAACGATCAGACGACGCGGCGGTGTGTGGAGGCGGAGCGGGCGTTCTTGCGTGCGTTGGGGGGAGGGTGTCGCGTGCCGATTGCCGCCTACGCGCAAGCGAGTGGCGGAACGTTGATGTTGGACGGCGCGGTCGTGGCCCCGGATGGCTCTCGCATGCTTCGCGATAGAGCGTCTGGGTCGTTGACGTCATCGGATGCGCTTGGCGAATCGTTGGCCGACAAGTTGATTCATCGTGGCGCGAACGACCTACTGGCGGATGGCGCGCGATAAAACAGCCTTTGTCCTCTTGCGAGTGAAAAGTTCAAAGTGGAAAGTGGAAAGCAAAAGTTGGATCGATGATCAGACGGTGTGAAGAGGATTACATCGATTTTAACTTTCCACTTTCAACTTTCCACTGTTCTGATGCGCCTGTAGCTCAGTTGGATAGAGCGCCAGCCTCCGGAGCTGGAGGTCGTGGGTTCGAACCCCGCCAGGCGCGCTTGAAAAGCAGTGCAAAGTGGAACGTGTAAAGTAGAAGGGAACAGCGAAGGACCCACGTGGCTGAGGAGGAACGCATTTCTCCATATTCGCGTCTTGGGGCGTTGCTCTTTTGCCTCTTCTTGGGGGTGTTTGGGGCCCACCGGTTCTATGTCAGGAAATTCGGGACAGGGGTCTTGACGATCGTCACACTCGGCGGCGGGCTTGGCATTTGGCCGTTTGTCGATTGTATTCTCATTGCCATCGGCTCGTTTCGAGATAAGGAAGGCCGACGAGTCATGCGGTGGCTTGAACCATGACGAGGAAGACCGCGGGGATCGTGTACTTGGTCGGCGCAGGGCCAGGTGACCCGAAGCTCATCACGGTCAAGGGCCTTGAGGCGCTCAGGCGTGCAGACGTGGTCATCTATGATCACTTGGTCTCGCCCCGCCTGCTCGACTCCTGTCATCCCACGGCGACAGTGATCTATGTCGGCAAGGAAAAGGATCGGCCCCGCCAAGCGAGCCCAGGCCTTGGCCGGGGGCGGGATGTCGCCCCACGCGAAGCGTGGTACAACAGGAGCCACGGGCTTGCCAGTGGGGCTCCACATGCCAAAAGCCAAGCAGCCATCAATCGTCTCTTGGTTCGATATGCCAAAGCCGGCCGCTGTGTCGTTCGGCTCAAAGGGGGCGATCCGGTGCTGTTTGGCCGGGGCGGGGAAGAGGCGCTGGCGCTGGTTCGTGCCAAGATCCCCTACGAATTTGTCCCAGGGGTTACCAGTGCGATTGCGGTTCCGGCATATGCCGGGATTCCTGTGACCCATCGTGCGCTCGCATCCTCGATCGCCATCCTCACGGGCCATGAAGATCCCTCGAAATCGCAGACGGCCATTCGATGGGACCGTGTGGCGACGGCGACGGATACCCTTGTCTTGTTAATGGGGGTGGGGACGTTGAAAGACACGGCGAGTCAGTTGATCCGGCACGGTCGCTCCAAAGACACCCCCTGCGCCGTGATTGAATGGGGAACCCTGCCCAGGCAGCGAACCGTCGTGGGGACCTTGATGACCATTGCTCGGCGCTGTGAGCAAGCCAGACTTAAGGCCCCGGCCGTCGTCGTGGTGGGGAAGGTCGTCACGCTCAGACGCTGGCTCAACTGGTTTGAACAGAAGCCGTTGTTCAGCAAACGGATCGTCGTGACTCGGCCGTCCGACCGGGCAGAATCCCTCGCGGAGTTACTGGAACAGCTCGGCGCAGAGGTCGTGAAGCTTCCGGCCATTGAATTGGCTCCGGCAAAAGCCAATGGGGTGTTTCACCGCGCGATCCAGTCCTTTGAGACGTTTGATTGGGTCTTCTTCACGAGTCCCGAAGGCATTCACTGGTTCCAGCGGCTGCTGGAAGCTCAGCGCAAAGACCTGCGCATCCTCTACGGCCGCCACATCGGAGCGATCGGCCCAAAAACGGCGGCGTCGATTCAACACCTTGGCATCCATGTGGATTTTCTCCCCAAGACATTTAGCCAAGAGGGGATGCTTGGCGGCCTCAAAGGCCGAAAGCTTTCCGGCAAACGCGCGCTCATCTTGAGCGCTCAGGACAGCCGGGATGTGCTCGAGCACGGGTTGCGACGCCTCGGCATGGACGTGACGCGAGTTGCGATGTATCGAACCGCGGCTTCCCCCACGCTGCTGAAACGAGTCCAAGCCGTGTTTCGCGAGCCGATTGATTGGGTCACGGTGACCTCATCGAGTTGTGTGGAGCAGTTCGCCCAGGCCATGCGTGCAGGCGGCCTGAGCAAGATCCTGCGTCGGGTGCAGTTTGTCTCGATTGGCCCGGTGACGTCGGCGACCGTCCGTCAAGTCGGGGGACGGGTTACCATCGAAGCGAAACGTTCGACCATCGAGGATTTAGTGGAAGCGCTTGTCGCCAAGGCCTTGTCAACAGGCAGGGTCACAACATACGGAGGGTAGCCACCGTGCGATACCCTGTCTATCGACCCCGTCGGCTTCGCCAGCTTGAGCCCCTTCGCCGGTTGGTGCGTGAGACGCGCCTGTCGGTGGATCAGCTCGTGATGCCGCTGTTTGTGCGTCATGGGAAGAACATCCGGGTTCCCATCCCCTCGATCCCTGGCCAGTTTCAGCTGTCGGCGGATCAAGTGACGAAAGAATGCCAGGAACTGCACGACCAGCGGATTCCCGCGGTCCTGTTGTTCGGGTCAGCCCAACACAAAGATGAGAAGGCCAGTGAGGCCTACGCGAAAGATGGCGCTGTGCAGCAAGCGATTCAGGCGATTAAAGCCCAGACGCCGGATCTTGTGGTCATCACGGATGTCTGTGTGTGTGCGTATACCACGCACGGCCATTGCGGGATCGTGAAGAGCCACCTGCCGCCGTCCAAATCGAAATCGAAGAAGGGCAAGCACCAGGCGCCGACCCCCCAGAGCGAGCGCGACTTTTCGGTTGAGAACGACGCGACGCTGGAGCTCCTGGCGAAGACGGCGGTCTCCCATGCGCAGGCGGGAGCGGATATGATTGCTCCTTCCGATATGCTGGACGGCCGTGTCGGCGCGATCCGGCGGGCGCTCGATGGGGCGGGGTTTTCCCATGTGCCCATCATGCCGTATGCGGCGAAATTTGCCTCGAGTCTGTACGCCCCGTTCCGGGAGGCCGTCAACTCCGGCCCGGCATTCGGGGACCGCAAGTCCTACCAGCTGGATGTCGCGAACGTCGAGGAGGCGTTGCGAGAGGTGGCGCTCGACATTGAGGAAGGCGCAGACATCATCTTGGTCAAACCCGCCTTGGCCTATCTCGATGTCGTCTATCGGATCAAACAGCGATTCGGCTATCCCCTCGCCGCGTTTAGCGTCAGTGGGGAGTACGCCATGGTCAAGGCGGCATCAGCCCGAGGGTGGTTGATGGAGCGCCCCACCTGGCTTGAGATCCTCTTGGCGATTCGGCGGGCTGGGGCTGATCTGATCATCACCTATTGGGCCAAGGAGGCCGCGAAGTTGCTCCACGAACGATGATCCCACCACCTGCCTCGGCTCTGCCATTGGCAGAGCCGTCTAACGTGGTGAGAGTGACGATGATAGGAGCTATCCAAGACTTGATGCTTAGACAGGTTTCGCCGAAGGCGAACCTCAGTCAGGTGGTGGGATGAGTGCCAGTAGTGTTCCACGAACGCGCTCCCCTGTGGGGCGTCCTCGCACGTCCCTGCTGACGATGGGCCGACGAGCCACCAAACTGTTGGATGACGCCAAGCGGTTTCTGGTCGGCGGCGTGAACAGCCCGGTGCGGGCCTTTCGTCAGGTGGGGCAGGAACCGCTCGTGTTGGTCCGCGGGCAGGGGGCGTGGGTGACCGATGCGCAAGGCCGCCAGTTCCTGGATTTCATCCTGGGCTGGGGAAGCCTGATCTTGGGCCACGCCCACCCCCGGGTGGTGAGGACGGTTCGCCGCCAGGTGGCGAATAGCGCGATGCTCGGCTTGACTCATCCGGCAGAGGTTCACCTGGCCCAGGCGATCACCGAGGCGTTGCCCTCAATCGGAAAGGTCCGATTTACCACCTCAGGCACGGAAGCCTGCATGACCGCGATCCGGCTGGCGCGGGCCTATACGGGTCGGTCGAAGATCCTGACGTTCGAGGGCTGTTACCACGGGCATAGTGATGGGGTGTTGGTCAAGCGCGGCTTTGGACTGGCCACCCTGGGGCTGGCCAAGAGCGGAGGGGTACCTGAGGCGATTGCGCAAGAGACCATCGTCATTCCCTACAATGATCTCGAGGCGCTGGATGAGGCGATCACGCGCGACGGAGCTCAACTAGCCTGTGCGATCCTGGAACCGGTGGCGGCCAATATGGGCGTGGTCGCTCCTCAGCACGAGTTTCTGCAGCACCTGCGGGAGATGACGAAGCAACGCGACATCCTCCTGATTTTCGATGAGGTGGTGACGGGGTTTCGCGTGGCGTACGGCGGAGCCCAGACGCTTTTTGGCATCACTCCGGATTTGACGGTGTTAGGGAAGATCATCGGTGGAGGGTTTCCTATCGGGGCGGTCGGGGGACCGTGGCATCTCATGCAACGCCTGGCGCCGGAGGGCGAGGTCTATCACGCAGGCACCTTCGCCGGGCATCCGGTGGCAATGGCGGCAGGGTTGGCGACGTTAGCGGAACTCAAGCGCGAATCGCCCTACGGAACGCTGGAATCACTGGGAGGGCGCTTGGCTCAAGGCCTGCTCACGGCCGCCTCAGCCGCCCACATCCCGATTCACGTGAATCAGGTTGGGTCCATGCTGACCGTCTTTTTCAGCGAGGGGCCAGTCACACACCTTGCCTCGGCTCAACACGCCAATGCCACCAGATTTGCGACCCTTGCGAATGTCCTCCGGAAAGAAGGGGTGCTCATTGCGCCGTCACCGTTTGAAGCGATGTTTCTGTCGACGGCCCATACCCAGGAGCACATCGATCGGGTCATTGACGTCGCGTCAGGGGCGTTGGCTCAGGTGTCATGAGGGGCGCTTTTTTTATACGCCAAGATTGTGATTGGGATCACACACTCCTATGAAACGACAGATCCCTGAGGCGTGCGTGGAACGGTTGTCGTTGTACGTGCGCGAGCTCACCAGGCTCCAACAGGCACGGGTGGAGTTTGTGTCCTCGAGGCGCCTGGCGGAATCCCTCGGATTGACCGATGCTCAGGTGCGGCGAGATCTGAGTTACTTCGGGCAGTTTGGAACCAGCGGCCGCGGTTACGAAGTCCAGCGGCTTCAGGGAACCCTCAGCCACATCCTGGGGATTAAGGGCCGCACCTGGGCTGCGGCATTGGCGGGCGTCGGGAATCTCGGTTCAGCGCTCCTGGCGTATCGGGGATTTCGCGAGCGGGGGTTTCTGTTCCGGGTGGCCGTTGATGCGGATCCGCAGAAGGTTGGGCGCGTCATCCAAGGGTTGACCATCGCGCCGAAGGAGCAACTGGCCGAACTGGTCCGTCGCCATCAGATTCAGATTGGGGTGATCACCGTGCCCTCCGACATGGCTCAGGAGGTGTGCAACCAGTTCATCGAAGGCGGGGTGCGGGCGATTGTCAACTTCGCGCCGTCGCGGCTTGAAGTGCCGCCAGAGGTCCGATTACGCAGCGTTGACCTCGCCCTGGAACTTGAGGGATTGGCCTTTTACCTGGGACGCGAGAAACGCCTCGTCAAGACGCTCCCGAGTGTCTCAGATGGCTGACACAGGCCGTGTCCTGTGTGACGTGCGGGTGGAGCCTCGCATCCCCCGCGCCTTGCCAGAGGAACGAGCCACTGCCAACAAGCGGGCGTTTGTCCATCGATTGTTTACCGCGATTGCCCCGCGCTATGACTGGTTCAACCGGCTGGCCAGCCTGACGTTGGATCAGTGCTGGCGAAGACGGGCGATCGTGGAAAGCGGTGTGGGTCCTGGCATGCGGGTCCTCGATGTGTGTACAGGGACGGGGGATTTGGCGCTCCTGTGCGCTGATCGTACCCGCGAAGGCGGGGTCGTGGTCGGCTTAGACTTCAACGAGACGATGTTGCAAGCGGCTTCCCAGAAACAACAGCAAACACGTCAGGCCATCCGGTGGCTTCAGGGGGATGCGCAAGCCCTGCCATGTCAATCGGGCAGCGTGGATCGGGTGTTCATCGGCTTTTCCACGAGAAACCTCAGTGACCTCCCACAAGGGCTTCGCGAGATGCTGCGCGTGTTGAAGCCCGGTGGCCAGCTCATCGTGCTCGAGACGGGGAAGCCCAACAACCGCCTGGTCTCTCTCGGGTATCTTGTCTTCCTGTTTACGATAGCGAGGCTCATCGGCTGGTTGCTGACTGGTCGGCTGTGGCCCTTTACGTACCTCGCGCGTTCGGTGAAGGGATTTGTGAGCCCAGCGGAATTCGTGGCCCTGTTGAACGCCTGCGGGTCACAGGCCCGCTACCTTCCGCTCTCGTGTGGCTTAGCCAGTCTCTACCTCGCCAGGAAACCTGGGTCTGTCTGATGCCTCACGATGCGACGTTACAACAGATCTTGCGGCCCGTGGATCGCGACCTCGAGCGGGTGACCGATCGACTGTTGGCCTGTCTCAAACCCCCCATCGCCCGACGGGTCGTCTATCTGATCACCGCAGGCGGGAAGCGCCTCCGCCCGGCCTTAGTCCTGTTGGCCGGACGGAGCGGCGAACACCGGGCGCATCATGACGCGCTGATTGATCTGGCGGTTGCGGTTGAGCTGATCCACACGGCCACCCTGATCCATGATGACATCATTGATCGCTCCTTGATGAGACGACAGCAGCCGACCTTTCATACCCGCTTCGGGACGGAGCGCGCGGTCTTGATGGGTGATTACTTGTATGCGACGGCCTTCGCCATCCTGGCGCAACTGGACGAGCCCCAGGTGACCACGTTCATGGCGGAGGTCTGCCAGCAGATGTCTCGGGGCGAGTTCCTGGAGGTCGAGCGTCGGTTCAGTGTGGGGATCACCGAGGCGCAATACCTGGAGATCGTCCGAGATAAAACGGCTTCTCTCATTTCCGCCTGTTGCTACCTGGGGGCGTCTTTGACCGGGGCCAAGCCGCAGACCGTGAAGCGCCTGAGCGAGTTTGGATGGAACTTCGGCATGGCGTTCCAAATTATGGATGACTGCCTCGATCTGATCGGCGAGGAGCGTCAGGTCGGCAAGACGCTGCGCTCGGATTTGGATAAAGGCTCCCTGTCGCTCCCGGTGATTTACCTGGCGCGCACACTGCCCAAATCGCAACGAGCCGAGTTCTTTGCGCCGTTACGACGCCGGGCGTTCGATCACACGTTTTTGACACGCGTGGCGAAGGCCGCTGCGCGGTCGGGAGCGATTCAGCAGGCGTTCCACACCGCCAAGACCTTTGTCCAACAGGCCACGGCCGCGGTGGCGATTCAGGACGGGATCGTGTGGGCCAGTGCGTATGAGCAACTGGCCCGGTATGCTATCAACCGGATGCAGTAACGTCGCCGCAAGACCAGGGCGAGGAGTAGACGATGGGGCGTGTCGGAGTTGGTGAGTTGGTGCTCATTCTGGCGATCGTGCTCCTTGTGGTGGGAGCCAAACGGTTGCCCGAGTTGGCTCGTTCGCTTGGGCAGGCCATCCGCGAGTTTCAGCGAGCCCTGAAAGGACACGATCGCAACGGAGAAGGGAAGTCATGAAGGCGACCGCAATCCCACACCAGAGCCTGTGGGGGGTCTTGGAGGAACGGTTTGGCCGGCGGCAGTTTCTGTTGAAAGCTGGCTGGGCGTTTTTCTACGTGTTCTTGGGCGGATGGCTGCTCTCGAACCTCCGATTCCTGTTTCCGAATGTCCTCTATGAGCCGAGCCTGACCTTCAAGGCTGGCCGACCCGAGGACTATCCGCTGGGGGTCAGCGAAAAATGGAAGAAAGCCCAGCGGGCGTGGATCATCCGCGCCCCCGAGGGATTTTACTGTCTCTGGTCCCGTTGCACCCATCTGGGATGTACGCCCAACTGGTTCGACGCGGAGGGACGGTTCAAGTGCCCCTGCCACGGTTCGAACTTTAGCGTCCAGGGGGATGTGTTAGCCGGCCCAGCCCCCACGCCCCTGTGGCGCTGTGCGATCGCGTTGGCCGATGATGGCCAGCTGCTGATCGACAAGGGGCAGCTAGAGAACAGGCCTGGGCCTCGAGAGCAAGGCACGTTCTTTTTACCGATGAAAGCCCCGACGTGAGTCCCGCGAGCTGATGGCTGATCAACCACCGACCCTGAGTCAGCGCGCGAAGAAAACCAAACTCTGGAAGTCGATCTTCCGCCACGACTTCTCCGATACGCCCCGCACCCGGCTGCAGCGCATTTTTGGCAACGTCTTCCTCCATCTCCATCCGGTCCGTATCCCGAAGGACGCCCTGCGCATCGTCTATACCTGGGGGCTTGGGGGCATTTCGTTTTACCTGTTTCTGGTGCTCCTGGTGACCGGTATCCTCTTAATGTTTTACTATCGGCCGACGACCATCCACGCCTATCAGGACATCAAGGATCTCAGCTATGCGGTCACCCTCGGCGGGTTGCTGCGGAACATGCACCGCTGGGCGGCGCACCTGATGGTAGTCACCGTGATCTTCCACATGGTGCGCGTCTTTCTCACCGGGGCCTACAAGCCGCCCCGCGAATACAACTGGGTCGTCGGGGTGTCGCTGTTGGTCATGACGCTGTTTTTAAGTTACACCGGCTATCTCCTGCCCTGGGACCAACTGGCGCTCTGGGCGGTGACGGTCGGGTCTCAGATGGCGGCGAACACCCCGATCGTAGGCCATGAAGGACCCTTCCGGCTCCCCTTCATCACGACCGGCAACGATGCGCGCTTCGGACTGATTGGAGGGACGATCATTGGTGATGCCACGCTGATCCGGTTCTATGTCCTGCATTGCGTGGCGGTCCCCTTCATCTTTTCGATCTTCCTGTGCGTGCATCTCTGGCGGGTGCGGAAGGACACCTTCTCGAGACAGACGGGTGAAAAAGTGGATGTGTGGCCCCATCTGGTTTCGCGAGAATTTCTCGGTGCCCTGCTCGTGACGGTCATCCTCTTTGTGTGGTCGATGGCCCTCCAAGCCCCTCTCGAGGAGCAAGCCAACATCAACGTCACCCCGAACCCCTCCAAAGCGCCTTGGTATTTCGTGGGACTCCAGGAGCTCTTAGTCTATTTCGATCCGTGGATCGCCGGCGTGGCCCTGCCGACCATCATCATTTTTGGGTTGATGTGTATCCCGTATATGGACATCAACCCTAAGGGGGTCGGGTCCTACCCACGCATGCAATGGAAGCGCCTGGGGCCGCTTCCTCTCTGGTATCCGGCTGAGCGGCCGTTTGCGGTGAGCGTGTTCATGGTGGGGGTGATCCTGTGGTTTGTCTTGATCTTTATCGGCTACTACTGCCGTGGGCCCAATTGGGAATGGTACTGGCCGTGGGAAGCCTGGTCGCACCGGCGGGTCAGCAAACTGACGCTGAAAAACCTCCCGAACCTGTGGGGGGGCTTGCTGCTCGCCAGTTACTTCTTGCAGGGGATGCCACTACCCGCGGCGGTCAAAGAGAAACTGGCGAACCGCTTTGGGCCTCAGGCCCCCCGAGTCCTGTCAGGACTCTTCCATCTGGGGTTGGGGATCGTGATGGCGGTGGCCCTCCTCTTTCCGCTCATCAGTGCTCCTGATCCCACCTATCCTGATCGCTCGCGCTACCCCACGCTCTTTGCTGCGCTGGGACATGCGAAGAACGCGCCCGTCATGATGAGTTTCTATCATCTCGTCGAGCAGCTGGGCCCTGCGGTGGGCCTGCCGCTCCTCTATGGGATCATTGGGGTGACGGGGCTGGTGTTTGGTCTGATTGGCGTGCAGGTGGCGCGGTGGAAAGATCGCTTCTACGAGGACCTGGGCCCTGTCAAGTACGCCATCGTCATGGGTCTGCTGTTGTGCATGGTGGGGGTGTTGGGAAAGGTGGTGCTGCGGCTGCTCTTTGGGATCAAGTACCTCGTCAGCTTTCCGGCATTCAACTTGAATATCTAACGTCATGCGCAGGTTAGAAGGCCAAAGAAGGCTCAAGAAGGCTCAAGAAGTGACAGAGGGCAACAGAGATAAAGGAAGAATGAGAGGGCAGCAGAAGGCACTCGACGGCTCCCGCCTGCGGGATGTGCTTTGGCCTTCTACGCCTTCTAGCCCTCTTCAGCCCTCTGAAGCCTTCTTCAGCCTTCTGACGATCTTTGGACCCTCGCACATCGCGTTATCCAGATGAAGCGCCTCCTCTTCCTGCTGAGTGCGGCGGTCTTAGCTGGGTTGTTCCTGCTGGCGATGTGGATCGATACGAATCGCGAGTGGACGAAGTACCAGCGGCAGTTTGTCCGCTCGCTGCATCGTGACGAACGCAGAGGGATCACGACCGGGATCAACCAGGTCATCGTCTCGGACTTGCATCGGGTCGATCGCTGCACGACCTGCCACTTGGCGATTGAAAAACCTCAACTCGCCCTAGCCGAGGAGCCGTTTACGGCGCATCCTGGTGAGTACCTCAAGCGGCATCCGCCGAAGCAGTTTGGCTGCACCGTGTGCCATGGCGGGCAGGGCTTGGCGACGGACGTCAAGGCGGCCCACGGTGAGGTGGAACACTGGGAGCGTCCCCTTCTCCGTGGCGAGCTCGTGCAAGCCTCATGCTACAAGTGTCATGGGAATGTTGAGGCGATTCAGGCTCATGTGCCCAAGCTGATTCAAGGCATCGCGCTGTACAAACAGCACGGCTGTGCCGGATGCCATGCGGTTCACGGGTTCGGGCAGACCGTGTCGATCGATCTGTCCGACATCGGGGATAAGCCGTGGCAGCTGCTGGATTTCACCTTCGTCGAAGGCCAGCATACGCTACCCCAGTGGCTTGACGAGCACTTCAAGGAGCCGAGGAAGATCACGCCGGGGTTTCGGAAAGACGAACTCCCGCCTGGCGAAGAAGAAATCTACCCAACGTTTATGCCGAATTACGGGCTGACGGATGACGAGGCAAAAGCCCTGACCATCTACATGCTCAGCCTGACAGGTGAAAGCCTTCCGGCGAAGTACGTGACTGCGCCGCCTCCCAAGACGCCTGAGCCGAGCTATGTGTCGTCGGTCGAAGCGGGGGCAGCCGTGTTTCAGAAGTACGGTTGCATCGGTTGCCATGGGGTAGATGCACGGGGAGGACGGAAGAACCCCAATGCCCAGTTGGGGCAAGAGGTGCCTTCGCTGGTCTATGTGAAAGCCTATTACGATCGCGAGAGTTTAAAAGAGGTCATTCGCACCGGCCGGCAGCCTGTGCCCCGCCTGGATGCCAGTCGCCCGCGACCGCCGGTGCATATGCCAGCCTGGAAAGAACGCATCTCAGAAGAGGAACTCGACCACTTGGTCGACTACCTGTTGTCGCTCTCTGATCACGTGGTTCAAGCGCAACCAGCCGCCGCTGAGGTCGCTCGGCACGCGATCCCCTAAGAGCGTCTAACAAAAAGCCTGACGTGGCTCTGGGCTGAGGGCTGCGGGCTCTGGGCATCGTCTGAGCCCAGAACCCAGAGCGACGGTGATTTTGTTAGAGGTTCTAAGGGTTACTGCGGGGGTGAGTGGCACGTGAGCGTTTGAGAACATCAGGAAGCAAGGGGGTGCGCATGGGAAAATATCTGACGGTTCTCTTCGGATTGGCGGCGATCGTGTTTGGGATGTGGGGAATCGCCGTCACATGGCCGTTACTCTGGACTGCGATCAAAGCGACGGTTCCTCCGTTCTTCGTCTTGGGAGGCCTGCTCGCCGTCCTGGTCGGGCTTGGGGAGATTCGAGACAGCCTCGCCAGGAAGGGTCAGGCTTCCTCAACAACCTCGACGGCCACCCAGAAATCCTAAAGTCGCGTGTCTCTAAAGACGACCCGCGCCACTGCATCCTTTGTGGAGCCCCACCCCGCCACGGCGGGGTGGCACCTTCTCCTACGCCCGTATGGGGCGGAACCCCGCATCATCCCGCCAACGGCGGGACTGGTGCGTGGGTGGATGCAGTGTTTGTATCACGCAGCCAGGGTCAGACGGGCTGAAGTCCTCATGGTATAATGAACGACGATTCATCATGAGCACACGGGTTGTCGTCGCCATGAGCGGAGGGGTGGACAGCTCGGTGGCCGCGGCCCTCCTGCATGAAGAGGGGCTTGAGGTTATCGGCGTCACCATGCAGCTGTGGGGCAAGGACGTCTGCGTCTCCAGCGGGAGCCGGCTGTGCTGTTCGGTTCGTGATGCCCTGGATGCCAAAGCGGTTGCCAGGCAGCTTGGGATCCAGCACGAGGTCCTTGAGCTCGTGGCGACCTTTCAGGATCGGGTCATCAACTATTTCGTCAACAGCTATGCCCAAGGCCTGACGCCAAACCCCTGCATTGCCTGTAACGATCACATCAAGTTTGGCTCACTCATGGAGCAAGCCGATGCCTTGGGCGCCGAGGCGGTGGCCACAGGACACTATGCTCAGGTCGCGTACGACGAGGCGCAGGGTCGGTATGCCCTTCGATGCGCGCGCGACCCTTCGAAAGATCAGTCGTATGTCCTCTTTGGCTTGACGCAAGCCCAGCTTCGCCGGGCCCGCTTTCCCATTGGGACGTTGAGCAAACCGGACGTGCGGTCAATCGCCAGGCGTCTTGGGTTTTCAACCGCCGAGAAGCCCGACAGCCAGGACATCTGCTTCGTCCGGGATCGGGATAAAGATGGGTTTCTGAAGCGACGGCTCAACGTGTCTGAGCAGCCGGGCCCCATTGTGGATACGACGGGTCACCAGTTAGGGAGGCATCATGGGCTGTTGGGGTATACGATCGGACAGCGTGAGGGCCTGGGGATCGCGGCTGGAGTCCCGCTGTATATCATCGCCATGGACGCCACCAGCAATACCCTGATTGTCGGCACCCGTGAGGAGTTGTTGGCGAAACGGTTCCTCGTGACGAGGCTGAACTGGGTGTCCATGGAGCCTCCTTCTCATCCGATTCGCGCATCGGTGAAAATCCGTGCGCGACATGCGGCCGCATCAGCCACGATCACCCCTCAAGAGGACGACATGGCTCTTGTGGAGTTCGATGAACCGCAGTCGGCGATTACGCCAGGGCAAGCTGCGGTGTTCTATGACGGGGATCTGCTCTTGGGTGGCGGGTGGATTGTTCCTTCCTCCGCGACCCACGCCACTGATGCCGCCTGAGGGATTGGCCGACAAGCTCGAGCAGGTTCGCGGAATCCTCGTGCCCCTCAGCCGCGTCCTGGTCGCGTTTTCAGGCGGGGTCGATTCCACGCTGTTGGTGGCTCTTGCCCGCCAGGCGCTTGGGCCTCGCGGGGTCCTGGCGGTGACGGCGGACTCCCCGTCGCTTGCGCGGGCCGCGCTCGAAGACGCCTGCCAGGTCGCCAAACGACTCGATGTGGAGCATCTCGTGATCGAAACCTCCGAGGTGAATAACCCCGCCTATCGAGTGAATTCCGCGCTTCGGTGCTACTTCTGTAAGCAGGAGTTGTTTGAGCGCCTCAAGCCGTTGGCGGCCGCACGGGGGATTGCGGTGATCCTGTACGGGGCGATCGGGGATGATGCACAGGACGAGCGACCCGGGACGGCGGCAGCCGCTGCCTCTGGGGTCCGAGCGCCCTTACAGGAGGCGGGGTTGACCAAGCTGGAGGTCCGCGAGGCCGCCAAACAGTTCGGACTCCCGAACTGGGACCAACCCCAGAATGCGTGTCTGTCATCACGGGTTCCCCATGGCCTGGACATTACGGAACAGAAACTGCAGCAGATTGAACGCGCGGAGGCGGTTCTGCTCGAATTGGGATTTCGTCAAGTCCGCGTGCGCCATCTCGGGGGCCATGCTCGGATCGAAGTGGGCAGGGAAGAGGTCAGCCGGTTTGAGGACCCCGCCCTCTGCGAACAGGTCGCACGGCAGATCACCAGGCTTGGCTTTCAGTCGGTGGGGATCAGTCGCATGGGGTATCGTCCAGGCGGCGCCGACCGTACATCCGACGAAATGCTCTTGGAGGTCGAAAGTCTAAAGTCGAAGGTCGAATGTGTGTCAAAATCAGAATAGAATTTTCACTTTCGACTTTATACCTTCGACTTTCGACTGTTTGTAGGGCGGTGTAGCTCAGCTTCCGCCACAATGCATGGCGGATCCGCCATGCGCAGAAAGCACATGCTGATATTTGAAAGCAACGCAGTCATGAGGCGGCGTAGCTCAGCTTCCGCCACAATGCATGGCGGATCCGCCATGCGCAGAAAGCACATGCTGATATTTGAAAGCAACGCAGTCATGAGGCGGCGTAGCTCAGTTGGTTAGAGCAGCTGAATCATAATCAGCGGGTCACAGGTTCGAGTCCTGTCGCCGCCACTTTCTTTCATTCGATACCCTATGAAACCTACTGGCGGAGGTTAGAGCAGCTGAATCATAATCAGCGGGTCACAGGTTCGAGTCCTGTCGCCGCCACTTGTCTGTCGTGTCAGGGAAGCGCCTTAGCGGTCACTGAAGCGAAGGAACTGATCAGGGATTTCTGGCGTTGAACGGTTGAACTGGGCTGAGGGATCCGAGGAGCTGGGCAACCGTTTCCAGCACTTCGGTCAGGGCAAACGGTTTCGTGATGCAGCCGTCTGCCCCGTAGGCAAATCCTCGGAGTTGGTCCATCGGCTGGTCCATCGCCGTGAGCATGAGGATGGGCATCACCCAGAAATGGTAGAGCTTGCGAAGCTCCCGGCAGACTTCATATCCCGGGATATCCGGGAGTCTCAAGTCGAGCACCACCAAATCAGGCTGATACTCTGCCGCATACCGCAGCGCCACCAGTCCGTAGGCTTCCGCATGGGTCTCATAGCCGGCTAATTCCAGCTGATCGGCTAACAACTTGGCCAGCTTGTCCTCGTTCTCCACAATCAAGATGCGTTTCCGGTCCGCTGTCGCCATGAAGCCTTCCGTTGCGTCTGACGATGGCCAATAAAAAAGCCCTCTGCCACGCAGAGGGCGCTTCACTCTAACTATGGCTGATGCAAGCCCTTCGTGTCAAGGGCAGTGGCCCCTCTGGCGTTCTCCAACGATGAAACGGCTGATCATCTACGATCTAGATGGCACCTTGGTCGATACGGCTGAGGATATCGCCAACGCCGCCAATTACATGCTGCAGGTGCTCTCAAGCACCCCCCTCTCGCGTACAGACATTCAACGCCTGGTCGGGAGAGGGCTCCACGATCTGGTCACACGATGCCTGCGAACGGATGATCCCCGGTTGATCGCCCAGGGCATGGAAACGTTTGAGGCGTATTACGGGAAGCACCTGTTGGATCACAGCACGCTGTATCCCAAGGCCCACGACGCGCTCGAGTATTTTCGACACCGTCACCAAGCCGTGATCACGAATAAGCCGCACCCCTTTGCTCGTCCGCTCCTTGAGGGGCTCGGGGTCGTCGGCTATTTTTCGGACATCATCGCCACCGGCTCGGGCTTTCCCAAGAAGCCCGACCCCACGGCCGTCGTCTCGCTGATGACCGCCAAAGGGGTCACGGCGCCTGAGACGCTCATCGTGGGGGATAGCGGGATTGACCTTGAAACCGGGAGAAATGCCGGGGTGTTCACGGTGATTCTCAGTCACGGGTTTGCGGATGACGAGGAACTCGCAGCAGGCGTTCCCGATGCGGTGGTGAAGAACTTTGCCGAGCTGCTCGAACTCGCCAAGCAGCGTGGGTGGTAAACCCCCACACCACCCCGCCATCGGCGGGGTGGCGTTCTGGTGTGGGGGTAACACGGGCATGTCCATGCCGCTCGCCGTCAGGTATAATGACGTGCGGATTCCGTGTTCGTCTTCGGAGGAGGACGATGAAACGGACGATTGACCTGAAGCACGTCGGGCCCAAGGACCATGTGCGGCATCTCATTGAGGACCTCAGCGAGCATCTGGAAGAGAAACTGCGGCACTTTCCACGCGAGGCCGTGTCCCTGCATGTCGTGTTTGAGGAGAACGGGACCCACACCCTGTATCGGGCTTCGGTCACGTGCCATGTGCCCGGGCACATGCTCGCCACCCATCACGAAAGCCACGACAGCGGCTCGGCCATTCGGGAGGCGTTCGATGAGTTGGAGCGACGGGTGGAGAAGGAGACCACAGCGTTGCGCCGCCGTCGGCATTTACGCAGAGACATCGATCAAACCTTTCAACCCGAGGCAACGGGGTCATAAAGACGTGAACCCGTGAACCCCCAACTCTATGGAGGTTTCTCGTCCAGTCCAAGATAGACTCTCATGACCTATGACGTCGTGATTATCGGGGGCGGGATCGTTGGCTTGGCCACGGCAAGCGCATTGCTCTGTCGTTTTCCAGAACTCCAGCCCCTGCTGCTTGAGAAGGAAACTTACCTCGCAGCCCATCAGACTGGGCGAAACAGCGGCGTTATTCATTCTGGGATCTACTATCGTCCCGGTTCACTCAAAGCCAAGCTGTGTGTGACAGGAGCTCGACTGCTCACGGACTTCTGCGATCTCCATCAGATCTCCTACCAGCGATATGGAAAAGTCATCGTGGCTGTGGAGGATGAGGAGCTCCCCCAGCTCGAAACGCTGTATCAGTGGGGTCTGGCCAATAGGGTTCGAGGGTTGTCCAAGATTGGCCCCGAGCATCTTCGCGAACTTGAGCCGCATGTCCATGGCATTCAGGCTCTCTGCCTTCCCCATGTGGCCGTTGTCGATTACACGGCTGTGGCCAGAGGATTGGGACATGACATCGAGCAGGCTGGCGGGACCATTGAGCTTTCTGCACGCGTGACCAGGATTCGGGAACGATTCGGACACTGGCAGTTGCAGACCACCCGGGGCGAATATCAGGCTCGATTTCTTATTAACTGCGGCGGACTCCACGCAGATCGGCTGGCTCGGATGGCGCACGATCATTCGAGTGTTCGCATCATGCCATTCCGTGGAGAATACTACACGGTGCCCTCTTCGCGCGCCTCGCTTGTTCATGGGCTTGTCTATCCGGTTCCCACTCCTGCCACGCCGTTTCTTGGGGTGCATTTCACAAAGACCGTAGGGGGCGATCTCCATGTCGGACCGAATGCGGTGCTGGCGTTCAAACGGGAAGGCTACACGAAGATGGAGATTTCGCTCCGTGATTGCCTTGAGCTCGTCACCTATCCAGGGTTCTGGCGCATGGTGAGCCGATATTGGCACGTGGGCATCGAGGAGGTCGTCCGAGCTTGGAGTAAACACCATTTTCTTCGTGCAGCCCAGCGCCTTGTTCCGGCTCTGACCAAGCAAGACTTGCTTCCTAGCCCGTCTGGGGTACGCGCTCAGGCGGTTGATCTGGCTGGCACTTTGGTCGATGATTTTCTACTCCACAGCTCTCGCCATGCGTTACATGTCTATAATGCGCCTTCGCCAGCAGCGACAGCTTCCTTGAGCATCGGAAATGCGATCGTCGAGCACTTGGCCACGGCCCTCTCGACTCTTCGTTCTCGAGTGGTCATCTCGGCCGACTGAAGGAGTCAGAGGACTTTGATATCATCAGGGAGGGAACGAACATACGTGGGAGCGATGCAGGAAGATCTCTTGATGACACAAGAGAGACAACAGGAAGCGGACACGAGGAAAAGCCTCAACCCTCTATTGAGAAAGAATCTCTGTTGGGTATGTGGACTCATTTGCCTCCTTGGGAGGCTGCCTATGAGTGGAGCCCAGGAAGAGCCTCAATCCATCAGCCCAGAGGCCCAAGAGCACATCAAGCAGCTGGATGCGAAGGATGCGTACGTCCGCCAGAAGGCCTTTCTCGAGCTGGAAGCGTTGCGCGAGCCGGCGACCGCGGCCATTGTGCGACGATATCTCGACAGCAAGGACCCAGGGACCCGGGCATTGAGCGTGCGGGCGCTGGCCGCCATCGAAGGCGCAGCGGCGATTCCGACCCTCGTGGATCGGATGAAGGCTGATCGCCAGCCATCCGTTCGCCTCGCTGCCCTGCTCGCGCTGGAACCACTCAAGGATCCTTCACTGACGCCTGCGTTCATTGAGCGGCTGCGCGATCGCAGTCCCCAGGTGCGGATGGCGGCGGTCGATGTCGTCAGCCGTCTCGAGGACCCCCCGGCTCGTGCGGCGATTCGACTCCGGCGACGTCGAGAAAACAATCGTGATGTCCAGCGGGTCCTGCAAGAAGCCATGGAGCGGGTTGGGAAGCCATGAGGGAATCCGTCCTGGAGCATGTGCGACGGACGCTCTCCGCCGCCCAGCTCGTGCGTTCTGGTGAGCGGGTTCTGCTGGGGGTCTCCGGCGGTCCGGATTCCGTGGCCTTGTTCCATGTGTTCGTACAACTCAAAGCATCACTCAAGGTCCAGCTGCTGGTGGTCCATGTGGACCATCAACTGCGATCCGACTCAGCCACCGATGCGGCGTTTGTCGAAGACCTCGCCAGGCGGTTTGAGGTCCCCGTGACCGTCGTCCGGCGGGATGTCCTGCGTGAAGTCAAACGCCGTGGCTGGTCCCTGGAAGACGGGGCGCGCCGCATCCGCTACGACGTCTTCTGTGAGACAGCGAAACGCCAGCGGGCTGATCGTCTCGCGTTGGCGCACACGGCCGATGACCAGGCCGAGACGGTTCTCATGCGCCTGATCCGTGGAGCGGGGGTGAGCGGCCTCTCCGCCATCCCGCTGACACGCCGACTAGTGCCGTTCCAACTTGATGAGCCTAACCGTTCAGCTGAGCGATTCCGTCCCCTCCCTGCTGGAGCGGACGGGAGATCTTCGGCGGAGATAGTTGGAACGGCACGAGGAGAGCTCCAGGTCATCAGGCCGTTGCTGGGCATCTGGCGAACGGACGTGATGGCCTACCTCAAGTCCCATCGGGTCGGCTTCAGGGAGGATGCCACCAATCACGACCCGCGGTTCTTGCGCAATCGCATTCGGCTGCATCTCTTGCCGCTCCTCGAGCGGGAGTACAATCCCCAGATCAAAACGCGCCTCGTGCAACTCGCTGACCAATGCCGGACGGATGCCACCTATCTGCTAGAGGCCACCCAGCGATTCTGGAAACGCCTCGTGAAAGCAGAACAGGAAGGCGTGGCCATCCGGATTGATCCGTTTTTGAAGCAGCCCAAGGCCCTTCAACGTCAACTCATCCGGCTGACCATCCAACACCTGCAGGGGGATCTGGCGCGGTTTGAGTTTCGTCATTGGGAGGAGATCGAGCGGTTGTTTCGTGAACGACCCGTGGGGACCATCCTCGATTTGCCGGATCACCTGTCCCTGGAGCGGGGACAGGACCGCGTGCGTGTGCGGGTGAGCTCGCAC
>CAYJTP010000015.1:26729-33421 GCA_964373175.1 uncultured Planctomycetales bacterium
GTGTGCGGGTGAGCTCGCACCCGCCGGCAGCCGCTGCCCTCGACTGATCGCCACACGACCGCTTGCGACACATACGACCGCCTGCCTTGCGCCATCCCACCAAGGGCGGTATACTAAGAAGTTGAGAGTGCTTTGTCTTCAGTTGGATTTTGCTCCGAGGAGGATCTCGTGAGCGTGCTGGAGCGTGCCCACACGAACAGGAAGAGGGAGTGGATCGTGAGAACCCGATGACCACCTTACCTCGTCCCAATCGACAGCGGTGGCTGTGGGTGGTGATCATCAGCCTCGGCCTCGTCGCGCTGACGCGCACCTTGTCGTACTACGCGAGCCAGTGGCATCGTCAGATGTCGTACAGTGAGTTCTTCCGCATGCTGGAAGACAACCCCTCCTCCAAGAAGATCACCGAGGCGAGGTTGATGGACGATCGCATCGAAGGCCGGTTGGATGACGGGCGCAGTTTCTTCGTCCATGTGCCGACCTCAGACGAAGACCTCATGCGCCTCCTGCGCACGAACGTCCCGATGTTCGATATCCAGCCGCCCCAGACGGGGTTTGCGGCGGTCTTGGCCGTCCTCTCGCCGTGGATCATCCTCTTTGGCGTGATGTGGTTCGTCATGCGCTCGGCCCAAGGCGGGGGGAAGCTGCTGGCGTTTGGCAAAAGCCGCGCGCGCCTGGTGAGTCCGGAGACGAAGACCCGAGTCACCTTTGATGATGTCGCGGGGGTCGATGAGGCCAAAGAGGAACTGCGCGAGATCATCGAATTTCTCAAGGATCCGAAGCGCTTTCAACGCTTGGGCGGAAAAATCCCCAAGGGGGTGCTCCTCATCGGCTTGCCTGGGACCGGGAAGACCCTCATGGCCAAAGCGGTCGCCGGGGAAGCGAACGTGCCGTTCTTCAACATCAGCGGGTCCGATTTCGTCGAGATGTTCGTGGGGGTCGGGGCCAGCCGGGTGCGGGATCTGTTTGAGCAGGCCCGACGGATGGCCAGGCAGCTCGGTCGCGGGGCGATCGTGTTCATCGATGAGATCGATGCGGTCGGGCGTCAGCGGTTTGCCGGCATTGGGGGAGGGCATGACGAACGCGAGCAGACCCTCAACGCCTTGCTCGTTGAGATGGACGGGTTTGATACCCAGGAAGGGATCATCCTCATGGCGGCCACCAACCGCCCGGATGTCTTGGATCCCGCGCTCCTGCGCCCAGGACGGTTCGACCGGCAGATTGTCATCAGCCCGCCGGATATCGTCGGCCGCGAAGCCATCCTCAAGGTCCATACCCGCAAGATTAAACTCGCGAAGGATGTGGACCTCAAGTCGATTGCGCGGCAAACCCCCGGGTTTTCAGGGGCGGATCTGGCCAATCTGGCGAACGAAGCCGCCCTGTTGGCCGCGCGATGGAACAAGGAGGCGGTCAGCTTGGCAGAGCTGGAAGCGGCGATCGAACGCGTCATCGCGGGCCCTGAGCGAAAAAGCCGCGTGATCAACGAGCGCGAGAAACGCATCACCGCCTACCATGAAGCCGGGCATGCGCTGTTGGCGCTGTTGGTTCCTCTGGCCGATCCGTTGCATAAGGTGTCGATCATCCCGCGGGGCGCGCAGGCACTGGGGTATACGATGCAGCTGCCCATTGAGGACCGCTACACGCTCACCAAACAAGAGCTCCTGGCGCGCATTACCGTGATGCTGGGAGGCCGAAACGCGGAGGAACTCGTGTTTCAAGAGATCACAACCGGAGCCCAGAACGATTTGGAAACGGCCACCGAGCTGGCTCGCCGGATGGTGTGCGAGTTTGGGATGAGCGATCGGCTGGGCCATCTGACGTACGGCAAACGCGAGCGGCAGATCTTCTTGGGTCGGGATCTGTTCGAAGAGCGCAACTACAGTGAGCAGACGGCCGTCTTGATCGACGAGGAGATTCGCCGCATTGTGGATACCTGCTATGAGCGCGCCAAACAGGAACTGGTCACCCACCGCGACCAGCTTGAGATGCTGGCGAAGGCCCTCCTGGACAAGGAAGTCCTCGATGGGGAAGAGGTCAAGCGCATCCTGGGCTTTCCCTCCACGGCTTCCGCATCCGCTGCGCCTGGCACCCTGCCACAGACCGATAACGATTATCCTTCCCCCACGTCGGGTTAATCTCACCTGATGGTGACGCGCATCCCCTGCGGGCGGTTTCAGCTCACATCCCGGAAAGCCCCCTTGATCATGGGGGTTGTGAACGTCACGCCGGATTCGTTCAGCGACGGTGGGTTGCATCTAAATCCCATGCACGCCATCCGTCACGCGGAGCAGCTCATCGCCGAAGGGGCGGATCTCATCGATGTGGGAGGGGAGTCGACGCGCCCCGGATCTCAGCCCGTGTCCGTCGAGGAGGAGCTCCATCGAGTGATCCCCGTCATTCGAGCCTTGACCAAGCGCGTGGACGTGCCCATCTCCATTGACACGTCAAAAGCCGAGGTCGCACGGCAGGCCATTGCGGCCGGCGCGTCCCTGGTCAATGATGTGACGGCGCTCCGTGGCGATCCGCAGATGGCGGGAGTCGCGGCGCGCACCAACGCCTCTGTGGTGCTCATGCATATGCGGGGAACTCCGCAGACCATGCAACAGGCCCCGCGGTATCGCGACGTCGTGCGCGAGGTCAAAGCCTTTCTTGTCGAGGCCATTCGCCGCGCCCACGCCGCAGGGATTGCGCCAGCGCATATCCTCATTGATCCGGGATTGGGGTTTGGCAAGACGGTCACCCATAATGTGCTCCTCATGCATCATCTCAAGGAATTCGTGCAGTTGGGCTACCCCGTGGTCATCGGCCCATCGCGCAAGTCGTTTCTAGGGCGGATCCTTGAGGCCCCCGTGCATGAGCGATTGGCGGGCACCTTGGCGTGTGTGGCGCATGCCTTACAGCACGGGGTGCAGATGGTGCGGGTGCACGATGTCAAGCCGGTTGCGCAGTTTGTGACGATGTGGAAGGTCCTTGAGGATGCCCATCCGTCTTGGGGTCAACGTCGATCACGTCGCCACCGTCAGGCAAGCGCGGCTCGGGTTTTCGCCTGATCCGGTGGAAGCGGCTCTGGCCTGCGAGCGCGCCGGGGCCGATCGGATCGTCTGTCATCTCCGGGAGGACCGACGGCACATCCAGGACCATGATGTCGCGCGACTGCTTGCGCGCTTGTCCGTGCCGCTGAATCTTGAGATGTCCCTCGCCCCGGACATTGTAGCAGTGGCCTTGCGATTGAAACCGTCCCAGGTCACCTTGGTGCCTGAGCGACGGCGGGAGTTGACCACCGAAGGGGGGCTGGACGTCGTCCGGCTCTCGAGTCGACTGGCCCGTGTCGTGCGGCAATTCCACGCCAAGAGGATCGGGGTGAGTCTCTTCGTGGATCCGGCGCCCTCCCAGGTGAGAGCCGCAGCGGCTCTGGGGGTGCGCACGGTTGAGCTTCACACGGGTCGGTATGCGAACGCGACCACGGCCGGCCGACGAACACGGGAGCTTGCGTCACTTCAACGAGCTGCCGGTCACGCGAAGCGGCTGGGTCTGGCGGTGGCGGCGGGGCATGGGTTGGATTACCGCAACACGGATGCGGTGGCCGCCATTCCAGACATTGAAGAGTTGAACATCGGCTTCTCCATTATCGCCCGGGCGATCAGTGTCGGCCTTGAGCGCGCGGTGCGAGAGATGAAAGCCCTGCTGGAGGCTTCATAACGACATGGCACGAGCCGCAAGGCGCCGCACCCCTCTCCGACCACGACGGCACCGTTGCCAACCGGTGTCATTCGGGCTGGGGATCGATGTGGTGGAGCTGGAGCGATTTACCCACACCCTGAAGCGCGGGGGAACAGCGTTCCTGGACCGCGTCTTTACGCCACTTGAGCAAGACTATGCGAACCGTCATCAGGATCCCGTTCCGCATTTAGCCGCACGTTTTGCCGCAAAGGAAGCCATCATCAAGGCGATGAGCGAGCTCAATCCGATCCCGCCCTTTGCGTTGAAAGACATCGAGATTCGAAACAACACGGTGGGGAAACCCTGCGTCGTGCTCACCGGACCGTCGGCCAAACAGCAGCCAGTGATGTGCCGGGTCAGCCTCACACATTCAGAGCGCATCGCGGCAGCCTGCGCGTTTGTCAGCCAATGAGTCTCCCTGCGCACTTGCTGCCCCCTCGTCCGCGAGACACCCATAAGGGCGATGTGGGGCATGTGGTGGTGATCGCTGGCTCCGTGGGATTGACCGGTGCCGCCGCTCTGTGCAGTCTTGGCGCCCTGCGGACTGGAGCGGGTCTCGTCACGCTGGGCATCCCCAAAAGCCTGAACGACATCATGGCAGCGAAACTCACTGAAGTCATGACCAGGCCGCTTCCTGAAACGAAAGAGCGCACGCTCAGCCTCCAGGCTCTCCCGGAGCTCATCAGCCTGATCGACCGGATGCATGCGGTGGCTGTGGGTCCCGGCCTGTCGCAGCAACCGCAGACGAAACAGCTCGTGAGGGCATTGCTGCCACGCGTCACCAAACCGTGTGTGGTGGATGCGGATGGGCTCAATGCGCTGGCGGATGAGACGCACCTCCTCAAGCGGTTGACCCTCCCGCTCATTGTCACCCCGCATCCCGGGGAGATGGCGCGACTCATCAAACAGTCGGTTGAGGATGTGCAGCGCGATCGCGAGCGCACCGCGAAGGCATTTGCCACTCTGTATCGAGCCGTGACGGTCTTAAAGGGGCATCGCACCATTGTGGCGAATGTCGATGGGGAGCTCTATGTCAATGAGACGGGCAATCCTGGTATGGCCTCCGGCGGATGTGGCGATGTCCTCACCGGCATGATTGCTGCTCTCCTGGGGCAGGGGCTGTCACTCTTTGACGCGGCCCGGCTTGGCGTGTCCCTGCACGGGCTGGCCGGGGATTTGGCGGCTGCCAAGCTCGGACAGGTCGGCTTGATCGCCTCCGACCTGCTGGCTACAATACCCCTGGCAATTCGCCAGTATCAATCGGGAGAAACCTCTACGTGAACAGTTGCGGTGATCTCGCCGGTGTAGCTCAGGGGCAGAGCAGCTGTTTTGTAAACAGCGGGTCGGGGGTTCAAATCCCTCCACCGGCTTTTGAAAGCGGGTAACGGCGATCGGTCACGTCATGCGTGACGTCATTCGGTAACGGTGACGTCACCGTTTGCCGACAGCCGAAACGAACGACGGGCCGATAACCGTCAAACGAACAGTTCACGGGCAGGTGCCGGAGTGGTCAATCGGAGCAGCCTGTAAAGCTGCCGGGCTCACACCCTACGGAGGTTCGAACCCTCCCCTGCCCACCGTTCTTTGAGCGCTATGCGTTCGGTGTTGCGCGGCCGACCACCGGAGTCAATGTGGGTTCGGTTGGTTGAATGGGAGGGTTCGAAGGGAGCCCCGCCTTCACTTGATTAGGCAAAGCTGCGACAGTCGCCGCGCGACGAATAAGGAGCGCGATCTTGCGACGGGCGGCGAGATGTGAGCCGCCCAACAGGAGCAGCGACTTCCGCTGGGCGGGGCGGGTGGTCACCGAAGCGAACTATAGTAGAGCGGAGGGACCGAATCCTGGCCTGCCCAGGTTCTCCGCCTCAGTCGGAAGAGCGCGGGGCGGATCCGCCCCTCGGTTAAGCACCACGGCGGAGAATCCTGGCCTGCCCATCTTTCTCTTGATAACCAGACGGTCGTCTAATGTGTAACGCGTAAGGTGTAATGGAAAAACAGAAACGGAGAGCATTGTTCTCCTCCTGTTCACCACGTTTATTCAAACGACATGCTTGAACTGACGATTCATTCGGACGATGATTTGTTGGAAGCATCTTCAAGTCTCCATGACGCGCATTGCCAAAAAGATAGCATCCGTTACGACGCAGGTAAGCAAACCCTTGATATCATCTTCACGGAACGGCTAGGTTTTGAGTACGAGTCACTTCGTGTACAGAGAGTACTGTTGTATTTCTTTGTTCAAGATGTGCCCTATGTCAAAAGCCATTTCCATCTGGATGGTGTGAAACAATGTGACATCGCTTCGAAGTATCGAGCCTGGACGGAGGATTACTTCAGCGACTTCGAGCACCTGAAGACAGGGGAATTCAGATTAAACTTCGCGTGCGGACTCACGATCACCCTTCTCCTTAGCGGTCCAGTGAGAGGGTGTTTGAAAGACGTAGAGTTCATGGCTGACAAAGAAGGTAGATTTCGAATCTCAATCCCTGGTGTGAGCTTGCGAAAGCCACGAAGTTTCCAGGAAAAATTGAAGTCCACGGAATGATTCCCACACGGCCTCAATGATCGTTACAACGGCAGCCAGGTGAGTAGCCGACGGAGGCGCCGAACCCTCCCCTGCCCATTTCCGATTAGGAAAGAGATGGGTTGCGGGAAGAGAAGAACCACGTTTTCTCTTCCCGCCACAACATGGCCTTAGATTCGGATAGGTTTCCTCTTTAGGAAAGGGAGACGAGGGAGGCCCGCCTTCGGCGGGACGACCGATAGGAGGGAAAACCATAGGTTGTCCCTCCTATGGAGCGTCCCGAGTCCTTTGAGATTGGACGCGACGCGGGTGTAGCTCAGTGGTAGAGCTCCAGCCTTCTCCGCCCCTAGCTTGAGCGACAGGGCGGACAAGCTGATTTACAGGCGGGTATAGCTCAATGGTAGAGTCCCTGCCTTCCAAGCAGGTGACGGGGGTTCGATTCCCCCTACCCGCT
>CAYJTP010000016.1:0-32526 GCA_964373175.1 uncultured Planctomycetales bacterium
AGGCCTGCGGTCTTTTTGGTCTGTGGTCTCCCCGGCCCGCCGAAAGCGTCCGCCGCCCGCCGCCCCGGCCCGCCTCGAACGATCGCCGGGGCGGGCGGCTGTCGCCGGCGTCGGGCCGGGGGGGCGGGCTAGTCTCCAGTCTCTGGTCTCTAGTCTTACTAATGGCTGAGAAACCGAAGATTCGTATTAAGCTGAAGGCCTACGACCATCGGCTACTGGATCAGTCGGCGGCTGAGATTGTCGAGACGGCCAAGCGAACCGGCGCCAAGATCTCAGGACCGGTGCCGCTTCCGACGAAACGGGAGCTCTACACGGTGCTGCGCTCGCCCGTCATTGACAAGAAGTCCCGGGAGCAGTTTCAGATCACGACGCACAAGCGGCTCATCGATATCTTTGACCCGACGTCAAAAACCGTTGACGCACTCCGGAAATTGAATCTGCCATCCGGCGTGTATGTGGAAGTCAAATGAGAGACAAGAGACACGAGACAAGAGACACGAGACTCTGGAAGGAGTGCCTCCAGTTGTTTTGGTCTCTGGTCTCCCCGGCCCGCCTTGGGCTCATGCCGGGGCGGGCTGGTTTCTGGTCTCGAGTCTAACCATGGCGATTGGACTCCTCGCGAAGAAAATTGGCATGACCCAGCTCTTCAATGAGCATGGCCGGGCCGTGGCCGTCACCGTCCTGCAAGCCGGACCCTGCACGGTGACGCAGGTGAAAACGTCTGAGCAGGATGGCTACCGGGCGGTCCAGGTTGGATTTGAGGCCGTGAAGGAAACCCGCGTGACGAAGCCCCTCCAGGGCCATTTCAAGAAAGCCGGGGTCGCTCCCATGCGCTACGTGCAGGAGTTTCGCCTGAGCAATGGGGACGAGTTCAAAGTCGGCCAGCAGGTCACCGTGGACGTGTTCAAAGAAGGCGAATTGGTGGATGTCACCGGGACCTCGATCGGCAAAGGATTTCAGGGTGGTATGAAGCGGTGGCACTGGAAAGGAGGCCCGGCGACCCACGGCTCCACGTCCCACCGCGCTCCGGGGTCGATCGGCTCGACGACCGATCCGGGCCGCGTGATCAAGGGCCACCACCTGCCCGGCCACATGGGCAATGCCCGCGTGAGCGTCCAGAATCTGCGCATCATGAAGATCGATCCACAAGCCAATGTCTTGTTCATTCAAGGCGCGGTGCCAGGACCCGAAGATCGGCTGGTGATTGTGAATCAATCCGTCAAGCGGCCTGGTGTGGTGGTCGCTGCAAAAGGCATCCAAGAAGTGTTCCTTGAGGAAGAAGAGGCAAAGACGAAATCGAAAGCGAGGAAGAAAGCGTGATGGATCTTCCGGTGTTTGATCTGACAGGGCAAACCGTTGAGCGTCTGGCGCTCGATGAACAGCTGTGGGGAGGGCGGCCGAACCTCCGGCTCATCGCTCAGGCCATGCACGTGTATCGGTCCAACCAACGAGCCGGAACCGCCTCGACCAAGACGCGGGCAGATATTTCAGGAGGCGGGAAAAAGCCCTGGCGTCAGAAGCATACAGGACGGGCTCGTGCAGGGTCGATCCGCTCCCCGCTGTGGCGACACGGGGGGGTTGTGTTCGGTCCTCATCCGAGGGACTTCGGCGCTGAGCTGCCCAAGGCGATTCGCCGAAAGGCGTTGCTGGAGAGTCTCAAGGGCAAAGTGCAGGATCAGGAATTGGTGGTCGTGAACGCGTTGAGCGCCACCGAGCCGAAGACTAAGCCGTTTGCCAAGTTAGCGGAAACGTTCAAGGTTGAGCACAAATCGGTCATCGTGCTCGAGGCATTCCAGGTGCCCCTTGTCAAATCGTTACGCAACCTCGCGGCGTTTCAACTCAGACGAGCCGATGACCTGAATGCCTTCGACGTCCTCAACGCCCAGAAGGTGCTCGTGACCAAGACGGCATTTGCGCGACTGGAACAACGCCTGCGGACTCAGAATGGCCATGTCCAGTGAAATTATCAAAGGGATTCGCCAGACCGAGAAAGGGACGCGGCTTGCGCGGCTGCGTCAGTACGTGTTGCTCGTGAACCGCACCGCCACAAAACCTGAGATCAAGCAGGCGGCCGAGACCCTGTTTCACGTGTCAATCACCAAGGTCAACACGCTGACCTCTCAAGGCAAGTGGCGCCGGTTAACCGGACGCTGGGGCAGGCGCCCCGATTGGAAAAAAGCCGTCGTGACGGTGGCCGAAGGCCAGAAGATCGAACTGAAATGAGAGCTCAGAAGTCAGAAGACAGAAAACAGAAGTCAGAAATCAGCAGGCCGCTCTCCAGTCTGACCTCTGACATCTGTCCTCTGACCTCTGAACGCTGAGGTTTGAAGGGAAACATGGGCATCAAACAGTACAAACCCACCACGCCGACCCGACGCTGGCAGACGGTGTCAGACTTCAGCGAGCTGACCACGGACAAGCCGGAGAAATCATTGCTGGTGCCGTTGAAGCAATCGGGCGGACGGGATGCCTACGGGCATGTGACCAGCCGATTTCGAGGCGGCGGGCACAAACGCATGTATCGGCTGATCGATTTCTACCGGCGGGACAAGGCGGGCGTGAAGGGTGTGGTGAAAACGGTTGAGTATGATCCGAATCGCTCAAGCCGGATTTCGCTGGTTGAATATGCCGACGGGGAAAAACGCTACATCCTCTGGCCGAATGGCTTGAGCGTGGGGGATGAGATCATGGCGGGTCCTGAGGCGGAAGTGAAGAACGGAAACGCCATGCCTCTGCGGAATATCCCACCAGGGGCGATGATCCATAACCTGGAACTCAGCAAGGGACGAGGGGGCCAACTCGTGAGGTCAGCAGGTTCCTCAGCCTTGATCCAAGCCAAGGAAGGCGACTTCGCCCATGTGAAATTGCCCTCGGGCGAAGTGCGGCTCATCTCGCTTGAGTGTTGGGCAACCATCGGCCAGCTGGGGAATGTCGACCACGCTGCGCTCTCGATCGGGAAGGCCGGCCGGTCTCGGTGGCTGGGCAGGCGCCCGCATGTGCGCGGGGTCGCGATGAACCCCATCGACCATCCTCATGGCGGTGGCGAGGGGAAATCTGGTCAGGGCAATCCCCACCCCGTCTCTCCGTGGGGCTGGCACACGAAGGGCAAGAAAACCCGCAAGCAGGGCAAGTATTCGGATCGCTTGATTGTGAAAGGGCGCGCCTAACACGGTGTTTTTGAGAAGGCTTGAGATGGCTTCAGAAGGCTTGAGAGGGTCGAGAGGGCAAGAAGGCCAGAGGGGCTTTGATCGCCGAATGCCTTCTATGATCTCCTCTTGCCCTCCACACTTCTTAAGCCCTCTTCAGCCTTCTCGAGCCTTCTAACCATGGGACGCTCACTCAAGAAGGGACCGTTTGTCGACGGACATTTACTGGAGAAGATCCAGAAGGCCCAGCAAACGAATGACCGCAGACCGATCAAGACGTGGTCTCGGCGCTCGACTGTCATACCGGACTTCGTCGGCCTGACCTTCCTGGTTCATAACGGGAAGACCTTTCAATCGGTCTATGTGACTGAGAGTATGGTGGGACATAAACTGGGCGAGTTCGCCCCCACCCGAACGTTTAGGAAGCACGGTGGGGTGAAGAAAGCTGCGGCAGCGAAGCCCGCCGCCGCAGCCTAATGGGAACGACCCATGCTTGCTAGAGCCGTGGCCAAGTATATCCGGATGTCGCCTCGAAAAGTGCGATTTGTGATTGAGCCGCTCCGGCACCGGACCGTGGCGCAAGCGCTCAGCATCCTGGCCGCAACCAATCGGCGGGCTGTACGGCCGGTGGCGAAAGCGATTGCCTCGGCGTTTGCCAATGCGAAACAGACCGACGCAACCCTTGGGGAAGACCAGGTCGTGATCAGCCATCTGGTCGCTGATGGAGGGCCCGTGTGGAAACGATTCCGAGCGGCGGCGTTTGGGCGGGCGGCGGCGATCCGCAAGCGCACCACGCATATCACGGTTGAACTTGATCGAACATCAGAAGACAGACGACGGAAGTCAGAGGTCAGAAGGCAGAGGTCAGAAGTCAGACGGTAGAGGACAGAAGGTTCAAGAGGTCTGTCTTCTGTTCTCTGACCTCTGTCATCTGAAGGAGAAGCATGGGACAAAAGGTGAGTCCAATTTGCCTTCGGATCGGGATCCATCGGACCTGGTCCTCTCGGTGGTTCGCGCCGACCAAAGGGCTCTTCGCGGAGTATGTCCAAGAAGATCTCAAGATTCGGGGGCTCTTGAGCGGTGAACTGGCTTCTGCGGCGGTCGCCCGGATTGATATTGAACGTTCCCCGGAACAGATCCGAATTGTGGTTCGGACCGCTCGTCCAGGGGTCCTCATCGGGCGGCGCGGAGAACACATCCAACGGCTTCAGGAGATGGTGCAGCAGATCGTCGGCGCCCAGAAGCAGTTGAAGATCGATTACGTCGAGATTACCAACCCCTACATCGAAGCGCAGTTGATTGCCGCGTCGATCGCGTTCCAATTGGAAAAACGGGTGGCCTACCGCCGGGCGATGAAACGATCCATTCAACAAGGGATGGAAGCGGGCGCGAAGGGGATCAAGATTGTCTGTAAAGGTCGGCTGGGCGGGTCCGAGATGAAACGCCGAGAGAGCTACCGAGACGGCAAAGTGCCGCTTGGGACGTTGCGTTCGGATATCGACTTCGGGCATGCCACGAGTCATACGACGACCGGGTGTATCGGCGTGAAGGTCTGGGTCTATCGAGGCGATGTGGTGCAGTTGAAACCTGCGGAACGCCCGACGGCACTCCGTCGGTCTGCGTCCTCTGAGGCTGGGATGGCGGTCATCGAACCGCCCCAGCAACGGGCTGATGGCGCTACTCCTTCCTAAGCGGGTCAAATATCGAAAAGCCCACCGCGGGAAGCGCCGCGGCGTTGCCAAGGGCGGCGTGCGGCTGTCCTTTGGCGAGTTTGGCTTGCGGGCCACGGAGAACGCCTGGATCACGGCCTCGCAAATCGAATCCGCCCGGGTGGCGATCACCAGGGCCCTTGGCGGTGGGAAGCTGTGGCTTCGCGTCTTTCCTGACAAGCCCGTCACGACCCATGGCCAAGAAAAAACCATGGGGGCAGGCAAGGGGATCGTGGACCATTGGGTGGCGGTTGTCAAACGGGGTCGCGTGCTCTTTGAGGTGGATGGGGTGTCGGAGCTGATGGCCAAGGAAGCGTTTCGCCTGGCGGCTTATAAACTCCCGATCCACACCAGATTCGTGGCTCGGAAAGAGGAGTTGGCGGTGTGATGGCGGTCGTGAAACCTGGCCAACTGCGGGGGCTACCCGAGACGGAACTTCGTCAGAAATTGCTGGAGACCCGCAAGGAACTTGCGGCGCTCCGGTTGAAAGTGAGTCAGGGCTCCACCGAGCAGCCCCATCAGATTCGGCGAACCAGACGCCACGTGGCAAGGATCTTGACGATCCTTCGGGAACGACCATGACCCAACAGGCTTCCCAGACGCTCATCCGCCCGGCTCGGAAAGTTCGCGTAGGGGTGGTCGTGAGCAACCGGATGCACAAGACGATTGTGGTCCGAGTGAGTCGGCTCGTTCGTCACCCGCTCTATCCGCGCGTGATTCGACGGGCCAGCAAGTTCAAGGCCCACGATGAGACGAACAGCGCCAAGGTGGGCGATTGGGTCAAGATCATGGAGACGCGTCCCCTCTCAAAAGACAAACGATGGCGACTGGTTGACATCCTGCGGCGCGCTTCAACGGCCCCCCCTGTGCCGGTTGATGAGGACGTTCTGCCCGAAGGCCAGACTCACGATCAAGCGAGAGGCCAAGAGCCTGAGCAAGGCACGACATGATCCCCCCACCTCCTTATCCGCCGATCACGCCTCTGGCGGATCCCGCCAACGGCGGGAAGGCGGATCAAGATAAACCCAAACACTCGATCGGCCTTTCAGGCCGAAAGGCGGTGGGGGGATGATTCAGATGCGGTCTCAACTCACCGTGGCGGATAACACGGGGGTGAAGCGAGTGTCCTGCATCGGGGTGGTGGGACGGTCTGGCAAGCGTCACGCCTCGCTGGGCGATATCGTGACCTGTAACGTCCGTGAGGCTGATCCGGATGCGATGTCCAAGAAGGGCGACCTGGTGAAAGCCGTGGTGGTGCGCACCAAGGCCCCTGTTCGACGGTTGGATGGGACGTGGCTGCGGTTTGACTCCAACGCCGTCGTGTTGATTGATGCTCAGAAGAATCCCCGCGGGACCCGCGTGTTCGGGCCGATCGCCCGGGAGCTGCGCGACAAGCAGTTCATGAAGATCATTTCCTTAGCCCCGGAAGTCGTGTGATGGCCAAGCTCAAGAAAGGTGACGTGGTGGTGATCCTCAGCGGCAGGGATCGAGGCAAACAGGGGAAAATCCTCAAGATCCTGACGGCCCGTCAGGCGGCGTTGGTGGAGCGTGTGAACTTGGTCAAGCATTTCGAGCGTCGCACGCGAGCCGATCAGCCGTGGGGGATCGTGGAGCGAGAGGGGCCCATCGCGCTTGCCAACCTTGCGCTGCTCTGTCCGCGCTGCAAGCGTCCAGCACGGATTGGTTGGAGTCTGACGGACGGCTCGAAAACACGCATGTGCAAACGGTGTCAGGAGATCATCCGTGGCTAGTCTCGCAGTCCAGCACGCGGCACCTGCGCGGTTCTTCAAGCGGTATCATGAGGAAATCGTCCCAACCCTCATGAAACGGTTTGGGCGGACGAACCGACTCGCCGTGCCTCAGCTGTCAAAGATCGTGGTCAACGTGGGATGCGGGGAAGCGGCGCACGATGCCAAGGTCCTAGAGGAAAGCCTGCGAGATCTGGGGCTGATCACCGGTCAACGACCGATTGTGACCAGGGCCAAAAAGGCCGTTTCCAATTTCAAAATTCAGGAGGGGGATCCTGTGGGCTGTAAGGTGACCTTGCGCCGAACCCGCATGTATGAATTCCTTGAACGGTTGATTGTCGCCGCCCTCCCGCGCATCCGGGATTTCCGCGGATTGTCTGGCAAAGGGTTTGACCAGGCGGGCAACTACAGTTTTGGCATCAGAGAACAGAACATCTTTGCCGAACTGAATCTGGACCAGGTCCACTACCCCCTTGGCATGGACATTACGATTGTCACTACCGCCAGGAACGCTGAGGAAGCGCGGGCGCTGCTCGAAGCGTTCGGGTTCCCCTTTGAGAAGCCATAATGGCTAAAGAAACCTGGATTGTGAAGGCCAAACGGCCCCCAAAATTTAAGGTGCGCGCCATCAACCGTTGTCAACGTTGCGGCCGCCGCCGGGGCTATTTCAGGCGGTTTCGCCTGTGCCGGATGTGTTTTCGGGAACTCGCCTGGCAGGGCGAGATTCCTGGCGTCACCAAGGCCAGCTGGTAGGACCACCAGACCATGAAGAGCACCGATCCCATTGCAGACCTGTTGACCAAGATGCGGAACGCCTCGCAGGCGCGGCATCGCAGCGTGGATGTGCCTGCGTCGCGATTGGCGGAGCGCCTGTTAGCGATCTTACAGCGAGAGGGGTTTATTCGGGCGTTCAAGCCTGTTGGCCAGGCCCCGCGAGGGCAGTTGCGCGTGTATTTGAAGTATGGCTCCGACAAGAGCCCAGCGATCGTCCAGTTGGTTCGCGTGTCCAAGCCTGGTCTGCGCTCGTATTGTGGCGTTGGCCGGTTGCCACGCGTGCTGGGAGGTCTTGGTCGTGTGATCCTCACAACCTCCAAGGGCTTGATGACGGACCAAGAGGCCAAGCGACAGCGCCTCGGTGGCGAGATCCTGTGTTATGTGTGGTAAACGAAGTGGAGAGCGGCGAGTGGAGAGTAGCGAGTCTTGGTACTCATCACTGGTCACTCATCACTGGTCACTCATCTGATGTCACGCATTGGGCGCATCCCCGTTCAGATTCCTGAGCGCGTCAAAGTCAGCCAGTCGGGCCAGACCTTGTCCTTTGAAGGGCCGAAAGGCAAACTGGCCTTGACGTTACCCCCGGTGCTCTCCGCCTCGGTCCAGGACGGACATGTGCAGATTCAACGGTCCAGTGATCAGAAGCCCGTGAAAGCCCTCCATGGGCTCTACCGCGCGCTCGTCGCCAACCACGTCCGTGGCGTCGCGGAAGGATTTAGCAAAGAGCTCGAGGTCGTTGGGGTCGGGTATCGGGCCCAAACGCAGGGCACGTTCCTCGAGTTGCATGTGGGATTCTCGCATCCGGTCAAGCTGGCGATCCCTGACGGCATCACCATCGAAACCCCCAAGCCGACTGTCATCATTGTCAAAGGTGTTGATCGGCATATGGTGGGACAAGTGGCCGCGAATATCCACCGGGTGGCCCCGCCTGAGCCGTACAAAGGGAAAGGCATCCGGTATGCGGGGGAGGTCATCCGCCGGAAGGCCGGAAAGGCCGCGACGGGCGCCAAGAGCAGTACAGCAGCAGGATGATCCCCCCACCGGTGAAGCCGCCGATCACGCCTCTGGCGGATCCCGCCAACGGCGGGAAGGCAGCGCAACACGCTATCCAGAACCTGATTGGCCCTCGGGGCCAAAAACAGGTGGGGGGATGACGGGACGCGAGCTCGGCCGTCATCGACGGCACCAACGGATTCGCAAGCGCGTCGTGGGGATGCCGCACCGACTGCGGATGGCGGTCTTTCGCAGTCATCGCCATCTCGTGGTGCAGCTCGTCAACGATTTTGAGCAGAAGACGGTGTTGGGGCGTTCGACCGGCGCCTCGCCGTTCCGCGAGAAGTTCAAAGACGGCGGCGATCTCGCGGCAGCCGAGCACCTCGGTCGGTTGATCGCAGCTGAGGCGCTCAAACACGGGATTACCCACGTGGTGTTTGATCGAGCGGGGTATCGCTACCACGGCCGTATCAAGGCATTCGCCGAAGCGGCGAGGCAGGGAGGGTTACAGTTTTAACCATGGCAACGACTGGCTCACCGCAACGTCATGCTGCACCGCCGACGGCCTCACCGAGTGGCGCCCATGGGAGCGCCCAGCGCTCGCAATTCACCGAGAAGCTGATTAGCGTCAACCGCGTCGCCAAGGTCCATAAAGGAGGCAAGCGCCTCGGCTTCAACGCGTTGGCCGTTGTCGGGGATGGGAAAGGGTCGGTGGGGGTGGCGTTGGGGAGAGCCAACGAGGCTTCTGATGCGATCCGCAAAGGATTCGCCCAAGCGCAGCGCCAGATGGTGAGCATTGCCTTGAAAGGCCCAACGATTCCTCATGAGACGATTGGAGAGGCTGATGCATCGCGCGTGTTATTGAAACCCGCTAGCCCCGGCACAGGGATTATCGCGGGGGGGGCGGTCCGGGCCGTGTGCCAAGCATGCGGCATCCGCGATATCCTGACAAAAAGCCTCGGCTCGAGTAATTCGGTGAACCTGGCCAAGGCGACCTTGAACGGCCTGATGGCCCTGAAAACCTCTGAGGAGATCCTGCGACGTCGGAAACTCCTGGTGGAGCTGTCGGAACCCGGCGAACAGCCATGATCCCCCCACCTGCCGCGCCAGCCGGAGGCTGGCTGATCAGTGATGACATTGGTTTTGAGCGCTGTGGAATTTGGCACACACAACAGGTTCGCCCAAGGCGAACCCGGCGGCAGGTGGGGGGATGAACGTCACCACGATTCCTGCTGTGCCAGGTTCGCGCAAGCGACGCAAGCGCGTCGGCCGAGGGATTGGCTCGGGGCACGGCAAGACCTCCACACGTGGGCAGAAGGGCCAGCGGGCTCGGACGGGTTCTGGCAAACGGCCCGGCTTCGAAGGGGGACAAAACCCCCTGATCCGCCGAATCCCCAAGCGGGGCTTCCGCCGCAAAGCGACGGGTCGCAGGCTTGAGCGGGAGATCATCAACCTCGACCAGTTGGATCGGTTCCAAAGTGGGGAACGGGTGACCCCGCAGCGGCTGCAAGAACTCGGACTCATCCACGACGCGCGGCATGAGATCAAACTCCTGGGTGAGGGCAAGCTTTCGAAGCCGTTGACCATTGCGGTCCATCAAGCCAGCGCCTCTGCGACGGCGAAAGTCGCCAAGGCCGGAGGGACCCTTGAGCTGATCACGTCCACAGCCGAACACGGAACGAATGCTTCGACTGCTCAGCGCGCTCGCTAACGCCTGGAACATCCCGGAGCTCCGACGACGCCTCCTGATCACGCTTGGGTTACTGGCGATCTACGAGGTCGGGATTTTTATCCCCACCCCCGGCATCAACGGCAAGGAGCTGGGCCGGATTTTCGAGGAGTTGGCTCAGACCAGCGGCGGGGGGCTGTTGAACCTCTTGGATATGTTCACCGGCGGGGCGCTTTCGCATGCCACGGTGTTTGCGCTGGGGATTATGCCCTATATCAGCGCGACCATCATCGTGGAGACGCTCCTGGCGACGGCGATCCCGTCACTCGAGCGACTGCGCAAGGAAGGCATGGCGGGGTATCGCAAACTCCACCAGTATTCGCGCTACGCGACGGTGGTGCTGGCGGTGATCAACTCGATGATGTACGCGCTGCTCCTGGAGAAGGCGATCCCAGCGCAGTTCCACGCGCAGATTGTGCTCTCCCCGGGGTGGGGGTTTCGCCTCTTGACGGTCCTGACGATGACCGCCGGGATGTCGATGATCATGTGGCTCTCCGAGCAGATCACGGAACGGGGGATCGGGAATGGGATGAGCCTCCTCATGACCGCGTCGATCGTCGGGCGGATCCCGTTGGCGGTCCGCGATATCCTCGTCCAGCTCGGACCGGGAGGGCTTGGGGAAAACCCCATGGCTCCCCTGGGCATGTTGTTCATGATCGCGGTGTTCATCGGGGTGGTGTTGATTGTCATCTTTGTGGAACAGGGCCAGCGACGCGTCCCGGTGCAGTATGCGCGTCGGGTGGTCGGGGGGAAAATCTTTTCCGGCCAAAGCACCTACCTCCCGTTAAAGATCAACACGGGTGGGGTGCTCCCCATCATCTTTGCCGTGTCCTTGCTCTATTTTCCTATCCAAATTGCCGGGTTTGTCCCGCAACTGCAAGGCATCACCGATTGGTTTTCCAGGACGTCGATTGCGTTCAATCTCCTGTACGCCGTGCTCATCGGGTTCTTCACGTATTTCTGCACGGCGATCACGGCTCATCAGTTCCTCGATGCAGCGGAGCAGATGAAAAAGGTCGGCGCCTTTATCCCGGGGATTCGACCGGGACAATCGACGGTGGATTACCTTGACGACGTGCTCACGCGCGTGACGTTTGTCGCCGCGGTCTACCTCATCGTCATTGCGATTCTCCCGGATATCTTGATGGCGTGGATGAAGGTCCCCTCGCGCGTGGCCAGCTTTTTTGGGGGAACCAGCCTCCTGATCGTGGTCGGCGTGACGCTGGACACCATGAAGCGGATCGAGTCGCACCTCCTCATGCACCACTATGAGGGATTTATGAAACGAGGCCGGCTCAAAGGCCGCCGCTAAAAGCAGTGGAAAGTTTAAGGTGGAAAGTCGAAAGTAAACATCCAAGAACCATGCAGTCTTTTTTAACTTTCCACTTTCAACTTTGAACTCGTTGTGAGCCCCAGACTTGTGTTGTTAGGGCCGCCAGGGTCAGGCAAGGGGACGCTGGCCGAGCAGCTTGGGGAACGCTTACGGATGGTGCACTATTCAACCGGCGAGCTCTTTCGGCAAGAAATTCGCCGTCAGTCAGCGCTGGGGCATGCGGTGAGCCGCTATGTCACCGCCGGGCGCTTAGTCCCAGATCGGTTGGTGGTGAACGTGATGACGCGTCAGCTCACCCCTCGGCTCTTGAGTCAGGGGTTTGTGCTGGACGGGTTTCCTCGAACCGTTGGGCAGGCGAAGGGGCTCGACCAGTTCCTGCAGCGTCGGCGACGACCGCTTGATGCGGCGTTGTATTTGGCGTGTCCTCAACCCGTGTTGATTCAGCGACTCTCCGGTCGTCGGGTGTGCAGCCGATGCGGGGCGATCTATCACCTGCGCACCATGCCGCCGAAGCGAACAGGGATCTGCGACCGTTGTCACGGCACGCTGGTGGTTCGAAAAGACGATGAGGTGGCGACCGTCACGAAACGTCTGGCCATCGATCGAGGCCAGGCGAAGCCGCTCCTGGCGTACTACCGACAGCAAGGGTTCTTGTATCGACTCAATGGCACCGGGACCAGCGCGCAGGTGCTTCAGCGGGTCATCCGGCTGTTCCGCCGGCACGGTTGGGTGAAACATGATCGAGTTGAAAAGTCCTGAGGAGATTGTTCTGATGCGTCGGGCCGGGGTGATTGTTGCAAAGCTGCTGAGCTTTTTGGCTGGGCGGGTGGCCCCGGGGGTCAAGACGAAAGAGCTGGACCGCGCCGCCTTGGAGTTCATCCAGGCTCAGGGTTCAGAACCGGCCTTTCTCGGGTACCGAGGATTTCCCGCTTCCATCTGCGTGTCGGTTAACGAGGAAGTCGTCCACGGGATTCCCGGGGAGCGCGTCATCGAGTCCGGGGATGTCGTGAGCATCGATGCTGGGGTCAAAGTCGATGGGTACTATTCGGATGCGGCCGTGACCATCGCTGTGGGCAAGGTTCCGCAGGACGCCCTACGGCTCATCGAGGTGACGAGAGCGGCTCTGCACAAGGCCATCGCCATGGCCCGGCCGTCTCAACGGCTCTCGGATATCTCGCATGTCGTGCAGCAGACCATCGAGCAGGAAGGGCTCTCGGTGGTGAGGGATTTTGTCGGGCATGGGATCGGGCGGGCGATGCATGAGGATCCCCCGATTCCGAATTTCGGCCCGCCGAACCGTGGACCGCGTCTGAAACCGGGGATGGTCCTCGCGATCGAACCGATGGTGACGATGGGTAGTTGGGAGGTCGAGGTCTTGCCGGACGGATGGACCGCGGTCACCAAAGATCATTCCCTGTCCGCCCATTTTGAGCATACGGTGGCCATTACCGAAGGGGGGCCGGAGGTGCTCACGGCGCTTGACGCATGAAGGTTCGCGCGTCCATCAGACGGGTCTGTCACAAGTGCAAGGTGATTCGCCGCAAGGGGGTGGTGCGAATCATCTGTGATAACCCGAAGCATAAACAACGGCAGGGATAATCCCCCCACCTGTCTAGCCATCCGCCAATCACGCCTCTGGCGGATCCCGCCAACGGCGGGAAGGCGGGTGGATCGAACAGGAAGTTGAGATGAGCATTGGTAGGTGTCATGAGAGTCAAGACAGACTTACTGACCCGTTGGCCTAGCGGCCAAAGACAGGTGGGGGGATAATGCCACGCATTGTGGGTGTCGACGTGCCGAAAGGCAAACGCATCGCAGTCGCCTTGACGTATATCTACGGGATCGGCCATGCCTCATCCGACAAGCTCTTGGCGCAAACCCAGATTGACCCCAACAAGCGGGCGAAGGACCTGACGGATGATGAGGTCGCGAAGCTCACCCACACGATCCAAGCGTCTTATAAAGTGGAAGGGGATCTGCGCCGCGAACTCTCCTCACATATCAAACGGTTGATCGATATCGGGAGCTATCGCGGCTTGCGACATAAACGGGGGCTTCCGGCGCGTGGGCAACGGACACGGACCAATGCCCGCACACGCAAAGGGCCTCGACCTCGGGTGGGGGTGCGCAAGAGACTGAAACCCGGCCCAGCACCAGCCATAGCAAAAGCCTAGGGAGAGGAGATGGCAACCGAACAGCCACCACAGCAGCAGCCGGCACAGCCAGAACCTGCGCAGCAGCCGGTTCGTAAAGCGAAGGCCAAGAAACGGGCGGTTCCCACCCAAGGGATTGCGCATATCCTGGCCAGTTTCAACAACACGATTGTGACAATTACCGATCGCCAAGGCAATGCCATTTGCTGGGGCGCCTCGGGAGCGAGTGGCTTTCACGGGTCGCGAAAGTCGACCCCGTATGCGGCCCAGATCGCGGCGTCAAACGCGGCCAAGAAGGCGATCGGCCTGGGGATGAAAGAGGTTGAGGTGTGGGTCAAGGGACCCGGCCAGGGCCGAGAATCCGCCATCCGGTCACTTCAGCAAGCGGGGCTATCGATCACGGCCATCAAAGACGTCACCCCCATTCCCCATAACGGATGTCGACCGCCGAAACGCAGGAGAGTCTAATGGAATGCGGAGTGCGGAGTGCGGAATGCGGAATGGAAGTGGGTAAATCATGAGTCGGTATCTCGGTCCGTCATGTCGGTTATGTCGGCGGGAAGGGGTCAAGCTCTTCCTGAAAGGGCTGAAGTGTTACACGCCCAAATGCCCCGTGGAGAAACGGGCCTACGCCCCTGGACAGCATGGCCAGATTCGGGTGAGGCTCTCCGATTACGGCGTGCAGCTCCGGGAGAAACAGAAGGCCAAGCGCATTTACGGGGTCTTGGAACGCCAGTTTAAACGCTACTTCCGCATCGCCCAGAAGACCAAGGGGGTGACGGGCCAGATGCTGTTGGAACAGTTGGAACGGCGCCTGGATAATGTGATCTTTCGCATGGGGTTTGCGACCTCGCGGACGGAAGGCCGTCACCTGGTCCAGCATCAGGCGATCACCGTCAACGGCAAGCGGATCGATATCCCATCCTATCCGGTGAAGGTTGGGGACGTCATCCAGGTGGCGTCGAAGGACAACGGCTGGGGCGTTCGGATCAAACAGCAGCTGGAACAGACGAAAGATCGCCTGATTCCTGCCTGGATTCAGGTTGATGCCCAGCAACTCAAAGGGCTGATTGTTCGGTTGCCTCAGAAAGACGACGTGGGACTCCCCATTCAGGAACAGTTGATTGTCGAATTGTACTCAAAGTGACATGAAGCCGAGACTGACAGAACGGAGTGATGTCAGTCTCCCCGGCCCGCCGGGTATTCTTCTGGCCGGGGCGGTGGAGTCGCAATGGGCTAGCCGTTGGGGAAGGGGATTTATGGTTTCGTCAGGTTGAGAGGATCCGCTAGCAACGCTGGGTGTGGGGTTCTCCGCCAAAGGCGGATCCGCCTCTGGCGGAAATTCCGACAAACAACCCACACACCCAGCGATGTCGGGGGAGCGGGACGTGCAGGTGACAGCGTTCCGGAGCCGAGAATGCGCAGGCGAGAACCGGCATCGTAATCTGGGTGTGGGGTTGTGTCGTCATTGAAGGAGGGATAGGGGATGGGAGCGTTATGGCGTGATTTTGCCATGCCAAAGAAGCTCGCGTGTGAGGAGGCTACCCTCACCGACACGTATGGCAAGTTTATCGCGGAGCCCTTCGAGCGGGGTTTTGGGACGACGATTGGCAATAGCCTCCGTCGGGTGCTGATTTCGTCCATCGAGGGGGCTGCGGTGACCTCCATCAAGTTGGATGGGGTTCTCCATGAATTCAGTACCATCCCGGGGCTGCTTGAAGAAGTCACCCAAATCGTCTTGAACGTCAAGCAGCTTGTCCTGCGGTCGCACAGCCGGCAGCCGAAGCAGCTCGTGATCGACCGGAACAAGAAGGGCCCGATTACCGCAGCCGATATTGACACGGATGAAACCGTTGAGATCATCAATCCGAAGTTGCATCTGTGTACCTTGACGAAAGCCCAGGACTTCCGGATGGAGCTGGAGGTCAGTCGGGGACGCGGATATGTTCCCGCGGAGAAGAACAAGAAGGAAGGCCAGCCGATCGGGCTCGTTCCGGTCGATGCGCTCTTTAGCCCGGTCAAACGGGTCAACTTCCTCGTCGAGGATACCCGGGTTGGTCAGGTGACCGACTACGATCGGCTCATTCTCGAGGTCTGGACCAATGGCGCGATGAGTCCCAAAGACGCCGTGCTCTACGCCTCGAACATCCTGCAGCGGCATCTCGATCTGTTTGTGAATTTTGGGACACTCCCACAAGAGCCTGAGGAGACGGAAAGCTCGACGATCAATGGGGAGTTGCTCGAAAAACTGAACACGCCGATTTCCGAGCTGGAGCTGTCCGTGCGCTCCGCCAACTGCCTGCGGGAGGCCAAAATCCACACGATTCGGGATCTCATCCAGAAACAGCCCCAGGACCTGTTGAAGTATCGCAACTTCGGGAAGAAGTCCCTGGCGGAAATCGGTGAGCTCTTGAGCAGTATGGGGTTGACGCTCGGGATGACCCTTCCTGAAGAGCTCAAGTCGCAAGCCGCCTAGCCCGCTGCCGCATGCGTCACGCCCGGCACGTTCGCCGTCTGTCGCGTCCTTCGGAGCACCGCCAAGCCTTGCTCAGCAACCTGGCCAGCGCTGTGCTGCAGCATGGACGGATTCGCACGACGGTGGTGAAAGCCAAAGAAACCCAACGGGTGATTGACCGGCTCATCAGCCTGGGGAAGGAAGGCAGCATCCATTCTCGACGGCAAGCCTTTCGTCTTCTGCAGGACCGCGGGGACGTCAAGCGGTTGTTTGCCGATATTGCGCCGCGGTTTCTCGACTGTGCCGGTGGGTACACGCGCGTGTTGAAGCTTTCCCCCCGCGTGGGGGATGGTGCGCCCCTCGCCTTGCTGGAGTTGACGCGCCTGCCCGTGGAGGCTCCAAAGGCCCCCCAGAAGGCAAAACCTGAACGCGCCCCTCGCGAAGCCCCGCCGGAGTCCGCAGCACCGACCCCGAAAGCAGCTCCTCAGAAACCCAAGCGCCTGTTTGAAGGGCTTCGCGGGTTGTTCCATCCCAAAAAGCAGGGAAGACCCGAGTCGTGATCCTCAGGCGCGCGACTTCGTGTTCTTGCTCAGGAGCATGATGAGTACCGTCGACCCATGACGACTCAACTCTTAGCCGACCGGCTTCGTGGTCTTGAGGGCTCTCCGACCTTAGCCTTGGCGGCAAAGGCTAAGGCGCTTCTGAAAGCCGGCAAACCCGTGATCGACTTCAGTGCGGGAGAGCCAGATTTTCCCACCCCGTCTCCCATCAAACAGGCGGCGATCCACGCCATCGAGGAGAACCAGACCAAATACACCCCGGTGGCCGGCATCCCCGAGCTGCGGACGGCGATCGCCACAGATCTGACGCAGCGACTCGGCACGGCGTACGACCCCTCACAGGTCATCGTGTCCTGCGGCGCGAAACACGTGTTGTATAACGTCCTGCAGGCGGCCTGCCAGCCCGGGGATGAGGTGTTGGTCTTGAGCCCCTATTGGGTGAGTTACCCGCCCCTGGTCCAGTTGGCGGGTGCCAAAGCGATCCTCGTCGATACACAAGAACGCGACCGGTTCCAACCAGACCTCGGGGAGGTGAAGGCGGCGCTCACCGCCAACACAAAAGCCCTGATTGTCAACAGCCCATCCAATCCAACAGGGGTCCTGATTGAGCGATCATCGCTGAAGGCTCTGGCTGGCCTGGCGTTGGAGCGTGAACTCTTGATCATCAGTGATGAGATCTACGATCGGTTGGTCTATCCGCCCAACCAGGCGTACTCGATTGTCCAGGTGGAACCGCGGGTGGCGGACCAAACGGTCGTGGTGAACGGGGTCTCAAAGACCTACAGCATGACCGGCTGGCGCATTGGCTATGCCGCCGGGCCGAAAGCGCTCATCGAGGCGATGGTAACCCTGCAAAGCCACTCGACCTCAAATCCCACGTCGATCAGCCAGTATGCCGCCTTGGCGGCGTTGAGACTTGACCCGCAGGACGTGCAGCGCATGGTGAGCGAGTTCCAGCGGCGCAGGGATCGGCTGGTCAACGGCTTAAACCAGCTCCCAGGATTGTCGTGTATCATGCCAGGCGGCGCCTTTTATGCGTGGTGTAATGTGAGCCGCCTTGGGCAATCCGCGGCTGTGGTTGCCGCTCGGTGGCTTGATGAGGCGTTCATTGCGGCAGTCCCCGGAGAGGGATTCGGCTCAAGTGAGTATCTTCGCTTGAGCTTTGCGACCTCGATGCAAGCCATTGACGAGGGGCTGACCAGGCTTGCGCAGTGGCTTGAACAGGGTCGACGAAAACCGTAGCGAGCCTCATTTTCCCCATGGCGTATCGTGTGACGTGGATTCCAGGTGATGGGATTGGTCCTGAAGTGGCCTGGGCGGCTCGACAGTGTCTTGAAGCCACGGGGGTGAAGTTTGAGTGGCAGGAGTGCATTGCGGGTGAAGCGGCGATTGCGAAGTACGGGACCCCGCTTCCCGAGGAGACGCTCGACTCCATCCGGAACACCCGCCTCGCCCTGAAAGGACCGATCACCACACCGATCGGGACAGGGTTTCGCTCCGTGAATGTGTCGCTCCGCAAACAGCTGGACCTCTTCGCGTGTCTCAGGCCCTGTCGGTCGTATGAGGGCGTGCCCTCGCCTGTTCAACAGGTCGACCTGGTCGTGGTCCGTGAAAACACGGAAGATCTCTATGCCGGGATTGAATTTGCGGCGGGATCAAAGGAAGCGACTACCCTCATCACGCTGCTCAAGCAACTCACTGATCAGCCTCTGCGCGATGAGACGGCGCTCAGCCTGAAACCGATCTCCGCGGCCGCCTCAGAACGGATTATCCGCTATGCCTGTGAGTATGCGCTGGCGCACGGGCGCAAGAAGGTCACCGCGATCCATAAAGCGAACATCATGAAGTACACCGACGGGCTGTTTATGGAGACCGCCCGGCGGGTTGGGAAGGCCTATGAGGGTCGGCTTCTCGTGGAGGATCGGCTCGTGGATGCGACCTGCATGCAGCTCGTGTTGCGCCCGCACGAATTCGATGTCTTGGTGCTGCCAAACCTCTATGGCGACATCGTGTCGGATTTGTGTGCCGGACTGATTGGAGGCCTTGGGGTGGCACCCGGAGCGAACATCGGGGAACACGTCGCCGTGTTTGAGGCCGTGCACGGGAGCGCCCCCAAGTACCGCGGCCTCAACAAGGTCAACCCGACTGCGATGATTCTCTCTGGGGTGATGATGCTTGAGCATCTGGGGGAGTGGGAGGCGGCCCGCCGGCTTGAGGAGGCGGTCCGAGACGTCCTCCGAGAGGGACGGCGTGTCACGTATGATCTCAAAGCTACCCGGGACGACCCCACGGCGGTGGGGACGAAGGAGATGGCTGAGGCCATCATTGCGAAGATGAACGCGTTGCCACGAAGTGGAAAGTTCAAAGTGTAAAGTTGAAAGTCAAAATGGCCGCTTCGTTTCCCAAACACGATGCCTTCTGGTGTTTTTTGTTACTTTCCACTTTCCACTTTCAACTTTTCACTGCTGTTAGATGCGGCGCTATCCGGTGTGGTTGACCAAGTCCTTCTCCCCGGATGGAACCGCGCGGACGGTTCGAGGTCTCGTCAGCGACCTCGGTCTTGTCACGGTCTGCGAGAGCGCCTTGTGTCCAAACTTGCGCGAATGTTACAGCCAACGCCAGTTGACGTTTATGATCTTGGGCGATCGATGCACCCGCAGTTGTCGATTTTGCGCCGTTAATCACGGAAAGCCACAAGCGGTTTCTGAGGATGAGCCTGAGCGGGTGGCGGAGGCGGTGCACCGGCTTGGTCTTGCGCACGTCGTGGTGACGTCGGTCGCGAGGGACGACCTGGCTGATGAGGGCGCGGGCCATTTCGTCAGCGTGATTGCAGCGATTCGGGATCGCAACCCAGGGGTGACGGTGGAAGTGCTCGTGCCTGATTTTCACGCCCGCGTTGAGCTGATCGATCAGGTCTTGGCCGCGCGTCCTGAGGTGTTTGCGCATAACGTGGAAACCGTCGAGCGACTCTCCCCGCTTGTGCGCCCGCAGGCGGACTACCAGCGATCCTTGACCGTCTTGCGGCTTGCGCGATCCATGGCCCGGGGCGGGCTCATGAAATCCAGTCTGATGCTCGGGCTTGGCGAACGGATGGATGAAGTTCGAGGGACCTTTGATGACCTCCTGGCCGCCGGGTGTACGCATCTGACGCTTGGCCAGTATCTTCGGCCCACACTGGATGATCTTCCAGTGATAGAATATCTCAGCCCCGAACGGTTCGCCGCCTACGAACAGCTGGCCTATGCGCAGGGGTTCGACTGGGTCCAGGCAGGACCGTTTGTGCGAAGTTCGTATCATGCCATCAACGCGCTCTCGGAGGTTCCTCATGACACGACACGCTAACACGACCCTGACACGGCAAACCATCTTGCGCGTGCAAGAACATCTCCAACACCGCCAGCGCCTTGAGGCCCAGCGCAATGAGCGCCGCCGCTTCCATGAGGCCAACCGGCTCAAGCGGCTGCCGCTGTACCTGTTCACGATTCTCGATGATTTGAAGGCGCAGGCCCGTGAGCGGGGGATTGACGTGATCGATTTAGGGATGGGCAATCCCGATCTGCCGCCGCCCCGCCATGTCGTTGAGGAACTCTGCCGGCAAGCCCGCAAACCTGAAAACCACCGCTATTCGCGCGCCGATGGGACGGTCGAGCGTCGTCTGCGCGAAGCCATCGCGCAGTGGTATGAGAAGAAATTCCATGTCCGGCTCGACCCCATGGCCGAAACCCTCCCGCTCATCGGCTCGAAGGAAGGCATCGCCCATCTGTCCTTAGCCTTCCTGAATCACGACGATATTGCGCTGGTCCCCAACCCGGCCTATCCCGTGCATTTCAATGGGGTCATCATGGCGGGTGGGATTCTCTATAGCATCCCGATTCATCCTGAGCATCACTACCTCCCGAATCTGAAAAGCATCAACCGGGAAGTCCTCAAGATGGCCAAAATGCTCTTCATCAGCTATCCGCATAATCCCACGACGGCCATCGCGGATCTCCATTTCTTTCAGGAAGTCGTCCAGTGGGCCAAAGCGCACCGGATCATGGTCGTCCATGACTTTGCCTATTCGGACTTTGTGTTTGACGGCGCGCCAGCCCCGAGCCTCCTCCAGGTCAAGGAGGCGAAGGAGGTAGCGGTCGAGTTTCATACCCTGTCGAAATCCTACTGCATGCCCGGCTGGCGGTTGGGGTTTGCCGTCGGCAACCGAGATATCCTCGCCTCCTTGGCCAAGACAAAAAGCTATATCGACTTTGGCTTGTTCCGCGCGGTGCAATGGGCCGCGATCAAAGCCCTGTTGGGGCCGCAACACCATGTCCATCAGGTTCTGGAGGTCTATCGCACTCGGCGCAACATCTTCATCGAAGGACTCCAGCGCATTGGCTGGGACGTCCCGCTGCCCAAGGGGACGTTTTATGTCTGGGCGAAGATCCCCTTAAAATTCAGTGCCCTCACGTCTTTGGAATTCTCCACGCTGTTGGTGCAGGAAGCGGGGGTCGTCGCGGCGCCTGGCAGCGGCTTTGGGGAGTATGGCGAAGGGTTTGTGCGGTTCGCCCTGGTCGAGCCAAAGACCAGACTCACAGAGGCCGTGAAACGCATCGCCCGCGTCCTTGAGATGGAAAGTTAAATCCGTTTGCCTGTTCGCCCGCCACGCCGATCACGCCTCTGGCGGATTCCGCCAAAGGCGGAAAGGCGGTGATTAGCCGGTTGCGGGATGGCTCCTCTCGAGGCATGTTCGGTTCGTTAGATTCGTGTCGTCCTAACGGGGCAACGGGTTAACAGGCTTAACGGGATAACGGATTCATGGCAGGCCGTCGGTTGTTGTTGATGCACGTGACGACCAGCTCCGGGCATCACCACGCCAGCCTCGCCATCGCCCAGGGCTTGCGTCGACTCGACCCCCAGTGCCAGATCGTCAACGTCGATGCGTTTGACTACACCAGCCGACTCATCCGCCTGGCCATCATGCGTTCCTACCTGTCGATTATCCGGCACCAGCCTGATATCTGGGAGTATCTCTATGATAATCCGACGGTTCACCGTCGGGTCCAGCGTCTGCGGCATCTCCTCCACCGCTATCATGCTCGCAAGCTTCAACAGCTGCTCGAAACGGTCCAGCCGCACGCCATTGCCTGCACCCAGGCGTTCCCCTGCGGGATGGTGGCCGATTTCAAGCACCGTCACAACCTGAGCATTCCTCTGGTCGGGGTGCTCACGGATTATGCCCCCCATCTGTACTGGCTTCATGAGACGATCGACGTCTATGTCGTCCCTGCCGAGGAGATGAAGCAGCGCTTTGTCTCAAACGGGGTGGACGAGCGTCGTATTCAGGTGTTGGGGATTCCCGTCAACCCCAGCTTCCTGGATCCTGTGGATCGCCAAGCGGTCTATGCGCAGTTTGGACTCGATCCGGAAATCCCGGTGATCTTGGTGATGGGGGGCGGGGGCGGCTTTGGGCCGCTACGCGAGTTGATGCTCAGCCTGGATTGTCTTGCGAATCCCTGTCAATTTGTCGTCCTGGCAGGAACCAATCAGGCGCTCCTTGCCTGGTTTCGTCATCATCGGTTCCAGCACCGTGTCTTGGCCAATGGCTATGTGGACGCCGTGCCGCAGCTGATGGCGGTTTCGAGTCTGATTATCACCAAACCCGGGGGCTTGACCACTGCTGAAGCGCTGGCCAAGCAGGTGCCCCTCCTCATCGTGACGCCGATTCCTGGCCAGGAAATGTGCAACGCGCGCTACCTCTTGGCCCAGGGGGCTGCCATCCAGCTGGAGTCTCCTCAAGGTGGTGGGGAAGTGGTCGCGAGGCTCCTGACGGATTCGCAGCAACTGGCTCGCCTGAGAGAAACCGCCGAACGCCTGGCCCACCCGGAGTCTGCGCTTCGGATTGCCAAGCTCCTCCTCGAACTCGCCGACCGTGGCGCCCACGGATGAGCGACGGCGTGTGATGAAGCCATGCTCAGCGCCTATCCGTTGTACCGGATCGCTCAGTGGGTGAATCACCGTCTCCCCGGGCATTCCGCCTTTCGACTGGCTGAACGCCTGGCCGATGTCCAGTGGCGCAGCTCGCCCAAGGATCGTGCCGCGGTCTGCACGAACCTCACGCGAGCGCTCAAGCAGTCTGTCTTGGAGGATTCCCCGCTTGTCCGAGAAGTCTTCCGGAACTTTGCCCGCTACCTCGTCGAGTTCTTGAATGCCCATAGTCCGCATCAAGCCTCGATCATTGTGGAAGGGGGTGATGAGGTGCTTCGCGCCATGGCTTCGCACAACGGGACGGGGCATCTTATCCTCAGTGGCCATCTCGGCAACTGGGAGCTTGGGGCCATCATGATCCGTCGTCTCGGTGTGCCGCTGAGCTCTGTGGTGCTTCCCCATCGGGATCCTCTCATGAATCGCCTCTTTGATGGGCAACGGCGTCGTTTCGGTGTCGATCCCATCCCCCTAGGGATGCATGCCAGCCAACGGTGTCTTCAGTTGCTTCGGGACCGTCGAGCGCTGGCGATTTTGGGGGATCGAGAATTCGGCCCCAATGGGCTGCCTGTGGATTTCCTGGGACACCCGGTGCCTCTGCCCCGGGGCCCCGCCATCTTAAGCCTGCGAACCGGCGCCCCCTTGATTCCGGTCTTCTTGATCCGGGAAGGGATCGGACGATTTCGGTTCTATGTTGAGCCGCCCATACGGCCTGTTCGAGCCCCATCCACACATCAGAGTGTCCAAGCGCTCATCCAGCGCTACGCGCAGGTCATCGAGCAGTACATCCGTCGGTTCCCAAGCCAATGGCTGATGTTTCAACCCCTGTAACCCTTTCACACGTGTCGGTGGAGTCCCCGACAGCTGTTCCCACGGGCCGCTGCTGTGTGGTGATCCCCGTCTACAACGCGGCACACGTCATTGGCCCAGTGGTCCAGCACATCACACGCCTGGGCTTTGACACGATCGTGGTAAACGATGGGTCCACCGATGGGACAGCCCAGGTCGCCTCTCACGCGGGGGCGTTGGTCATGAGCCATGTGGTAAACCGGGGCAAAGGCGCCTCGCTGCGTACCGGGTTCGCGTTTGCCCTTAGGACTGGCTACGACATCGTGGTGACGATGGATGGCGATGGGCAACACGATCCTGCGGAGATCCCAAGGCTCTTGGGCGCCGCCACGCAAGGGCAGCACGTCATCGTCATCGGGGATCGAGTGATGAATCGTGCGGTGATGCCCAGGGTCAGACGGTGGACGAATCGAGTCATGTCACGGGTCGTCTCGCGGCTCGCGAAGCAGCGCATCCCAGACTCTCAATGCGGGTTTCGCGCCATTCCACGTCAGGTGCTGGCGACGGTTCAGCTCTCCGCCTCGCACTTCGATCTTGAGACCGAGCTGCTCCTGGCCGCGGCGCGGAACGGGTGGACGATCACATCAGTCCCGGTCCGGACGATCTACGATCACCACGCCAGTCACATCCATCCGCTGTGGGATGGACTGCGGTTTATCCGGCTCGTGTGCCGGTATGTGATGGCCCCTCCCTGGGGATGCGGGCGATGATCCCCCCACCTGTCTATTCGCCACAGGCGAATCAGACCGTTCTTGCACACCATCATCAGATCGGCCCTCTGGGCCGCCCGCCCCCCCGGCCCGACGCCGGCGACAGCCGGGGGGGAAGACAGGTGGGGGGATGACGTTTGAGGAGCAGCGACACCAGATGGTCGACGAACAGCTCCGAGCCCGTGGGATCATCGATGAACGCGTGCTGGCCGCCTTCCTGAAAGTGGCCCGACATCTGTTTGTTCCCAGGGAACTCCAACGGGAAGCGTATGAGGATCACCCCATTCCCATCGGCAGTGGTCAGACGATTAGCCAACCGTTCATGGTGGCGCTGATGACCCAGCTGTTGAGGCTCCAGGGGCATGAGCGCGTGCTTGAGGTTGGCACCGGGTCTGGCTATCAGCTGGCGATATTGGCGGAGTTAGCCCTTGAGGTGTATTCGGTCGAGCATCTCCCTGAGCTCGCCGCTCAGGCGCTGCAACGTCTTGAGCAGCTGGGCTATCTCAACATCCATATCACTCAAGGGAATGGATCGCTCGGATGGCCAGAACATGCCCCCTATGATGCCATGATTGTGACTGCGGGAGCTCCCAAGCTTCCCCAACCGCTCGTTGATCAGCTGGCCAAGGGTGGGCGGCTCGTCATTCCGATTGGATCACGGCAGGCCCAAACGTTGACCCTCGTCGAAAAAGACGAGGACGGGCTTGAAATCCGTGAGATTACGAGCTGTGTGTTTGTGCCGCTCCTTGGGGAGCACGGATGGTCGCTCGAGTAACCCACGTGCCCCAACCCCCCTCCTATAGGCTTTCATGGACCGCCCATTAGTCATTGCGTTTTGTTTCTCCCTGGCCTGCCATCTTGTGCTGCTTGGGGTCCAACTGATCCGCCTCCCCTGGCATTCCCTGATGACCGACCGACGGACGTTGGACGTCATCTATGAATACGAAATCGCCCAGGAGGACCTCCGCCGACTGCAGCGCCAGCTTGAGGAGCTGCATGACCAAGCCAAGCAGTCGCTGCCGGACATCTCAGCACCCTCGCCCCATATCCGCATCCCCGATCGCCCGACGGCAGGACTTCCGGCTGAAGGCACCGCGCCCCCCCTCGGCGCCCCTGGCTTGAGCGCCTCGCTGCCGCCGCTTGCCACTGGCGCAAGCACCAGTCGGGCGGCCGTGGTCGATCTCGCGAACCTCGTTGACGCTACCCACGGCGACCCTGTGTTGTTGAGCTACTTCAGCGCCATTCGGGAACAGATTCAACAGACCGCCAATCACCAGGTCTGGTTGACCGGGGAGGCGGCGACAGGACTCGTCTATGTCTCGTTCGTCCTCACCTCAACCGGAGACGTGCGGTCCACAACGGTCCTGGCAGACCGCTCGATTCCCTCGCGAACCCTCCAGGACATTGCCTTGAAAATCATCAAAGCCGCAAGCCCCTTTGCGCCGTTCCCCCCCTCGATTGCCGAGCCGACGAAAACGGTCGTGGTGCCGCTGGAATTCCTCGTCGGGTTCTGATCCCTCGGCCAGGTCGGTGGAGTTGACAGCACCGGCTGGCCGACCTATAATAATAACTTCAAAACCCAACACTCATGCCACGCATCGAGATCCGGGATGACGAATCGCTTGATAAAGCGCTGAGGCGCTTCAAGCGGCTCATCGAGCGCGAAGGCATTCTCAAGGCCCTTAAGGCGAAAAAGCACTACGAGAAGCCGAGCGAGCGAAAGCGCCGCGAGATGCGACAGGCGATCAGCCGTCGTGCCCGCTCGACATAACCAGCGCTTCCAACCGGCCAACCTCCACGTTAGACTTGACCCCTCACCGCATACCATGCAGGGTTCAGCCTGACGGGGGAGACGACGTCCACGGCGATCGGGGCCGTCACTTTAGGGGTCGCCCTCGAGGGGCGTGTGTGCGCAAGGATGGCATCTTGCCGAACCATCACACTCTCGCAGTTCGTCAGAGCCTGCCTACGTCTTCTCTGTGTCGTCGCCATGATGACGAGCGTTGGCTGTCGCCAAGTGGCGGCGAGCCACGAACAGGGGAAAGAACAGCGCCTTTCCAGAGCACCAGCCAGGTTGGGACCATCTGATCCTCAAGGTCGTGGATTTCCGGAGCACATGAACAAGAGCAACGAGAAACAGACGAACCTCTCAGCAGCGGTCCAGCAGCTCACCCTCGAGAACGGTCTCGCCGTCGTCTGGGAAGAAGACCACCGCCAACCCTTGGTGGCCATCGAGGTGCGCATCCTTGGAGGCCTTCGAGGCGAGGGGCGGTTCCTTGGGACAGGCATCACCCATTTCATCGAGCATATGCTCTTCAAGGGCACCCCCTCAAGGCCGCCAGGGATGATCGACCAAGAGGTCCGGCGCTACGGAGGGACCATCAACGCCTTCACGTCTCATGACTACACGGGGGTGACGTTCTTTGTCGAATCCAAGTTTCTCCAAGAAGGTCTGGGGATGCTGGCGGATATCCTCCAACACGCGACGTTTCCGCCCGAGGAGTTTGCCAAAGAACGTGCCGTCGTGATCTCCGAAATCCAGATGAACCACGATGATCCGGACCGTCGGCTTGAGGAGCTGTTCTGGAGCCGCCAGTTCCTGCTCCACCCCTACCGGCATCCCATTCTGGGCTATCAGCCACTCCTGGAACGCCTGACCGTTGAGGATCTGCGCGCATTCTATCGAGCGCAGTATGTCCCAGACAACATCGTCCTGGCGTGCGTGGGCGATCTGGATGCCGCCCAGTTTCCTCGTCTGGTTCAAGAGGTGTTTGGGGCGTGGCCGCGGAGCCTGCCGTATCAGATCGCCGCTGTCCAGGAGCCTCCAGCCGTCAGCGTCAAATACGCCCAGGAAGAACTCCCCATCCAGGTTGCCTATGCGATCTTGGGGTTTTCATCCACGCGGCTCGCCGATCCCGATCTCTACCCGCTCGATGTCCTGGCCAATGTCATCGGGCAGGGCCAGAGCTCGCGGCTCTATGAAGGGTTGGTGCGCAAACAGCAAATGGCCCACACGGTGAGCGCGTCGAACTACACGCCCTTCGACCCAGGGGCGTTTACCATCGCCCTTCGAGCAGATCCTGAGCGGCTGTCCGCAGCCATCGAGGCTGCGCTTGAGATGGTGGATCGGGTCAAGCGTGATGGGATTTTAGAGCGGGAGCTCAACAAGGCGAAACGACAGGTCCTCGCGCACTACGTCTTCCATCGCCAGACGATTCAGAAAAAAGCCGGGGATCTTGCCACGGACGTGGCGTTGACAGGGGACCCGGCATTTTCCAAACGGTATTATGAAGGGATCAATCGAGTGACCCGCGACCAAGTACAACAGGTGGCTCTGCGCTATCTCGATCGCAGCCGAATGACGATCGTCAGCCTTCGTCCCACGGGGACCGCGATGCCCCAAGCCAGTCCTCCTTTAGCCCAACAACCCCGCATCATTAAGACGGTCTTGCCAAACGGGCTGACGGTCCTGACGGGGGTCAATCATCACCTGCCCATGGGGGTCATCGTCGTGGTGGGTCGTGGAGGCGTTCGCGTGGAAACCGAAGAGACCCAGGGGCTCTCGAACCTTGTCGCCCAACTCCTCCTGAAGGGGACGACGCGAAAGACCGCGTCTGATATTGCGGCGTTTGTCGAATCCCGTGGCGGGGCGCTGGACGCGTTCAGCGGTCGTGACGGGTTTGGGCTCACCGTGCAACTGTTATCCGAGGACCTGCGTGATGGTCTTGCCTTGGTGCAGGAGTTGATCACGAAGTCGACATTCCCAGAACACGAACTGACCCTCGAACGTCAACTCATCCTGAAAGAACTCGCCGCGCGTGACGACGATATCTTTGATGTCGGCAGCCGGCTGTTGCGCCGGACGCTCTTTACCACGCATCCGTACCGGTTTGATCCCATGGGCAGCCCCCAGACCATCCAGCGGCTCACACGAGCGGACTGCCTCGCGTTTGCCAAACGATGGCTGGTGCCTCAGAACCTCATTGTGGCGATTTTCGGGGACTTTGAGGAACCCAGGATGCTTCAAGACATCGCAACGCGCTTTGGAACGCTTCCGTCCCATCAGGTGGGCTGGCCCCAGGCGCTGAACGCCGATCCCCTCGACGGTGTTCGACAGGCCTCGATGAGCCTTCCGAAAGAGCAGAGCGTGATCCTCTTTGGATTTCGAGGCACGCGCGCCGCGGCTGAAGACCGCTATACCCTCGATGTCCTCACGACGGTCTTGTCAGGGATGAGCGGCCGCCTGTTCCAAGCGGTTCGTGAGCGGCAAGGGTTGTCCTACACGTTAGGCGCCATCCACGTTCCAGGGTGGGACCCTGGGTACATCATTGTCTACGCCGCGACGAAACCTGAAGAGCGTCAGCAGGTCCTCACCACGCTCCAAGCGCAATTGCAACAGATCGCAGAACAAGGCGTCCAAGAAGAGGAAGTCGAGCAGGCCAAACGCCAACTCATCGGCATCCATCGCCTTGAACTCCAGCATCTGGGAGGCCTGGCGAGACGTGCCGCGCTCGATGAACTCTACGGGTTAGGCTATGACACCTGGACCCACTACGAAGCCCGCATCAACGCCGTCACCACTTCGATGGTGCACGAAGCCGCCACGAAGTACCTGCAACTTTCCCACCGGGCAGAGGTCGTGATCACCCCCGATACCGGGTTGTCCAATCAGCAGGGATCGGCACCCGTCACCAGTCATGATGGCCGTTAAGCGACTGCGACGGGCTGCGGTGGCAGGCTATTTTTATCCAGACAATCCTGAGGAACTTCGCCAGACCCTTCGCCACCTGACGCCACGACGAGAACCCCCAAGACAGGCCAAGGGCGTGATCGTTCCTCATGCGAGTTGGCAGTTTTCCGGCCTGGTGGCGGGGGAAACCTTTGGTCATCTGATGATTCCCAGGCGCTGTATTGTGTTGGGGCCGAATCACGCGGGGGTGGGAAATGCCTGGAGCCTCATGGCTGAGGGAAGTTATCAGACACCGCTTGGTGAAGTGCCGATTGATGAGCCAATCGCCCAGGCGCTCCTGGCGGCCTGTCCGATCTTGGTGGCGGATCACCTGGCGCATCATGGGGAGCATTCAATTGAAGTGGCGCTCCCGTTCCTCCAGTGGCTCGGGCCAGACGATCTGACCATGGCCCCGATTGTCATCGGCAGCGAGGTGTGGGAGGAATGTGATCAGGTCGCACGTGCCCTGGCGAGCGTGATTCGCCAGACCCAGGACCCGATCTTGCTCATCGCGAGTTCCGATTTCACCCATTATGAGCCTCATGCGGTGACGTCGCAAAAAGATGCCCACATCATTGAGGCGATCCAGAGCCTTGATGACCGGCGGTTTCTTGAGTGCGTGAGAGCCGTGCAGGCCTCCCCTTGTGGGGTCGGGCCGATTGCGTGTCTCCTGGGGGCCATGAGGCAATTGGAGGCTCAGCACGCCCAACTCATTCGCTATGCCACCTCAGCGGATGCCGGGGGCGATCCCCAGTCAGCCGTGGGGTACGCTGGGATCATCGTCAACTGAGCATGAGCGTGCAGCGCTGGCTCCGAGTTGACTTCGTCTGAAGAAGGGATTAGGCTGAATCGAGCGAGGAGCGCAAGACTATGACCGACATGCCAGGCAAGCGAGTCGACGAATCGTGGAAGGAACAGGTCGAGCAAGAAAAGCGCGCTCAACCCACCGGCCAACCTGGTCCCACGGCTCAGCCCCCAGCGCCTGCCAAGGACGAAACGTTGCCAGAAGCGCGATTCGATCTGTTCGTCTCAGGACTTGCCATGGACGCCTTGATAGCTCTTGGTGAGGTTCCGCACCCCACGACGCGCAAGCAGACGACGAATCTGAGCCATGCCCGCTACCTTATCGACTTATTGGGCATGTTGGAGGAGAAGACCCGCGGGAATTTGTCAGTGGATGAAGAACGGCTCCTCAAAGATACCGTCTACCAATTGCGGATGCGCTATCTGGCAAAGACCGGTGGAGCATGAGCGTGTTCATGATCCTTGTCGCCATTGTCCTCCTTGCGCTGGTGATCTACTTCGCCCGAGAGGCCACGGTCTTAAAGACCACCGCGTCGGCTCTGCAAGGGGAACTGCGGCAGTTCAAGGAAGGGGGCTTTGACCGCCTCATCAACGACAAACTTGCCATCTTGACGCGAACAGCCACCGGGGAGTTGGAGGACCGTGAACGCCAAATCCAGCAGCACCGCTTGGAGCTGCTTGAGCAACAACGCCGCACCTCGGAAACCATTGAACGCATCAAAACTGACTTCGGCACGGTCACGACTAAGATCGCAGGTCTTAGCGAACTGCAACACAAGGTGGGGGAACTCAACGATCTCTTAAAGCCGCAACAGTTGCGCGGTGAGCTTGGGGAGGTGATCGTCCGCAACCTTTTGGCCGATAAGCTTCCCAAACAATACCAGGAGGAGCACACCTTCTCGGACGGCAAAAAGGTGGAATTTGTCATTCGGCTCAGCGATAAGCTGATTCCCGTGGATTCCAAGCTACAGTTGGAAGATTTCCGTCGCCTGCGGGAGGCGGACGAGCGACAGCGCCCAGTGCTGCGGGCCGAGTTCAAGCGACAGGTCAAACAGAAGATCGATGAGGTGAAACAGTACATCCGACCGGAGGAAGGCACAATGAACTTCGCGCTTTTGGTGATTCCCTCCGAAGCGGTCTTTTATGAGCTTGTTGCGAGCAAGGACTTCACCGAAGACAGCGGCCTCTATGAGTACGCGCAGACACAGCATGTGTTTTTGACCTCTCCCCTGACGTTCTGGGCCTACCTGACGACGATTGCGCAGGGACTCAAGGGCTTGGAGATCGAGCACCGCGCAGAGGAGGTGCTCTCCGTACTGCAAACGCTCGCCACAGAGATCCGGAACTTCGCGCAGGATGAGTTCCGCAAGGTGGGAGTGCATCTGCGCAACGCCACTAGTCAATATGACGAGGCGGAGCGAACGCTGCGAAGCGTGGAGCAAGGACTCGGCACGTTAGAACGCGTGGAGGCGTCCACCCAACGAGAAGGAGCGATGCGATGATCGACCCAAAGCTGTTGGAAATTCTGGCCTGCCCGTTATGCAAAAGTGAGGTGAAATTGGAGCAAGACCGCTTGGTCTGTGTCCAGTGCAAACGGCGGTATCCCATTCGAGACGGGATTCCCGTTATGTTGATCGAAGAAGCCGAACCCCCGCCTGGAACCGCGCCCTGACCGATGCCCAACAAGCAGCCGCGCATTTTGGTCATCCACGGACCCAACCTGCAGCTTTTAGGAACACGACAACCTGCGATCTATGGAAAACAGGACTTAGTGCAGATCAACCGTCAGTTGCAGCAGTTGGCCAAACAGCGGAACGTCCGCCTGGAGATTGTCCAATCCAATCACGAGGGAGCCATTGCTGAATTGATCGGACGGGCGAAAGGCGCCTACGGCGCGCTGCTTATTAACCCGGCCGCCTACACCCACACGAGTGTCGCTATTCGCGATGCCATTGAAGCCTGTGGGGTTCCCACCGTTGAGGTCCACCTCTCAAATATCTACGCGCGGGAGCCGTTTCGGCGCGAATCGCTCATCGCCCCCGTGTGCCAGGGACAAATTAGTGGCTTCGGACCGACCAGCTACCGTTTGGGTCTCGAAGCGGCGATTGCGTTGGCGAGCCCGGCACCTACGCCGCGTGCGCCGGCCCGCCGACATTGATCTCGTCTTGACCCGTCTTGGCTGACTTCGTTAGAATAAAGCGCTGTGGGTAGTTGTAAGGCTGGCTGTTGGTGCGATTGCAGCGTGGGGGATCGTTAAGGCACAGATGATCACGACCAGTGAGTTCAAAACAGGGATCGCCATCCAGCTTGACGGGGCGCTCTACGTCATCGTGGAGTTTCAGCACGTCAAGCCGGGGAAGGGCGGGGCGTTTGTCCGCACGAAACTCAGGCGGATCAAGGAAGATTCCGTGATGGAACGGACCTTCCGGGCGGGCGAAAAATTCCAAGAAGCCTTTATCGAGGAGAAAAAACTCCAGTTCCTCTATCGGGCGGGCGAGACCTGTCACTTCATGGATCTTGAGACGTTTGAGGATCTCCAGATCCAAGAAGCCCGCATGGGTCCTGGGGCGAAGTTCCTGAAGGAGAATATGGACGTGAAGGGGAATTTCCATGCTGGCGAGCTGCTGGGGTTAGAGTTGCCGATCTTCGTCGATCTTCGGATTGAACGGACTGAACCAGGTGTCCGGGGCGATACCTCGAAGGCCGGCACAAAACCGGCCGAACTGGAAACCGGGGTGACGATCCAGGTCCCCTTGTTTGTCGAATCGGGAGAGATGGTTCGGATCGATACCCGAACCGGAAACTACGTGTCACGTGTCTAGAGTCCATTTCACTTATGAAAACGCTGTGCAAGTCACCATCTGTAATCGTTT
>CAYJTP010000017.1:0-8760 GCA_964373175.1 uncultured Planctomycetales bacterium
AACCCTAGAGAGACGCTGATCCCCGCTGATCGAAACGCTGATCGCCGCAGATGTCTGACGAGCCATCTGCGTGAATCAGCGTGGATCTCAGCGATTATCAGCGACATCGAAAGTTTTGAAATGGACTCTAGGACACGACTGACACCGCCCGCGATTGGACCGCGCGCCAAAACGGAAGCTTCACGACCTTCGCCGGGTAGGATTTTGCGCGAATGGCCACCGCGACGTCAGTGCCCGGGTCTACGAACGCGGTCTCCACATAGCCCAAGCCAATGGGTTTGCTTAACATGGGGCTAAACGTTCCGCTCGTCACCAGGCCAACCTGTCTGGGGCCAACCACGATGGCGCAGCCATGGCGTGGCACCGGCCCTTCCTGCAGTGCAAACCCAATCAACCGTCGGGACACCCCGGTTGCTTTTTGCTGAACCAGGACCTCTTTTCCCATGAACGACGCTTTATGAATCGCCACGGTCCAGCCAAGATCCGCTTCAAAAGGACTCGTCGTCTCATCCATGTCCGTGCCATACAGTCGCAACCCTGCCTCGAGGCGCAGGGTATCCCGTGCCCCTAACCCAACGGGTTGCACCCCAAGGGCGCGCCCGTGCTCCAAGAGACGATCCCACAAGCGAACAGCATGGGCGTTTGACAAGAACACCTCAAACCCGTCACTTCCGGTGTAGCCGGTGCGAGCCACAAACGCGCCCTCGCCGAGCGCGCGAAGGGAGGTTACGCTAAAGCGCCCTACGGCACTGACGGGAATCCCCAGGACCTGTTCAAGCAACGCCGCCGCTTTGGGTCCCTGGATGGCGAGGATCGATCGGCCGGCGCTGCGGTCATGCATGTCGACACGTCCACGACGGTGGGCAAGGAACCAGGCATAGTCGCGTTCCCGAGTCGCGCAGTTGACAATGACCAAAAATTCTTGAGGAGCAAGCCGGTAGACGATCACGTCATCCACAATCCCCCCGCGCTCATTCAGGAGCAACGTGTAGCAGGCTCTATTCTCACCCACCTGCGTCAGATCGCTGACAATCAGCTCGTTCAGCGTGTCTATCGCCCCGGGGCCCTGCACCCATACCTGCCCCATATGGGAGATGTCAAACAGGCCAACCCCCTGCCGGACGCAGGCATGCTCTTCGAGGATACTGGTGTAATACAGCGGCATCTCCCACCCGTGAAACTCCGTCATCTTCGCCACGAGGTGGAGATGACGATCGTACAGCGCGGTCCTGTTCATGAAGGACGAAACCAGTCACCAGTTCCCAGTAACCAGAATCCGTTTTCCCTGGTTTCTGGTTTCTGGTCACGTCGTTGGTTACGCGTTGGCCACCACATCAGCTTCCTTGAGGATGTCAGGGACCAGATCCTCCCATCCCAGGGCGTAGAGGTGAATGCCGCTGGCGACCTCGCGGATCGCCTGGATCAACTCCGCAGCGACCTTCACACATTCCGCCCGCTTATCGGTGGCTCGCTCAAACCTCGCCATGGTCTCCTCCGGCACCCGGATCCCCCAGACGTGCTCGTTCATGTAGCGCGCCATCTTCGCGGACTTCACCAAGAGGATTCCCGCAAGGACTGGTCTCCCAGATGCCTTCGCCCGAGCCATAAAGCGGCGAAAGGCCTCCGGATCAAAGACCGCTTGCGTTTGGAAGAATTGCGCGCCCCCGTCGAGTTTCGCCTGAAATTTCTGCATTTCGACGTCGAGATCCTTGGCCCCGGGATCCGCCGCCGCCCCGATACAAAACTGCGGAATCCCATCGAGCTCCTTGCCTGCCATGTCCTTGCCTTGAGTGAGGCCCCTGGCGACTTGCATGAGCGCCGCCGAGTTGATGTCAAAGACGGGCTTGGCCTCAGGATGATCCCCGGCTTTCGGATCGTCACCAGTCAGGAGCAGGAGGTTGCGAATGCCCAGCATCGAGGCGCCAAGCAAATCCGCCTGGAGGGCTAAGCGGTTGCGATCCCGGCAGGTCATCTGCAGAATGGGGTCGACCCCCGCATCGAGGACCGCTTTGGCCACCGCCAAGGAACACGCCCGCATAATCGCCCCAGAACCGTCGGTGACGTTCACGGCATCGACGAGACCCCGGACCCTCTCCACGGCACGGAGGATGGCTGTGAGGTCCGTCCCTTTGGGCGGATTGATCTCCATCGTCACGAGAAACGACCGCGTGTTGAATTTTCGCTCAAATCGGTCAGGCTCGCGAACGCTCATCAGACATCCTGGCGTTGAAGCTTATAGGCCTCGAGCGTGTTGTTCATCACCATCATGACGGTGACCGGTCCCACCCCGCCAGGGACTGGAGAGATGAACGCGGCGCGCTGCTTGGCCATGTCAAATTCGACATCGCCCACGACGCGCCCCTGGACCACGTTAATCCCCACATCAATGACGATCGCCCCTAGTTTGATCCAGCTGCCTTTGATAAACTGCGGTTTACCGACCGCGACGACCAAGACGTCGGCACGACGCACGTGCTCTTCCAAACGGCCAACCCTGTCGGTTCCCACGTGACAAATGGTCGTCGTCGCCAGTTTATCGAGGAGCAACATGCTCACCGGCCGGCCGACAATCTCACTGTGTCCGACGACCACGGCTTCCTTGCCCGCAAGATCAACCCCAGTGGACTCGATGAGCTCCATGACCGCAAGCGCCGTGCAGGATCCAATGCGCGCTTTCGCGAAAAAGCGCCTGGCGGAGTTCTGCGGATGGATCCCCTCAATGTCCTTCTGGGGATCAATCAGCGTGGAGATGCGCTGCGGATCGATCTGGGGCGGCATCGGCTGATGAACGAAAATGCCATGGATCGCCGGATCGTGGTTCCAGTGTTGGATGATCCGCTCGACCTCGTGGTAAGGCACCGTCAATGGACACGGATGATCGACGGTCCGAATCCCGAGAGACTCCGCGTGAGCCGTCTGGGCCGTTTTATAGACCAGCGAAGTGGGTGTCTGAAAATAGAGGATCGCCAGGGTCGGCTTGTTGCGGAGCGAAGCCAGCTCTCGACGAAGCGTCTCGTTGATCCGCGCCGCAATCGCTTTGCCGTCTAAGACGGTCCCCATCACTGGCTGCTTCAGCTTAACCGCCATGAGGCCACGGCCTCAATTGCCTGGAGAGCCGCGCGCGATAGGCGCGGTCCCCCAGCCACGAGAGGTTGGTCATCACGAGCGCCCGGGCGGCTTGCCCTGAGGCCTTCGCGAGGGCTTGCGCACACCGAAGATCCACCTGATACTTTGGATGGAGTGTTTGCTTGATGCGGTGAGAAAACCTCAGAAGCTGCTGCGAATCAACATAGACCTGCCGCGGGATGTCAATGGCCGCCTTGAGGGCCCGCTGCGTCGCTGAGCGGTCGTCTCGGGCAGTGGCCCGGATGACCCGCGCGAAGGTCTTGGCATCCTGATGCGCGAGTGTGGCATGGCGGGCTCGGATCGTCCGCATCGCTTGGGTGATCGTGGGTTGATTGGCCAGCTTCTCCAGGAGGGCTGCCGCGAGGGCGCAGGTGAGGGCCGCGGCGCTCCCGCCACCATACCAGGAGCTCCGTTTGGCCGTTTCATCAAGAAACCATTCCAGGGAGTTGTCCACAGCCTCTTCCGGACGTTGGGGTATTATATGTGAAATAGTTCACAGATTCAACCCGCCTCAAACGCACCCCGGAACAACTCAATGACGGGAGTCCCGTCCTGCCCATGTTGGATCGCCACGACATCAAACCGGACGTCCCCTTCCCAGGGAATCTTTCGCCGATTGAGGTAGTGCTGAGCCGCCCGGATGATCCGGTGTTGTTTGCGCGGGGTGACCGATTCCGCCGCCGTGCCAAAGGCCGAGGAACTGACGGAGCGCACCTCGATAAAACACAAGGTCTTCCCCTCGTGGGCCACCAGGTCCAATTCCCCTCTTCGAAATCGGACATTCGCGGCTTCGATGCGATAGCCTGCTTTGCGCAGGTAGGAAGCCGCGAGCTGTTCGCCTAGTCGACCGTGTACCTGACGAACAGGCTGGCGAGTCTGCTGGGCGAACGACCAGCGCTTAAGGCGCGCAAACCAACTCACGCGCTTGAGAGCTCGCGTCATCCGTCTCGATCGGTTCACCGGGCTGGCTGGCCGGCTGCGGATCTGTGAGGAGGCGTGAAATCGGCTGGAAGCTCATCCGATGTAAGAGAGAAGGACCCCATCGCGCGAGCCTCAGGGCGTGCAGCGCTGTCCCGTAGCCTTTATGGTGATCGAACCGGTAGTGGGGGAACAGTCGATGATAGAACGCCATGAGCGCATCCCTGGTGACCTTGGCCACAATGGAGGCACACGCGATGGGGTAACTGAGCTGATCGCCGTGAAGAATGGGCCAACACGGCATCGAAAGCTGAGGCGCATGAGGCCCGTCTACCAGAATGAGCTCCGGTTGACGCGAGAGATCCGCCACCGCTTGCTGCATGGCTCGGAAGGTGGCCTGGAGAATGTTGTCCGTATCGATGACGTCCGCTGGCACGATCCCCACGCCAATCACCGCGTCCTCCACAATGGCCTGATACGCCCGGAGGCGTTGTTGAGGAGAAAGTCGTTTGGAATCGTCGATCCGAACGTGGGAGAGGCGTGGTGTGGGTGAGAGACGATGGTTTCGAGAAGCGGGTAGGAGCACCGCAGCGGCGACCACCGGCCCCGCCCACGGACCGCGCCCGGCTTCGTCTACGCCGGCGATGACCCGGAAGCCGGCGTCGCGTGCGCAATCCTCAGGCGGTTTTGGCCTCTTGCTCGGGACGTGGAACGTCTGTTCCTTGTCCCTCATTAGCTGGCTTGGCAGCGTCACTAGTCTGCGCAGAGGCAATTCGGGTTTTGCCCACTTTCGTCCGCAGGAAATAGAGTCTGGCCCGTCGGACCTTGCCCCGCCGGATCATCTCGATGCGCTCAAGCACTGGGGCATGGATCGGGAAGACGCGTTCCACCCCTTCCCCATGCGTGAGCCGCCGGACGGTAAACGTCTCAGACAAGCCCGATCCTCGCCGACGAATCACCAGACCTTCGAAGGGAGTGAGCCGAGCCCGATCGCGCTCGATGATTCGACACCACACCCGGATGTGGTCGCCGGGCCCGAACTCCGGGACGTTGGCTTTTCGAAAGCCTTTCAGCGCCTGCTGGAGTTGTGGATGCGATTCCACTGGTCTCATGCGGTCATCCCCTTACGTGGAGCCCCACCCCGCCACGGCGGGGTGACACCTTTTCCTACGCCCGTGGGGCGGAACCGCTCCGAAGCCGAGTTCTGCTTCGCCGTGGCCTTGGCGGCACGTCCTCCTTCGCCAAGGCTTCGGAGGGACTTCTGCGAAGCTCGAAGAGCGAAGCAGAGGCTTCGCAGCAACACCCTCGCTTCGCCTTCCTCCCCGCTCAAGGGCGGGGCTTCCGGCGAAGGAGGGTGACACGGTCTGTCAAGCTCTGCTGTATGCGTCTTAAGCAGCTGGCCATCTGCCGTCTCATGAGCGGCAAGAGGTTGATGGGCTTGTACGCGTGGGGGCGTCCAACAAATCGGGCCGTCGGGTCAGCGTCCGGGCCAGCGCCTGGAGCTTGCGCCACGTGGCGATGCCCTCATGATCCCCTGATCGGAGGACCTCCGGCACGGCGATCCCTCGAAAGACCGGGGGCCTCGTGTACTGGGGGTATTCGAGCAACCCGTCTCGAAACGACTCATCCACAGTCGCCTGGGCATGGCCCAACACCCTTGGAATCAACCGCGCGACGCAATCAATCACCACCAACGACGGCAACTCCCCACCCGTCAGGACATAATCCCCGATGGACACCTCACGGTCGATGAGGGTTTGCCGAATGCGCTCATCCACGCCCTCGTAATGCCCGCAGATGATCACCAGGTGCTCACGCGTTGAGAGTTCCTTTGCGAGGGCCTGGGTCAATCGCTCCCCCTGAGGAGCCATCAGGATGATTTGACACCGGCTGCTCGAGGATCTTGGAAAGGTCCCATGGGCCCGGCGTTCGATCGCCTCGACCGCTTCAAAGATCGGTTCGGGTTTCATCACCATACCCGGCCCACCGCCATACGGACGGTCATCCACCGTCCGCCGCTTATCGTGCGTCGAGTCACGCAAGTCATGTACCACGACCTGGATCAGGCCAGCAGTCTGAGCCCGCTTGAGGATCGACTCCCCAAGGATTGACGGATACATCGAGGGAAAAATTGTGACCACATCAACCCGCATCGTGGTGTGCCATCAGTCTGACGCACGTCGTCCGATCACTCACCGCCAGCGATCTAGCCCCGAGAGGATACGCGTGGGGCTGACGCGACGGCAATCCGTCGGAACCGAGTCAATTGCCGCTGCACGGCCTCAGACACCTGCGCTCCCAGGGACATCCAATAGACAAGCCGTTCCTCGTTCACCGCAAACGTCGCCGGCTTCACAGCAGGATTATAGTGACCGAGCACTTCGATGACCCGGCTTGACTGGGCACGCAGGCGATCCGTCACCACAATGCGGTGGTCTGGTTTCTTCTTCGTGCCGATCCGTTGAAAGCGAATCACGACCATCGTCCCTCCCTCACAGGGTATTGCGGATTTTGCCCGCCTGCCCCTTGCGCTCCGTGGGCGGGCAGGGATTTTGGATTTTGGATTGCGAATGGCCTGGTGTACAATCCGCATTCCCCCGGCCCGCCGTTGAATCCCAAAGCCGGGGCGGGCGCAATCGACAATCCGCAATTCCTCACGTTGTTCACCACGTTAGCTCCCTTCTCGGTACATGTGAGCCCCGAGACTGGTCAGCTTGTGCTCCAAGTGTTCATAGCCTCGATCGAGGTGTTCGATCCCGTGTAACTCTGTGCGGTGGTCGGCGGCCAGACCCGCAAGCACCAAGGCGGCCGATGCCCGGAGGTCTGAGGCCATCACCGGAGCCCCGCTGAGCCGTGGAACACCCTTGATGATCGCCGTCGGCCCCTCGCGAGTGATCTGCGCCCCCATGCGCCGCAGCTCAGGCACATGCATGAACCGCTCAGGATAAATCTTCTCAGTCATCAGACTCACGCCCTGACTGACGGACATCAGGGCCGTCATCGGGGCTTGGAGGTCAGTGGGAAAACCTGGAAATGGCAGGGTGGTCACTTCAACGCCTGTGAGCTCCCGCTTGGAGCGGATGCGCAAGGCGCCGGTCAGCGATTCAATCACGACGTTGGCTTCAGCGAGCTTGTCAATCACCGCCCCCAAGTGCGCCGGCACAGCCCCGCGGATGGTCACGTCACCACCGAGGAGAGCCGCCGCGATCATCAAGGTCCCCGTCTCAATCCGATCCGGAATGACCCGGTACTGCACGCCATGAAGTTGCGACACGCCTTCGATCTGAATCTGTGGCGTCCCATGGCCGGTGATCTTGGCGCCCATCGCCACCAAGCAGTTGGCAAGATCAACTACTTCCGGTTCGCACGCCGCATGCTCAATCACCGTGACGCCCTCGGCTAACGAGGCGGCCATCATGACATTCGCGGTGGCCAGCACGGAGGAACCAAAGGACCCGGCAAGATGGACCGTGGCCCCATGAAGCCGCTCGCTCTCTGCCAGGAGATAGCCATGCTCCATCGTGATCGTCGCGCCAAGCGCCGTGAGTCCTTTCAGATGGAGGTCAACCGGCCGCGGGCCGATGACGCACCCGCCGGGCATCGCTACCTGCGCCCGACCATGCCTGGCCAGTAACGGTCCCAACACGCAGATTGAGGCCCGCATGCGGCTGACCAGCTCATACGGCGCGGTCGTGCCGTGATAGCCGTCCGGTCGGAGCACCAACTGCTCCCCGTCCCAGACGACCTCCACCCCGAGCTGCCGCAGGATGTCGACCATTGTGATCACATCGGTCACGTGGGGCACATGCTCGATGAGACATTCCTCATCCGTTAAGAGGCACGCCGCCATGATCGGAAGGGCCGAGTTTTTGGCCCCGCTGACCTCGACGGTGCCAGCGAGCGGCCCGCTCGATTCGAGGATCAGCTTGGCGGTCATCTCAGGTGGAGAAGACCTGGTGGTTACTGTCTCGTGATCCATACGCCTCGTGGACGTCCTGCCAGATCCTCAAACGCGTGCACGCGAGCCACCCAGGGCTGCCTCAAGGCACCCTCGGCCAGCACATGCGCCTGCATCGGCGCACATTCCATACAGATCGCACCGCCCGGGAACAACAGTCGCGAGGCTTCCGCCATGAGGCGGCGATGAAACGCCATGCCGTCGGCCCCGCCCTCAAGGCTCATCCGCGGCTCCCGGCCATCACACAGCGGCAGCTTAGCCAACTCCTCCGTCGTGACATAGGGAGGATTGGACACGATGAGGTGAAACGGTCCGCGAAGCGCGCTGGTCCAATCGGCCTGGATGAGTGTCACCCGATCGCCCAGTTGATGGTGCTCGACGTTGCGCTTCGCGATCCGCAGGGCCTCCCATGATAGCTCAACGGCGATCACAAGACAAGTTGGAACCGCATGCGCCAGACGAATCGCGATATTCGCGCTCCCGGTCCCCAGATCTAGGACCGTCGTCTTAGCAGGGGCTTGTGACGTCATCGTCCTGAGATAGGCGAGGGCTCGTTCCATGATCACTTCAGTCTCAGGACGAGGGATGAAGACCCCGGGGCCGACTTCGAGCCGATGCCCGCAACATTCCGTGAACCCCAGCAGATACTGAAGCGGCTCCCCAGTGATCCGTCGAGCCACCAAGTCCCGCACCGCCTCAATGATCTCATCCGTCAGCGGGTCATCCCAGAGGTAGAGCCCCGTGCGGGTCGTCCCCAG
>CAYJTP010000017.1:8860-30755 GCA_964373175.1 uncultured Planctomycetales bacterium
TCTCATCCGTCAGCGGGTCATCCCAGAGGTAGAGCCCCGTGCGGGTCGTCCCCAGTACCCCGGCCACGAGCCACTCCGCCTCAGCCCGTGCACTGACAACCCCCGCTGCTCGAAGCGTTTGTTCAAGCACAGCGATCACGTGTCGAACATCGATGTGGGGTTCAAGGTCTTCAACGATCATGTGTTGGTTTCCTGCAGGGTTTTGGTGTGCTCCGCGGTCCGCAAGGGATCGATCAACTCCTGGAGATTGCCATCGAGGATGACCTCCAGTTTGTGCAGGGTCAGACCGATCCGATGATCGGTCACTCGACGATCCGGAAAGTTGTAGGTGCGAATCTTCTCGCTGCGCTCACCGCTTTTCACTTGCCGGCGTCGGTTGGAGGCCAGCTCTTCCTGTTTGGATTGCTGGAGCTGAGCCAAGAGCCTGGCCCGCAAGACCCGCATGGCCTTTTCCTTATTGCGCAACTGGCTGCGCTCGTCTTGGCAGGTCACCATGAGGCCGGTGGGGATGTGCCGAATCCGCACGGCGGAGTCGGTCGTGTTGACGGACTGTCCCCCAGGACCCGAGGAACGAAACACGTCAATCTGCAGCTCTTTGGACGGAATGGGGGGCAGCTCAACCTCTTCAGGTTCTGGAAGCACGGCGACGGTCACCGTGGAGGTGTGAATCCGCCCTTGCGCCTCGGTCGTGGGAACGCGCTGAACCCGATGCACCCCGCTTTCGAACTTAAATCGCTCAACCGCATCCGGCCCTTTGATCGAAAAGATGATCTCTTTCAATCCCCCGGCTTCGGTTGGGTGGCTGTCAATCTGCTCAACCGTCAAGCCGCACCTGGCGGCATACTTCGCATACATCCGGTACAGGTCACCCGCAAACAGGCCAGCTTCCAGCCCTCCAGTCGCCGCCCGAATCTCGATGATGAGCGGCCGCTCAGGCCCTTCGTGTTCCTCTTTCCACAGCTGCTCAAGCTGCTCCAAGAGGTGGGTCTGTTGCTGGCGCAGTGAAACCACCTCCGTCTTGGCAAGCTCCCGGAGCTCCGGATCGCCGTGGGCATGCACCATCTGCTCGGCCTCCCGGACCTCGCGCTCGAGGCGTTGGTAGGTCCGAAAGGTCAGCACCAGTTCTTTCAACTGGGTCAATTCCTTTGAGTCCCGCTGGTAGTCCTGCGAGTCGGGCTGACTGGCCAAGTGGGCCAGGTGCTCTTCGAGCTCGGTGTAGCGGCGATCGAGCTGTTGGAGGTGGGCGAGAAATTGTTCGCGCGGGAGGAGCATGGAGGCGACAGGCTAGCTGGTGGAGGCTTTGCGGTATTTGCGACGGAACCGCTCGATGCGGCCGGCGGTGTCCACAAACTTCTGTTGGCCGGTGAAGAACGGATGGCAGCTCGCGCAGATCTCGATATGAATCTGCTTCCGGGTGGAACGGGTGTGGTAGACCGCGCCACACGAGCAGGTGATCGTGCACTCCATGTATTCAGGATGAATGCCTTCTTTCATGTTCCCCCCGCTGGTTTTGCCGGTTGAGCCAGTGATGCCGGTTGAGCCAGTTCCACGTTCACAGGCTTAACGGGCCAAACCGGCTAACGGGCTTAACCTTTCTTCGCCATCGTCGACAAGAATTCTTGATTCGATTTCGCCTTCGAGAGCCGGTCCGTCAACAGCTCCATCGCCTGCACCGGATCCATCTCGTTCAGGACCTTGCGCAAGATCCAGATGCGCTGGAGTTCATCGTTCGGGATCAGGAGCTCCTCGCGACGGGTGTTGGAGCGGCGGATGTCGATGGCTGGATAGATGCGACGCTGAAACAGATTGCGATCCAGGGTGAGCTCCATGTTGCCGGTCCCTTTGAATTCTTCAAAGATCACCTCATCCATCCGGGAGCCGGTGTCGATGATACACGTCCCGATGATCGTCAGGCTCCCCCCTTCCTCGATCCCTCGCGCGGAGCCGAAGAAGCGCTTGGGCTTATGCAGGGCGTTGGCGTCAATCCCCCCGGTGAGCACCCGCCCGCTATGCGGTTCCACCGTATTGTACGCCCGGGCCAGCCGCGTGACGCTGTCGAGCAGCACGACGACGTCTTTCTTGCGCTCCACCAGCCGCTTAGCTTTCTCGAGGACGATCTCCGCCACCTGAACGTGCCGATCGGCCGGCTCATCAAAGGTCGAGGAAATGACCTCTCCCTTGACGGAGCGCTGCATGTCGGTGACCTCTTCAGGCCGCTCGTCGATCAACAACACGATCAAGATGACCTCTGGGAAGTTCGTCGTGATCGCATTGGCGATCTTCTGGAGCAGGACGGTCTTGCCGCTGTAGGGTGGGGCGACGATCAATCCCCGCTGCCCCTTGCCAATGGGGGTGAGCAGGTCCATGATGCGCGTGGAGATTTCCTTCGGATTGGTTTCCAAGACGAAGCGCTGGTTGGGATAGATCGGGGTGAGGTTGTCGAAGAGGATTTTGTCCTTGGTCTCGTCGGGATTCTCAAAGTTGACCGCCTCGACCTTCAGGAGGGCGAAATACCGCTCCCCTTCCTTGGGCGGCCGCACCTGCCCGCTGACGATATCCCCGGTGCGCAAATCGAACTTGCGGATTTGCGACGGGGAGACATAGATGTCATCCGGACACGGCAGGTAGTTGTAATTCGGCGAGCGCAGGAACCCAAATCCATCCGGGAGGATCTCCAGCACCCCTTCGGCAAAAATGAGGCCCTCCTTCTCGGTCTGGGCCCCCAGGATCTTGAAGATAAGATCCTGCTTTTTCAGACCCGACAGACCGTTGACCCCTAGATCCCGAGCCATCTTGTTGAGCTCGGTGATCTTCATGTCTTTGAGCGCTGCGAGATCTAACCGTGCCGCTTGTGTTTGGCTTCCACGAGATTGCTCCATAGCCCCCTCACCTGCCTTCGGGTCTTGTCCAACCCATCCGAGTTATCCACGACAGCATCGGCCAGGGCCACTTTGGCCGACAACTCCCACTGCGCTTGTGTTCGCTGAGTGATCTCATCGGTTGAGAACCCTCGTGCCAGCAGTCGTTCACGTTGAACCGCAGGGGGTGCGGTGACGACGATGAGGGTATCAACCAGTGACTGGGAATTCGTCTCCACCAGGAGCGGGACATCGAGCACCACCACCCGGACCCGGCGATTTCGGGTGAGTCGGTGAAGCTGCTGTTTGATACGACGAAGGACTGGGGGATGGATGATCGCCTCCAGCTTCCGACGAGCCTCAGCATCCCGAAACACCCGCGCAGCCAACTGCTTGCGGTTAATCGTTCGATCCTCATTGAGCACCTTGGTCCCAAACGCCTTGACGAGACGCCGCCACGCCAGACGCTTGGGCTCCATGACTTCGTGGGCCACGCGGTCCGCATCGAGGACGACGGCCCCCAATTCCCCGAACATCCGCGCCACGGTGCTCTTGCCAGTCCCCAAGCCTCCCGTCACGCCAATGACAATCATGAGACCAGAGACCAGAGACCAGAGACCTGTAACCAGAACCATGTTGTCATCTCTGGTCACTGGTTTCTGGTTACGTTGCTCAGAGCTCCTTCATCTCAAGCCAATTAGGGCCTTGCTTCACCACGACCTCAAGCGGGACGGCCAGCGCAATCGCCCCTTCCATGATCTGCCGCACGAGGAGGGCCAGGGGCTCTGCTTCCTCAGGCGGGCACTCAAACACCAGCTCATCGTGAACCTGGAGCAGCATCCGGCTCGCAAGGCCCTTGTGCTTAAGCGCTGCAGCCAGTTGCACCATCGCGCGCTTGATCAGGTCGGCCGCAGTCCCTTGGATTGGGGCATTCACGGCCATGCGTTCGCCGAACTGCTGCACGATTGGATCAGGGCTGTTGACCTCGGGGATGTAGCGTCGCCGGCCCAAGAGGGTTTGCACATAGCCCTCGCGCCTGGCCTGCTCGATTTGCGCATCGAGGAACCCCCGAACCTTCGGGTAGCGTGCGAAATAGGCCTCGATGAACGTGGCCGCTTCCTCGTGAGCGATCCCCAGCTCTTTGGAGAGCCCGTGGGCGCTCATCCCGTAGAGGATGCCGTAGTTGATCGCCTTCATGGCGTTTCGCATCTGAGGGCTGACGTCGGCTTCAGGCGTTCCATAGATCAAGGACGCGGTGTAGCGATGGATGTCACGACCCTCACGAAACGCCTCGATCAACTGCGGATCGCCTGAGAGATGGGCCAAGATCCGTAGCTCAATCTGCGAGTAATCCGCCGCCAGCAACCTCCATCCGGCTTCACCCGGGATGAAGGCTTTGCGAATCTGTCGTCCGAGCTCAGTCTTGATGGGGATATTTTGCAGATTGGGGTCGCTTGAGGAGAGCCTGCCTGTGGCCGTGCCAGTCTGATGAAACGAGGTATGGAGGCGGCCGGTGGCAGGATCGATCAAGTGTGGAAGGGCTTCCAGATACGTGGAGATGAGCTTGGCGAGTTCCCGATACTCCAGCAGTTTCTTCGGAAATGGATGAGCTTCGGCAAGCTTTTGGAGGACTTCGCTGTCGGTTGAGAAACCGGTCTTGGTCCGTTTGACCACCGGAAGCTTCAACTGTTGAAACAACACCTCAGCGAGTTGCTTGGGCGAGTTGAGATTGAACTGGGCGCCAGCCAGTGCATAGAGCTCCTCGCTCAACCGCTTGAGCTTCGTTTCCATCTGGCGATGCCTGGAGGCCAAGAAGGCTTGGTCAACCGCGATCCCGATCGCTTCCATGTCCGCCAGGATCGCAATGAGAGGAAGTTCTAGCTCGCGGTACAAGTGCTCGAGTTGGTTCTTGCGAAGTGGCTCAGTGAACGCCTCGGCAAGTTGCAGGATCGTGCATACATGCTGGGCCACCGTCTGCGCCCCCAAGCCTTCGCTGAAGAGATCCCCGGTTGGCACAGGGGGCAAGCGAACCTCAAGCCACTCCTCAGCGGCATCCTGAAGGGTTGGAGAAGCCGACGCCGGATTCAGGAGATAGGCGGCAAGCATCGTATCGCCAGAGACTCCCTCAACGACATAGCCGAGCTGATGGAACCAGCGCATCGTCTGTTTGAGGTCATGACCAACCTTGGGATGCTGGGGGGAGGCCAGCCACGTGATAAGCGGCTCAAGCCACGTCGGACGTTTGGCTTCTAGCGGAACAATCCAGGCTTCTTCCAAGGTCCAAGCCAGGGCCAGGATCCCGCTCCTCTGATCTTCAGCAGGCCAACTCCAGAGTGCAGCTGAGTGGGTGGAAGCCAATGCGGACCTCAGGGGTTCCGAAGACGTGGCGTCCTTCACCAGATGGATCTGCCGTGAGGCCATCGGCGTCGACGCCGGCACTTCCGCATCCACCTCGGCCAGCAGCTGCTTAAACCCCAGCTGCCGGAAGATCCGTCTGATGGCGGTCCAGTTGGGCTCGCGAACCGCTAATCCCTCAAGCACCACACTGATGGGCGCATCAGGCTCAATGCGCGCCAGCTCCCGCGACAACTCCACCTGCTTCCGGAACTTGCCAAGCGCCTCGCGCCGGGCGGGATTCTCGACCTCATCCAAACGCTCATAGAGCGCCTCAAGACTGCCGAACTTGCGCAGAAGCTCCGCCGCGGTTTTCTCGCCGATCCCCGGCACGCCCGGGATGTTGTCGATCGGATCGCCCATCAAGGCCATCAGATCCACCATGCGTTCCGGGGGCACCCCATAGCGCTCCACCACCGCGCCTTCATCAATCGTCAACTCGTCTTTGTGGGGATTGTAGACCTTCACATGAGGACCCACGAGCTGCAGCGCGTCCTTATCAGCCGTCACCAACAAGACCTGAACCTGGGAACTGGCGATGCGGCGCGCGAGCGTCGCCAGGAGATCTTCCGCCTCGTAGCCTTCCAACTCAAAGCACGGCACCTGGTAGGCCTTCAACAACTCTTTAATGAGGGGGAGTTGGGCAATTAACGGGTCGGGCATGGGTTTGCGATTGAGCTTGTAGGACTCGTAGCGTGCATGGCGAAGCGTGGGCTTGCCCGCATCAAACGCCACCGCCAGATAGTCTGGCCGGTGGGTCTTGCGTAACGCCATCAGCATGCGGATGAAGCCATAGATCGCATTCGTGGGCTGCCCGTTCGCGCTCGACAGGCCCCGGATCGCATAGAAGGCACGGTAGCAAAACGCGGTCCCATCAATGAGAAACGCCCGAGAGGTCTGTGAAACCATCATGCGTTCGTGCTCAGCGACGCGTTCGTCTTGGAGGCAGGTGTCCGTCGTCACCCTCGTGTGGGGGTATCACTGGTTATCGTGCGGTTGCACTCAACGTGATGGGCGACTGTGCGGGAATCCGATGTGCGTGTTCAGACGACGACTAACGCCAGCGTTCGCTCACGGCATGAAAATCTTCAATCGACTGCTCGTGCGCTTCCAGCTCCTGTTCCACGACGCGACGGCGGGTAAAGAGCTTCCCTTTGAATCCGGGATGCGTCTTGAGGACGCCGAGGGCGATGAGGCGTTCTTCTGCTCGAACCGTCCACGGATCATGGGGATCGCCAAGCTGATAGCGCTTCAACCAATGGACGATCGCTGCGTCTTTGTGCCCCAGGCGTTCCTGCAGCATGGCCAGATTGGTATGCGCCTGGAGATACTTGGGATCCAGCAGCAGCGCCTGCTCATAGGCTTGCTGGGCGCGCTCAAATTCCCCGCGCTGCTCGTGGATGACCCCCAGATCGTTGTAGGGGGTCGGATAGGATGGATCGAGCGCCACGGCTTTTTGATAGGCTTCCACGGCACCGGCCAGATCCCCGCGTTGCTGCCGCTCGTAGCCCTCGGTACGATACTTCACGGCTTCGTCACGAAGACCCGCGCTGACTGGTTGGGGTTGTAGGATGGTGACAAGGCAGGCAAGACCTACGCCAGCAAGCTGCCTGGAGGCTCTGCTGTCCATTCACCGTAACTGTAGCATGGTTTTTCGGATTCGTCAACCCCGCTTCATCCCGGCCTCGTCACCCCAGCCGACTCGCCGTGGCGCGTTAGTGCACGATGATCGCCCCCGTGGTCGCGCTCACACTGATCGTCTGCGTGCGAGTGCCGTTGGACAACACGAGCGAGACCGATCGGCCGGCCACGGATCCATTGGATTGAAAGATCAGCCGCGCAGGCTCGCTGGATGGCTCGGATTGGCCCTGGGGCTGCACCGAGATGGTGACGGAAGAGGCAAACCGCACCCGACGCGGCTCCTCTTGATCCAAGGTCTCTTCGATCACGAGTTCACGATGTTCCGGATCCACAGACACCGTCTTGGCCTTGCGGGAGCTGATCGCTAAACTTCGCGCCAATGACAAAAGACCAATGACCTCACGCGTCGCAGCCTTGAGGCGCACTTGCTTGGCATATCCGGTCAACGCCGGGACGCTGGAAGCAACCAGCAAGCCAATAATCCCCATGACGACCAGCAACTCAATGAGCGTAAATCCTGTGCAGGGGGCAAGGGGCGCGGGGCGAGGGGCACGTAACCACGCCCCCTGTCTCCCGCCCCCTGCCCCCTGGTGATTACCAATTAACGATATCGTCCTGTGTGCCGTCATCATCCACGCCGTTTGGGCCAAGGGAATACAAGTCGTAGGAGCGGGAGCGGTGCGTTGGGGACCCGCCGTTGGTTGAGACATACACGTAGGGTTTGCCCCACGGGTCCAAGAGCGCTCCGTTATTCAACTCCTCCTGTTTAAATTCCATGTAGGGGCCCTGCCAGTCAGGATCCCCGGGATCGTCAGCCAACGCCTTCACGAGATTGGCGTTCTCGGAAGCAGGATACACCCCCAAATCCCCGTGATACATCGCGATTGCCGTTTCGATCGCTGCGAGCGTCGATTTGGCTTTGGTCACAGCCCCACGCCGCCGAGCGCCCTGCGCGCCGGCGGTGACCAAACTGATCAAGATGGACAGGATCGCAATGACCACGAGCAGTTCCACTAAGGTAAACCCATGAGCAGGGGCAAGGGGCGCGGGGCGAGGGGCGCGGGCCCCTGCCCCACGTCTCCCGCCCCCTGCCCCCACACGTCGTGCCTCTAGTACTGGCTGCTCAATCATAGTCTTGCGTCTCCCGGATGACCTCCTCCACGGAGGTTTCGCCTGCAAGAACCTTCCTGAGCCCGTCCTCCCTGAGGGTTCGCATCCCTGCTTGGCTGGCCATCTCTCGAACGATGCTGACCGCTTTGCGTTCCAACACAAGCGGTCGAATCGCCTCGCCCAGGATCAACAGCTCAAAGATCCCGCTACGTCCCTGGAACCCTAAGCCTTGGCACGCCTCACAGCCGACCGGCCCCATCAACGGCATGGTCAGTTGCTCTGGGGCAAGCTGCAGAGCGGCGACTTCTTCACGCGTCGGCTGGTGGGGAGCTCGACACGCGGGGCATAAGCGGCGGATCAACCGCTGCGCCAACACCCCACTGACCGTCGAGGTAATGAGAAAAGGCTCTAAGCCCATGTCCAGCAATCGTGTGACGGCCCCCGGCGCATCATTGGTGTGCAACGTGGCAAACACCAGGTGCCCGGTGAGCGCGGATTGGATGGCCACCTGGGCGGTTTCTGCGTCACGGATCTCCCCCACCATGATGATATCGGGATCATGGCGAAGAATCGCCCGCAGACACGTCGCGAAATCCAGCCCGATCTTCTGATTGATCGCCACTTGCACCAGGCCCGGGACATCGTATTCGACCGGATCTTCGGTCGTGACGATTTTCACCTCGGGACGATTGAGGGTGGTGAGACAGGCATAGAGGCTGGTCGTCTTCCCGGATCCGGTCGGCCCGGTGACCAAGAACAGCCCGTGGGGGCGTCTGATGAGCTCCTCGATCGCGTGTTGCATGGACGGCTCCATCCCGAGCTGCTCGAGGGTCTTGTTCAACGACGATTTGTCCAACACGCGCAGCACGATGCTCTCGCCGTACACCGTCGGCAGGGTCGAGACCCGCAGGTCGATCTGGCGGCCGTCGCGGGTCAGCAGGATCCGTCCATCCTGAGGCAGGCGCAATTCGGCGACATCGAGATTCGCGAGAATCTTAATGCGGGAGGCAATGGCCAGCGCCAGGCTCTTGGGCGGGGTGGCCACCTGGTAACACCTCCCGTCAATGCGATAGCGAATGAGCACTTCGTGTTCAAACGTCTCCACATGGACGTCCGAGGCGCGGCGCGCCACCGCTTCCGAGAGGACCTGATCGACGAGGCGGACCACGGGCGCTTGGCTCGCCAGCTCCAACAGCTTTGCGCTGTCCTGCGCCGCTTCGGCAGCCACCCCCTCCCGACTCGCGGCCGCAAACGCCTCTTGCAACGCCTGCACGTCAAGACGCGCGTCAGCCATCAGAGAACCTGCTTTGGGGTGGCGCGAAGCACTTCGGCCACCGTCGTGAGCCCTTCAGCGACTTTGGTCCGCCCGTCATCGCGAAGCGTACGCATCCCTTCGTGGATGGCCTGTTGCCGCAGGCTTGAGGCTTGGCTTTTCGCGACGATCAGCTGCCGCAGCGCGTCGCTGAGACACAGGAGTTCATAGATGCCAATCCGGCCGTAATAGCCGCTGCCGTGGCACTGTTCGCACCCTTTTCCCTCCGTCACGTGCGTCGGTCCGACCGCCGCCGTCACAATCGACGTCTCCCCCGGCTTGGCCTCAGCCAGGAAGAGCTGCTCCTCAGGGGTTGGTGGACGATGTACCTGACACGAGGGACAAATCCGTCTGATGAGTCGCTGGGCCAGGACGCCCTGGATCGTGGACGCGACAAGAAACGGCGCGATCCCCATATCGACGAGCCGCGTCACCGCCGACGGGGCATCGTTGGTGTGGAGCGTGGAAAAGACCAGGTGCCCGGTCAGCGCCGCTTGAACGGCAATCTGCGCCGTCTCCTGATCGCGGATCTCCCCGACCATGATCACATCGGGCGCTTGGCGGAGGATCGCCCGCAGGCCCGCTGCGAAGGACAACCCGATCGCCGCTTTGACATGGACCTGATTGACCCCAGACAATTGATACTCAACCGGATCCTCGACCGTGATGAGCTTGCGGTCCGGGCGATTGAGGGCGGCCAAGGTCGCGTACAGCGTCGTGGTCTTGCCGGATCCGGTCGGACCCGTCACCAGCACCATCCCATAGGGCCGTCGGATGAGGTCGTCCCACTGGTGCTCATCGCGTGGGTACAGACCCAGCTCATGGAGACCCCGCACGGCTTGGCTACGATCCAAGAGCCGCATGACGATGGATTCGCCATGCAAGGCCGGGAGCGTGGAAATCCTCGCATCGAGCGCTTTCCCCTCGACGGTGAGCTGAAGGCGCCCATCCTGAGGCAGCCGTTTCTCCGCGATATTTAACCCCGCGAGAATCTTGATCCGGCTCGTGATCGGCCCGTGCAGGGCTTTTGGCGGGCTGTTCACTTCGCGCAACGCCCCATCAATGCGGTAGCGCACCTTGAGACCACTCGCCAGCGGCTCGATATGGATATCACTGGCTCGCATGCGAACCGCCTCTGTCAACATCGAATCGACGAGGCGAATGATGGGCTCATCCGCCTCGTCACCTCCTTGGGACGACTTGGTCTCACCAGGAGCCACCGGAGCGACCGCGGGAGGGGGGTGGCTCACCACTGGAGTCCTCGGTGGTGGAGGCGGAGGGGAGGAGACGGGTGCGGCAGCTGGAGCGGCTTGAGGTGGTTGATCAAGCCGGGCCAAGAGCGTAGCGAAATCCTGTTCCCGAACCAAGACTAGTTCCAGGCTGAGGCCGCAGTGTCGCTCGAGCCACTCAAGCGCCAACAGGGTGAACGGATCATCCGTGGCGACCACCACATGACCGGGTTGGGGTTCGTTGATTGGGGCAAGGTGATGGGCTCGACACACGTCAAGGGGGATGCGTCCACTGGCCGAGGCAAGGCTGACCTGAGCGGGTTCCAGCCGCTGCGCCATCCAACCAAGCTGGGGAGCAAGCCGCTTGCCGATCTCCGCGTCCCGGATAATCCCCAGCTTCGTGAGGATCACGCTGAAGCGCTCCTGGGTGTTGGCTTGTTCGTGCTTTGCCTGCTCAAGCTGCTGGGGGCTGGCAATCCCCAACGCTTTCAAACGCAACACCAACGCCTCAAGACGCTGGCTGATCGTTGTGGTCTGGATCATGGATGAAGGGATCCTAGTGCTCCGTCCACTTTGATTTGCGTAGTCGGGCGATCCGCATGACGCTAAGTTACCCTCGCGGGGCGTGGACGGAGCAGTCGATAGTCCATAGTCCATAGCCAACAACGAGTTGCAGTCCTGGTTGTTTCGTCTGACTATCGACTATGGACTCTTGACTATGGACTGCTTCGACAGGATTGAGCCCCTGGACCCCTCATGTCAATGCTGTCGAAGCACTAGGCGGTCAGATAGAGGTAGTGGACAACGCCACGTGAACGATTGGTCACCTGATGACGGGTGCGGGTCGGGAGAAACGCGCACTCACCCGCACGGAGCCTGGTGGTCTTCACCACCCGAGAGCCGTCCTCAGTCTCCAGATGGAGGGTCCCTGCCAGCGCAATGAGGACCTCTTCTCGGTTCCCGGTTGAATGCCAGTCCATGGAGTCACCCGGCGCGAGTTTGACCGAACGCCCCTTGAAGTGTTTGGCCTGCCACGGGACCACCGTTCCCGCTCGTCGATAACTGCGTCGAACCACGCGCGTCCTCATGCGGGCTGATTAATGACATGGGCCAGATACCCTGCCCCAAAACCATTGTCGATGTTCACCACCGAAACCCCGGGAACACAACTATTCAGCATCGTCAGCAGCGGACCGATTCCCGCAAAGCTCGCCCCATACCCTACGCTCGTCGGCACGGCGATGACCGGGCATCGCGCAAGCCCGGCGACCACACTGGCCAAGGCCCCTTCCATGCCCGCCGCCACGATGATCACCCGGGCCCGCTGCAGCAGACCAAAGGCGTCCAGCACCCGATGGATCCCTGCCACCCCCACATCATAGAGCCGACTGATGCGGCTGCCCAACAACCCCAGCGTCAGGGCGGCTTCCTCGGCGACTGGGAGGTCCGCCGTGCCCCCGCTGACCACTACGACGAGCCCGCGCAAGGTGATCTTTTTGCGAGCAGGACTCCAAGACCCCAGCCTGGCCACGGGATCATAGCGAACCGCCGGGAGCGCATCCTGAATCGTGCGAGCCGTCGTCGGATCCAAACGGGTCAAGAGGATCAGCTCTGGTAACGCCATCAGCCGCTTGATAAGCCGAATGAGCTGGCTCGCCGTCTTGCCTTCACACAGAATGGCCTCTGGGTGACCTCGACGGAGCCGGCGATGGGAGTCGAATCGCGCAAAGCCAAGGTTCTCGATCGGCAGGCGTTTGAGCTGATCGACAACGCTCGCCATCGAGCGGCGGCCATCACGGACGTCGCGCAGCCACTGACGCAAGCGCTGCTCGCTCACCATCGTCAACCGGAGATGACGAGGTACAGGACCAACCCTGCCAGCAAGAGGAAAGACAGAAGATAAAAATCGTAAAAGTAGAAGAAATCACGAACCCGCGCTTGCCATGAGGGGGCATGGTTCAGGGCCGGGTGAGCCCCTCGTGGGCGGGGTTCCACCCCAATCTTCAACTCTTTCACCTGATCGGGGAGAAAGCGCAGCAATTGCCCGCCCAACTTGTAGCCGGTGAGCTTCCCTTCACGCACCAACTGCTCCACCTGAGCTTCGGTGAGGCCAAGGTATCGAGCGACTTCAGCCGGGGTCCACAGTTTTTGCATCAAGCGACCAGAGGTCAGAAGTCAGAACACAGACGTCAGACGAAGGTACGACGTCTTTTCTGCCATCTGACTTCTGTCATCTGATTTTTTCTTGAGCGAGCCACTCCTCGATCCGCCTGCGGTCGAACCGCCATTGGGCGCCTTCTTGTCTGGCGGGCAGGCGTCCCGATTGCACCCACTCCACAATGGTGCTGGCATCGACTTCGAGGTAGCGAGCTAACTCGTCCATGCCCATCTCCTGCATGTCCGAAGGCTCCTTAAGCATGTCACACGTGCCATGGAAGGTCGCCCCTTCTTCCACGATCAGCTTCGGGCTGATCACTTTGCCGATCACCCGCGCGGTCCGGAGGAGTTCCAGCCTCGAAGCCGTGATCGTGCCTTCAACAGTCCCGGCGATGCTGATGAGTTCTCCGCGGATCGTCGCGTGCACCTGGGCCTGCTCCCCGATCGACAAACTTCCCTTCGCCTCCAATGTCCCTTCAAAGTGGCCATTGATGCGCATGTTCACCGGATCCTTGAAACTGAGCGTCCCGCTCATGCTGGCGTCGACCTCAAGGAGTCGCGGCTGCACCTCTTCTTCGGCAGGCTTGTGACGTAGCGCCATGTCCTCTCCCTCCTCCTGATGTTCTCAAAACCGGTGAATCGCTCCCTACACCCAGTGGGCTCGACGAGTCCCTTCCAAGTGTTCGACGGCACGGAGCATCGGTTCTTCGTCCGCTCCGGACAGGAGCTTCAAGTCCAGCTCAAGCCGCGAGAGCTCGGGTTGGTCGGTCCGCCTGACGTTGAAATCTCGAATCTCCACATCGTACTCTGAGAGGACCGCTCGCAACCGGACGAGGTCTTCACTGGAGCCGCGGCTTTCGATGATAAGTGTTCGGTACCAATCCTTGCGCAGGCGCCGTTCCAGGCGGCTGAACCCAAACAGCGCGACAAGCACAATGATCGTCGCGGCCGTTGCTCCGAAGGCGAACCCAGAGCCCACGGCCAGGCCAATGGCTGCAACCGCCCAGAGGCTGGCCGCCGTCGTCAGGCCACGGACGGAGGCTCGAAACCGCAAGATCGTCCCGGCACCTAAAAATCCAATCCCGCTGACCACTTGGGCTGCGAGACGCGTGGGGTCAACGGCGATACGACCGGCCAGCGTCTCCATCAGGTCCAACGCGGTCAACATAATCAAACAGGAACCCACGCCGACGAGGATATGCGTGCGAAGACCCGCCGCTCGCCCGTGGCGCTCTCGCTCATACCCGATGCATCCGGCCAACACCGTGCTCAGCAACAACCGCAAGAGGGTCAGACCCTGGGTCATTTAGGCCAAATGTAAATTGGGATTCGCGTTCAGCGAGAGCGGCGAGACCTTGCCGCTTCGCAGGAGCACGCACGCCAGACCCGCCACCATCGCGCCATTATCCACGCAGAGCTGCGGCGGAGGAAACACCACCTGCAATCCCCGAGCCTGGCCTTCTTGCGTCAGCCGCTCGCGCAGTCTCCGGTTCGCCGCGACCCCACCACCCACGACGAGGCGTGTGATCCCGGTCCGCTGACAGGCTCGCAGGGTTTTGGCCATCAGGATCTCGACGGCGGCCTCTTGAAAGCTAGCCGCGATATCAGCGATCTGCTGACGCTCGAAGCTCGAGGCTGAAGGCTCAAGGCCATGGCCTCGAGCCTGGAGCCCTGCCCGCCCCCCCGGCCCGACGCCGGCGACAGCCGGGGAGCCCCCAGCAACTTCCTGAGTCTGTTTGCGCACGTAGTGGTAGACCGCGGTCTTCAAGCCACTGAAGCTGAAATCGAATCCATCCTTTGCCGTACTGCGCGGAAAAGCCACCGCTGCCACGTTCCCCTCCTCAGAGAGCCGATCGATCACCGGTCCCCCTGGATATCCCAGGCCAAGGAGCTTGGCCACCTTATCAAACGCTTCCCCAACCGCATCGTCCTTCGTTTCTCCCAGGAGTTCAAATCGTTGATCAGGATGTGCGACGCAGAGCAACGTATGCCCGCCAGACACCACCAGTCCGACGTATGGCGGTTCCAGCGTCGGCTCATGCATCTGACCGGCATACAGATGCGCCGCCAGATGATCGACGCCAACCAAGGGTCGATCCAGGGCCAGCGCAAGCCCCTTGGCAAACGACAGCCCAATCAACAGCGCACCGGGGAGGCCAGGGCCTTGGGTCACGGCGATCGCATCGAGATCGCCAAGCTGACAGGCAGACTGCTCCAGGGCTTCTTCAAGGACCTGCCAGATCACCTCCACATGGATGCGCGAGGCGATCTCCGGCACCACGCCGCCGTATGGCCGATGGAAATCTTGGCTCGACGCAATGACGCTGGCCAGGATGCGCTGGCCGTCCTCCACGATGCCCATGGCGGTCTCATCGCAGGAGGTTTCAATCCCGAGGATGCGCACCATCTACAGAATTTTGGATTTTGGATTTTGGATTTCGGATTGTTGGGTTGTCAATCCACAACCCCCAATCGAAAATCCGCAATTGACTATCGTCATTTATGGAGTTGCTCTTGTTGAGGCTTGGTAGACCTTAATCCCTTTCAAGAGATCCACAGCCCTGGCCAGTTGGTTATCCAGAGGAGCGGGCTTGGAGGCCGCATCCTTGTTCTCGGGATGCTCGACGTTGTCAAAGATCTCATCGGCCTTGTGGATCTTCGCTTTGTCTGGGGACGGCTCAGGTGGTGACTCGAACGGCACGACGACATCGGGCGTAATCCCCTCGCCATGGATGGAGCGGCCGGTCGGGGTGAAGTACTTGCTCGTCGTCAACCGGAGGGCGCTTCCGTCCTTCAACGGGAAGACCGTCTGGACCGACGCCTTTCCGTGGGTCTTCGTGCCCAACAGCACGCCGCGATGGTGAGCCTGGATCGCCCCAGCCACAATCTCCGACGCCGAGGCTGAGCCTTCATTCACCAACACGACGAGCGGCAGGTCATGCGCGGGGCCATCTTTCCGGCTGCGAAACTCCATGTTCTGATTCTTCAGCCGTCCCTTCGTGCTGACGATCAGTTGCCGGCGATCGAGGAACAGTTCAGACGTCGACACCGCCACATCCAGCAATCCCCCGGGGTTATTGCGCAAATCCAAAATGAGGCTGTCCATCTCATCGGCCTTGAGTCGGTCCAGGGCGTCATTCAGGTCTTTTGGCGTGCCCTCACGAAAATCGGAGAGGCGGATGTACCCGATATGATTTTCGAGGATTTTGGCTTCTCGGACGCTCTGGATCTTGATGATGTCTCGCGTGAGGGTGACGTCCTTGAGCTCGTTCTCGCCTTCCCGCAGGATGGTCAAGGCCACGGAGGTCTGTGGTTTCCCGCGGAGCTTCTTCACCGCATCCAACAGCGTGACGCCCCGCGTGATCTGCCCATCGATCTTCACGATCCGGTCCCCGGATTTCAAGCCCGCCCGGTAGGCCGGGGTATCATCGATCGGGGTAATGATGGTCAAGAGATCGTCCTTGACCGTGATCTCGATCCCCAACCCCCCGAACTGTCCTTCGGTCTCGATCTTCAGTTCGTTGTAGCTATCGGGATCGAGAAACTGGCTGTAGGGGTCGAGGGTCGCGAGCATGCCTTTCAGGGCCCCGTAGATGAGCTGCTTCGCTTTGGGCTCTTCGACATAATCCGCCTGCACCACCGAGAGGGCATCGCTGAAGAGCTCAAGCTCCTTATAGAGCTCATCGTCGGTGGCCGCGCGCTTGGCCTGGAGCGTCGTCGTAGCCGTCGCGATCGCCACCACACAGCTCAGTCCAATGGCCGTGACCCACCACGTTCTCATCGAGCAACCTCCTTGCCTGTGTTGAGCTTTCGCTTGAGAATCTCAGTCACTTGCTGCGGATTCGCCTTGCCCTGCGAGCGTTGCATGCACTGGCCCACCAAAAACATCAAGGCGTTCTGTTTGCCTTTGTGGTAATCCCGGACCGACTCCTGGAAGTTCGCCATGACCTCATCCGCCAACTGATTCAGGAGGCCGTCATCGACGATCTGCCTCAAGCCCCGCTCGTGGATCATGTCCTGGGGGTCCCGCTGCTGCTCGAGGGATTCGATGAAGAGCTCCTTGGCCATCTTCCCAGAAATGGTCCCCGTGTCAATGGCCTCGAGCAGATGCACAAGCCACACCGGCTCCACGCGGACATCCTCCGGCTCTTTCCCACCCGCGTTGAGATGACCCAAGAGGTCCCCCATGATCCAATTCGCGACGGCTTTTGGTTTGGCGTACGCGGCCACCGTCTGCTCAAACACCTCCGCGAGCCGTCGATGCTGGGTGAGGACCTGGGCATCATAGGATCCTAAGCCGTACGCCTCTACGAATCGCTTGCGACGTTGGGCGGGCAGCTCTGGAAGCGTCTTGGCCACCGTCTTCACCACGTCGTTCGAGACCACAAACGGCACCAAGTCAGGCTCTGGGAAATAGCGGTAGTCTGAGGCCTCTTCTTTGCTGCGCATCGACTCGGTCATCTCAGCTTTGGCGTCCCACAACCGGGTCTCTTGGATGATGCGACGGTGTTGCTGCAGGTCGGCTGTTTGTCGTCGAATCTCATAGTCCAGCGCGGCTTTCACGGCTTTGAAAGAATTCAGGTTCTTGATTTCCACCTTGGATCCCAGCTCGCGAGCGCCTGTCGGCTTCAGGGAGACATTCGCATCGCAGCGCAGACCCCCCTCCTCCATGTTACAGGTGGACACGTCAAGATACCGCAGGACCGCTTTCAACTCGGTGAGGTACTGATAGGCTTCCTCGGGCGAACGCAGGTCTGGTTCACTGACAATCTCAAGGAGCGGAATCCCCGCCCGGTTGAAATCCACGTAGCTGGCGGGTTCACGCGGGTCATGCAAGAGCTTCCCGGCATCCTCCTCCATGTGAATCCGATGAATGGCGATGCGCCGGGCGGCCTCATCCACGACGATATCGAGGTAGCCGCGGCGAGCCAGCGGCTGGTCGTACTGCGAGATCTGATAGTTTTTCGGAAGATCCGGATAGAAGTACTGCTTGCGATCAAACTTCATCACCTCGGCCAGTCCACAGTCAAATGCCAACGCCACCTTGATCCCCCACTCAAACGCGCGCTGGTTCAGGACCGGCAGCGCCCCAGGCAATCCGAGGCAGACGGGGCACGCCTGCGTATTGGGAGGAGCTCCGAAGGTCGTCGGACAGCCGCAGAACAGCTTGGAGCTGGTCGCCAGCTGGACGTGGACCTCTAAGCCAATCACTGGTTCGTACTGCATGCTCAGAAGACAGAAGACAGAGGACAGAAATCAGAAGAAACCGTGTGAGGGTGGTCACCGTTACGCGCTGACATCTGATTTCTGACTTCTTCCGCCAGAGGCGGATCCGCCTTCGGCGGAGACATCTGGTGTTCGCGCGTGCCACTCCGTGGCCTGTTCATACGCATAGGCCACCCGCAAGAGCACGTCCTCACGAAATGGGGCGGCGAGCAACTGCATCCCGATCGGCAAGCCTCCCTGCGTGAACCCGCACGGCACCGCCAGCGCCGGCACGCCGGCTAAGTTGGCTGAGATGGTGAAGATATCCGACAGGTACATCTGCAGCGGGTCATCCAGTTTCTCCCCCAAGCGAAACGGCGGGGTGGGAGAGGTCGGCAACAGCAGCACATCGCAGCGCGTCAAGGCCTCGTCAAAATCCCGCTTGATGAGCGTGCGGACTTTCATCCCTTTGAGGTAGTACGCCTCGTAGTAGCCTCGCGAGAGCACATACGTCCCCAACATGATCCGCCGCTTGGCTTCTGCCCCGAACCCCTCAGCCCTGGTTCGTTGATACATCGTGAGAAGCGACCCATCGCCATTCGCTTGAGCGCGGTAGCCGTATTGCACGCCGTCGTACCGAGCGAGGTTGGAGCTGGCCTCGGCGGTCGCGATGATGTAGTAGGTCGCCACGGCCTTGTCGATATGCGGCAAGTCAACAGGCACGGGAATCAGTCCCAGGCGTTTCAGCGCCTCCACCGCCTGGTCCATCGCCTGCTGAACTGCAGCATCCAAGCCTCCCGCTGGCAATGTGGGAAGCCCGACCCGCAATCCTCGCACCGGTCCGCCAAGCTGCCCCACATAGTCGGGGACCTCAACGGGAGCAGAGGTGGAATCGCGCGGATCGTGCCCGGCAATCACCGACAACAGCAGCGCACAATCCGTCACATCCTTGGTGAGCGGTCCGATCTGATCCAAGGACGAGGCAAACGCAATCAACCCGTAGCGAGACACACGCCCATAGGTGGGTTTCAATCCCACCACACCGCAGAAGGACGCCGGCTGGCGAATTGAGCCTCCAGTGTCGGTCCCCAGCGCGCCAATGGCCAGGTCCGCCGCAACCGCAGTCGCCGAACCACCACTTGAGCCGCCGGGGACACGGCTTGTCTCCCAGGGATTGTGCGTCACCCCAAACGAGGAGGTCTCTGTCGAGGACCCGAACGCAAACTCATCCATGTTCGCGCGCGGCACGATCACAGCACCGTCCTGGATGAGCCGTTCAATGGCCGTCGCATCATAGGGCGGGCGAAACCCGCCGAGGATACGCGAGCCGCAGGTGGTCTCCTCCCCCTTCACGCAGAGGTTGTCCTTGACGGTGATGGGAATGCCAAACAGGCGTCCGCGCGGCCCGTGGTCCAAGCGGTCCTTGAGCTGAGCCCGGACACGCTCAGGGCTGAGGGCAATGTAGGCATGCAAGACGGGGTTGAGGCGTTCAATCTGATCCAAGAGATCATCCAAGAGCGCTCGAGGATCCAGCTGACCCTGGTCGATCAACAGACGCAGTTCATGAATCGTGAGTGTCGATGGTCTGCGGGACGGCATACGGAAGTTCGTTACGTCTCGATCACTTTGGGAACTTTAACGAGTTGGCCGTGTCGCGCCGGGGCAATGGCCAGAATCTCTTCAGACGGGACCGAAGGACGAATGGTATCAGGCCGCATGATGTTCGACAACGGGAGGACATGGCTCGTGGGTCCGACCGACTCCGTCGGAACCGCCTGCAACTGCTGGACGTATTGGAGGATGTCATCCAATTGAGCGGCGAACTTCGCCAACTCCGTGTCGTGCAGTTGCAACCGGGCGAGGAAGGCGACCTGCTGAACGTCCTTGGTACTGACTACACCCATGGTTGTCGTCGGAATGACGCTTGCGAAGGTATTATACGCCTTTGCCTAACTCAATGGAAGGGCTTCAGATGCGTCAGGGTATTCGCCAGTTGCGCGAATTGCTCAAGCGAAAGCGCCTCCCCACGCACCTGCGAAGGCAAGCCGAGCTGCCGAATGGCCCAGGCCGCTTCCTCTCGGGTCAGGCGCGGGCGAGCCAACTGCCCCAGACCATTGAGCAGGGTCTTGCGTCGTTGGGAAAACGCCACTCGGATCACGTCAAAGAACAGGCGCTCATCTTCAACCTGAGCCGCACGCGAAGGACGAGGGATCAGCTGCATCCACATCGACTCCACGCGGGGACGCGGAAAAAACGCGGCGGGAGGCATCCGCACCAGGGACTTCACGCTGAAATAATACTGCACCAGGAGGGTCAGTCGCCCATACGCTTTGGTTTTAGGGTTGGCGCACAGGCGCTGGACCACCTCGCGCTGAAGGCCAAACCACGCCCCGGCGATGGCGGTCGCCTGTTCACACAAGTTGACCAGTAAGGGTGAGGTAATGTGGTAGGGAACCGTCCCAATCACTTTACTGCCCGGATAGCGAGGCCACGGAAAGGTCAGGATATCCTCACAGCGAACCTCAACGTTCGCGAGAGCCGCCAAACGGGGCGTAAGGAGCGTGCAGATCGCGTGATCCACTTCGACGGCCAGGACCTGCTTCGCCGAAGCCGCCAGCAAACCCGTCAAGGCACCTAATCCCGCGCCAACTTCCACCACCGTATCTGCTGGGGTGAGCTGACACGTCTTGACGAGACGCTTCGCCAGATTGGCATCCACGAGATAGTGCTGCCCGAGCCGCTTCTTCAGCCGCAAGCCGTTGGCGTTCAGAAGATCACGTAGCTCGGATTGGGTGTGCATGCAACCGACGGGCGAGCGTCGCTGCGACGGTGAGCGCATAGCGCATTGAGCCAGGATCGGCGCAGCCGTGTCCAGCAATATCCAAGGCGCTTCCATGATCCGGTGAGGTCCGGACGATCGGCAATCCGAGGCTCAACTGGCAGCCCTCATCACGCGCCACGAGTTTAAAGGGAATCAGGCCCTGGTCATGATACCAGCAGAGGATCGCATCGTACTGGACGCCGGAATGCCCGCGACCACACACGGTGGCAAACAGCCCATCGGCCGCAAAGGGACCCTCGAGCCGAATCCCATCGTGCTGACAGGCACGCAGAACTGGGAGCAAGACGCGACGCTCTTCACTCCCAAAAAGACCCGCTTCCCCGGCGTGCGGATTCAAGCCGCACACCGCAAGCCGCGGGTGGCGAATCCCAAACAACTGGTGAAGCCCCTGCGCGGTGAGCCATGCGGTGTGACGAACAAGGGATCGCGTGACGCGCACAGACACCTCGCGCAGCGCCACATGCCGCGTCAAGAGGGCGATGCGCAGCTTCGGAGAAACAAACATCATCACGACATGCCTCGAGCCCATCGCCTTGGCCAGGTATTCGGTTTGTCCCACAAATATGGGGCATGAGCGCTCAATGGCCCATTTGGTGACCGGGGCTGTGACGAGCGCATCCACCCATCCCTGGCGCCACAGTTGAAGGGCCGCATCAAGATATGCACGCGACGCTGCGCCGGCCTGCTCAGAGCTCTTGCCCGGAATAAATCGCCTGCGGTGAGCCAGATCGATGAAGATGAGTTTCTCGTGACGAGGCGACAGGGGGTCCTGCGCCGAGATCACCGTCCAACGCGGCAGACGCCGATGCAGCGTCCGTGCGGTGCGCTCGAAGACCGCCAGATCCCCGATGATGATGATCCGCTGGGGCGCCCGTGAGACGGGGAGGGCTCGGAGAATGACCTCGGGCCCGATCCCACAAGGATCTCCACTCGTGACCACCAGATAGCGCGGATGAGGTACTCGGCTCCGCCATCGGGCCACGCCGTGGGGCGTTTGATGGTGCCACCCCGCCGTGTGGCGGGGTGGGGCTCGACTGGTCATGATCGGGAGGGCGACATGAACTCACGTCGTGACTGCTGGAGGATCAATGTACGTCTTCGAGCACTTCGATATAGGCGCGTTGTTTGAGTTCCCAAAGCCACCGGG